>CAYTLZ010000090.1:0-10391 GCA_964438785.1 uncultured Actinomycetota bacterium | reverse complement strand
GCGGCGTCCCCGCGGATGCCCCGGACCCCGACCTCGGGGCGCTGACGGCCGCGGCCGTGGACGTCCTCCCCGATCTCGCCGGTGTGGACGCCGTGCTGGCGGGGCCCGGGCTCGGTCACGGTCCCGGGGTGGCCGCCCTGGTCGCCCACCTGCGTCGCACGGCATCCCGACTGGTGCTCGACGCCGACGCGCTCAACGCGCACCGCGACGATCCCGATGCCCTGGCCGACCACGTCGGCACGCTGGTGCTCACGCCCCACGAACGCGAACTCGCCCGCATCGGCGGCGGTAGCGACGGGCCCGACGCCTTCGCCCACCGGGTCGAGCGGGCCCCGGCGCTGGCGGTCCGGTACGACGCCACGATCGTGGTCAAGGGGCCCGGCACGATCGTCGCGGCCCCCGACGGACGGGTGTGGGTCACCCCGATCGCCTCGCCGGCGCTCGGCTCCGGCGGGACCGGGGACGTGCTCGCCGGGATCATCGCCGCCGCGATCGCGCGCGCGGATGACATCCCGCTCGCCGTCGCCCGGGCGGTGTGGTGGCATGCCGCCGCCGGGCAGTGGGCGGGGGCGGACCGGGCGGACCGGGCCACGGCCACCGATGTGCTGGCCACCCTGCCCGGTGTCCTCGGTGTCCTGACCGATCCGGCCAGCGCCTACCGTCGGTGGCCGCACGCGTCGCCGGGTGCACTCCCGGTCGGACCGCCGGCTGCGCTCCCGGACGTACCTTCGGGCGCACGCCCGGCTGCCATGGTGGCCGGGGACGTGTCCCGTCCCCGATCGAGGAGGCACCGGTGAGTCTGGAGCTCGACGTGCGCAGCTCACTGCGTCCGAGCCGGATCGAGGTCGACCTCGGGGCGGTCCGCCACAACGTGGCCACCATCGCCCGGATCAGCGGCACGGACGTCTGTGCGGTCGTGAAGGCCGGCGCCTACGGCCATGTGGCGGTGCCGGTCGCCCGGGCGGCGATCGACGCCGGCGCGACGTGGCTGGCCGTCGCCACGGTCGAGGAGGGGATCGAGCTGCGTGACGCCGGGATCGAGACACCGATCCTGCTGTTCTCGGAGCCGCCGATCGCCGCGGTGGAGTCGCTGCTCGCCGCCGGACTGACCCCCACCGCCTACCGCGAGGTGTTCCTGACGGTGCTCGACGCCGCCGGACACGAACGCGGCACACCGATCGACGTGCACCTCAAGCTCGACACCGGCATGGGCCGGGTCGGCATCGCCCCGGCCGACTGGCCGGTCCGGCTGCGGCAGGCCGCGAGCGCCCGGGGGATCAACGTCACCGGGCTGTGGACCCACTTCGCCCGGGCCGACGAGCCGGAGGCCCCCACGACCGACCAGCAGCTCGCCGCCTTCGACCAGGGACTGGACACGGCCGCCAAACTGGGGATCGAACCGACGCTGATCCATGCGGCCAACACCGCCGGTGCCCTGCTCCACCCCGGCTCACGCCACAGCCTCGTGCGCCCCGGCATCGGGCTGTACGGGCTGTCGCCGTCCGCCGAGGTCGACGCGCTCGAGTACGGCCTGCGACCCGCCCTGCGGCTGCTCACCGAGGTGTCGTTCGCCAAGCGGGTGGCGGCCGGGACGCCGGTGTCCTACGGCCACCGGTGGCGCGCACCCGAGGAGGGCTGGGTCGCGACGCTGCCCATCGGGTACGCCGACGGTGTGCCCCGCGCATTGACCAACCGTGCCCAGGTCCTGCTCCGCGGGCGACGACGCCCCATGGTCGGCACCGTCACCATGGACCAGATCCTCATCTGGTGCGGCGACGACGAGCCGACCGTCGGTGAGGAGGTCGTGCTCATCGGCACCCAGGACGACGAGACCATCCGGGTCGAGGAATGGGCCGTCGCGACGGACACGATCACCTACGAGATCGCGACCCAGCTCACCGCGCGGCTGCCTCGACACCACCACGACTAGCCTCCGCCCCCCGATGCATCTGGACGAGAGCGATGCATCTGGGCGAGAGCGATGCATCTGGGCGAGACCGATGCACGTGGGGGAGACCGGCGAGCGCCGGTGGAGAGGACGGCCTGAACCGTGGCGACCCGGGCGGCACGCGTGGCGGCGATCGGTGCGCTCGCGGCCGGCGGCGCGGCGCTCGGCTTCCTCGCCGAACGGTCCATCGTCCGCCAGCGGCTGGTGCCGACCCTGCCCCCCGTCGACCTGCCGCTGGGCAGCTATGGCGGCGAGGTGGAGGGCATCGACGGCCCCGACGGCATGCGCATCGTGGTCGAGACCTATGGTCCCGCCGATGCGCCGCAGCTGGTGTTGGCCCACGGGTGGATCTGCACCGGTCGGGTGTGGCACGAGATCGTCACCCGACTGGTCGACCGCTACCGGATCGTGACCTACGACCAGCCCGGCCACGGCCGTAGCGCGTCGCCCGGGTCGGGCAGCTACGACCTCGATCTGGTCGGCGACACGCTGCGCGCGGTCGTGGCGCACGCCAGCCGGCGGGGACCGTTGGTCGTTGCCGGCCACTCGATGGGCGGAATGGCCGTGCTCAACGCCCTGCGGCGCGATGAGGCCCTGCGGGCGCGCCTGGCGGGGGTCGCCCTGCTGTCGACCACCTCGTCGGCCAAGGCGGAACGGCTCAGCCTGGAGGTCGGGATCCGTGCGGTCGCACGGCTCGAGCGGGGCATCCGTCGCGTCGTGCCCGCACTGCGCAACCCGCGGGTGGTGGACCTGACCGACCGGTTGACCTCCGCCACCTCCGATCTGTCCTACCTCGCCGCCCGCTGGACGTCGGTCGGACCGGGTGCCGATCCCCGCATCGTGGCGTTCGTGCAGCAGTTGGCGCTCGAGAGCGGCTCGGACGTCGTGCTGGGCATGGCCGAGATGGTGCTCGGGGTCGACGAGGACGATGCGCTCGACCTGCTCGTCGACATCCCGACCGCCATCCTGGTCGGCACCCACGACCGGCTGACCCCGATGCAGCTGTCCGTGCGGATGGCCGAGCGGGCCGAGGCCGAACTGCACCAGTTGGCGGACGTCGGCCACATGAGCCTGCTCGAAGCGGGCGAGGAGATCACCGCCGTGCTCGACGACCTGCTCCGCGGCCGCCTGTCGGCCAGTCCGCCCGCCTCGGCCGCCGGCGGGGTGTCCTGATGGCGCTCGGCGTCGACGGCGTCCGTGTGGGGGTGGCCACCGCACCCGGGGGCACGTCGGGATGCACCGTCATCCTGCCGCCAGCCGACACGCTCGGCGCGGTCGCGGTCCGCGGGGCGTCGCCCGGGACGCGTGAGGCGGCGGCGCTCGGAGCCATGGGCAAGCTGACCGTCTGCCACGGCGTGGTGCTCGCCGGCGGCTCCGCATTCGGGCTGGCCACCGCCGACGGGGTGATGACCTGGTTGGAGCAGGCCGGCATCGGCTATCCGATCATGGACGGGATCGTGCCGATCGTGGGCGCGGCGATCGTGCTGGACCGCTCGGCGATCGATCCGGCCGCCCGACCCGGGCCGGCGACCGGTGTCGCCGCGTGTGACGCGGCGGGCGCACCCGACGCCGACGCCGAGGTGCCCGAGGGCGCCGTCGGGGTCGGCACCGGCTGCACCGTCGCCAAGGTCGGCGGGCTCGAGCACGCATGGCGCAGCGGCCAGGGCGTCGCCGTCCGGTCGGCGGGCGGGGTCACGGTCGGAGTGATCGTCGCCAACAACGCCGTCGGCGAGGTGATGGGTGACGACGGGCGCTGGATCGCCCGGGCCCGCATCGACGCCGAGGTGGCGCGCTATCCGATCGCGGGCCGGCCCGGCGGCCCGGGTGCCGGGGCGAGCGGTGCGGGTGGTGCCAGCGCGGGTGGTGCCAGCGCGGGTGGTCCCGGTGGTGCGGGCGGTCCGGGTGGTGCGGGCGGTCCGGGTGGTGCGGGCGGTCCGGGTGGTGCGGGGTCCGACCTGCAGGGACCGAGCGGCAACACGGTCGTCGGGTGCATCGTGACCGACGCGCGACTGACCAAACGGGACGCGGTGCGGGTCGCCGACCTCGCCCACGACGGTGTCGCGCGGGCGATCCGGCCGGCACACACGGAACTCGACGGCGACGCGCTGTTCTGCCTCGCGATCGGTCGGGTCGATGCGCCGGTCGACCTGGTGGCCCACCTCGCCGTCGAGGCCGTCGCGGACGCGACCCGCCGTGGGCCGCTGCTCGCCCACGGCCGGGACGGCCTGCCGGGGCTGGCGGACGGCTGACGCGCGTTGTCAGTGGGCACGTGCCCGTCGCCCGTCGGCCGACGAGGTCGCCCGCTGTCCGTGCGATGTGTGCGTGCCGCGGCCGTCGGGCGGGTGGGGCCGCGCGACCGTCCACGCCGTTTTGGGGTGCGACCGCGACCCGGCGCTACGGTCCTGCGAACCAGCCGTCGGACCTCGAGACCCGGCGGGTGGGGGAGGCTGGGAGTGCCGACCACTGCACCGGACACGCGCCGGAGTCCGCGCCAACACCTGCGACTCGTGCGCGCCTGCACGAGCTGCGAGCTCGCCGACTGCCGCACGTCGGCCGCGGCGGGCGACGGCCCACTCGATGCCCGACTGGTGGTGATCGCCCCCGCCCCGCGTCGCCACGAGGACCTGCAGGGTCGGGCGCTGGCGGGCGGCGCACGCAACGTGCTCGACGCCGCCATCATCGAAGCGGGCGTCGATCCGGAGACGGTCCGGGTGACCTCGGTGGTGCGCTGCCGGCCGCCCGACGATCGGGCACCGTCGCTGGAGGAGGTGCGCGCGTGTGCGCCCCACCTGGAGGCGGAGCTCGAGCTGCTGGCTCCGGAGGTCATCGTCACGCTCGGGCCGCTGGCCACGGCGGTGATGCTGGGCCGTCCGGTGCCCTTCGATCGGGTCGTCGGGTTCCGTCTCGACATCCGGTCGGGGACCACGCTGATCCCGACGCATCATCCGCTCGACGTGCTGCGCGGCGACAAGCAGGCGACCAACGGTCTGCGCCGCGACCTCGGTGTCGCCGCGGCGGTGCTCGACGGGCGGATGAAGTCGGGTGCGGCCGCCCGCGACGAGTTGCGCGCGCGGCTGGGCTGACCGGCACCCGGCGGCGGCACCGCCCTGCGCGCGCGGCTGGGCTGACCGGCACCCGGCGGCGGCACCGACCGGCACCCACGGCTGGGCTGACCGGCGCGCGGTGCCTATCGTTGGCTGCGCCGACCACTGCCCGGGAGCACCACGCTGAGCGCGCACCGACTCACGTTGACGACCCATGGTCCCGCCGCGACCCGTGCCGCGGCCGAGGCCATCGCCACGGTGCTCGAGGTCGGGGACGTCGTCGCCCTGTCCGGCGAGCTCGGTGCCGGCAAGACCTGTTTCGTGCAGGGCGCGGCGGCCGGGCTGGGGGTCGAGGCACGGGTCACCTCCCCGACCTTCGTGCTGGTGCGCGAGTACCTCGGGCGGGTCCCGATGGTGCACGCCGACGTCTACCGCCTCGACCGGCTGGTCGATGTCCGTGACCTCGGTGAGGACGTGATGTCGCCGGAGGTGGTGACCTTCGTGGAGTGGGCCGACGCGGTCGCGCCGTTGCTGCCCGAGGATCGCCTGGAGGTCGAGATCGTCCACGCGATGGGTGCCGGCGAGGATGGTGCCGGTGCGGGGTCCGAGTCGACCACCGACGCGCGCCACATCCGGCTGGCCGCCTACGGTGCGCGGTGGACGGCCCGGATGCCCGCACTCGATGAGCGGGTCGCGCCGTGGCGATGACCATCCCGGGCGAGCACCGGGCCCGACCGATGGCGAGCTGATGCTGGTACTGGGGATCGAGGCGTCCACCTCCCGCTCGTCGGTCGCGCTGGTCGACGACGACCGGGTCGTCGCATCCGCCGGGCTCGGTGTCGCCCGCCGGCACGGCGAGTTCCTCGCCCCCGCCGTGCGGTTCTGCCTCGATCAGGCCAACATCGAGGTGGCCCGCATCGGTGGCGTCGCGGTGGGGATCGGTCCGGGGCTGTTCACGGGTCTGCGGGTCGGGATCGCGACCGCCCAGACGTTCGCTGCCTCGTTGCAGTTGCCGACGGTGGGGTTGTGTGGGCTGGACGTGCTGGCGTTCTCCGCGCGCTACACCGACCGACCGATCTGTGCGGCGCTCGACGCGCGCCGTGGCGAGCTGTTCTGGGCGTTCTACCGCGCGTCGCCGGGCGGCGTGCAGCGCGAGAGCGAGCCGGCGGTCGGACGGATCGACCAGCTGGTGGCCGAGGTCGAGGCCCACGGCCAGGACGTGCTCGTCGTCGGCGACGGGGTGCTCAGCTACCGCGCCCAGCTCGAGGACACCGGCTCGCAGCTCGGTGGCCCGGACCTCGCGTGGCCGGACGCCGCCGATCTCGCGGAGCTCGCGCTGCCTCGATTCGTGCGCGAGGAGACCCAGCGCCCGGAGACCCTGCGGCCGATGTATCTGCGGCAGGCGGATGCCAAGATCGGGTGGGAGACGCGTGGGCGGATGCGTGGTGGTTCGGCACCGGACGCGGCTGGTGGTGGAGTCACCAGCGTGCCCACCGACGCGGGTCCGACAGCGGCGGCGGATCCGGCGGACGGCGGGCAGGCAGCCGATGGGCAGGCGGGGGCGGAACCGGCGACCGGCGGACCGGCGACCGGCGGACCGGCGGACGGCGGGCAGGCAGCCGATGGGCAGGCGGGGGCGTGACCGTGGCGGTGACGGTGACGATCCGCCCGGCCACGTCGGCCGACGTCGTGTCCATCCGCTCGATCGAGGGGCTGAGTGACTCGACCCTGCGCCAGCTCGACCACGACCTGCGCCAGCCGGACCGGCGGTGCCTGGTGGCGATCGACGATCGCGGGATCGTCGGCTACGCCGCCGCCATCCTGCAGCACACCGACGCCCATGTCATCGACATCGCGGTGGCCACGACCTGGCGGCGGGCCGGGATCGGCCGTCGGCTGCTCGACGCGCTCGTCGCCGCGGTGCTGGCCGCCGGAGCCGAGGCGGTCACACTCGAGGTCCGGGCCTCCAACCTCGGATCCCAGGCGCTGTACCGTCAGGCCGGCTTCGTCGACGAAGGTCGACGTCCGCGGTACTACCCGGACGGTGAGGACGCACTGATCTGGTGGTTCCGGCCCGACGCCGAGGAGGTGGACTAGATGCTGGTGCTCGGCATCGAGACCTCGTGCGACGAGACCGCCGTCGGCATCGTCGAGGACCGCCTGCACCTGCGCGCCAACGTGATCGCCAGCCAGGTCGAGCTGCATGCGCCCTACGGCGGGGTCGTTCCCGAGGTCGCCGCCCGCGCGCACCTCGAGCAGCTGCTGCCCACCATCGACACGGCGCTGGTGACCGCCGGCGTCCGCCTCTCCGACATCGACGCGGTCGCGGTCACCGCCGGGCCCGGCCTGGTCGGCGCGCTGCTCGTCGGCGTGTCCGGGGCCAAGGGCATCGCGTTGGCGCACGACCTGCCGCTGATCGGCGTCAACCACCTGCGCGCCCACGTCGAGGTGGCACAACTCGAACACGGGTTGCTCGAGCCGCCGCTGGTCGCCCTGGTGGTCTCCGGCGGGCACACCTCGATCGTGGCGATGGGCCCCGACGGTCGGTTCACGCAGCTGGGCGCGACCATCGACGACGCGGCCGGCGAGGCGTTCGACAAGATCGCCCGGTTCATGGGGCTCGGGTATCCGGGAGGTCCGGAGATCGACCGGCTCGCCGTCGGTGGTGACCGCACCGCCTTCGCCTTCCCGCGTGCCATGCGTGACAGCGGCGACTACGACCTGTCGCTGTCGGGGCTCAAGACCGCGGTGATCCGCGAGATGCGGCGCATGGAGGCGGCCGGCACCGAACCGGTGCTGGCGGACGTCGCCGCGTCGTTCCAGGAGGCCATCGTCGACGTGCAGGTCGAGAAGACGCTGCGGGCCGCATCCGACCAGGGCTATGAGCAGGTCGTGCTCGCCGGCGGCGTCGCCGCGAACACCCGGCTGCGGGAGCGTTTCGCCGCCGCCTGCGACGTCAACGGTCAGCGGCTGATCGTGCCGTCGATCCCGTTGTGCACCGACAACGGCGCGATGGTCGCCGCCAGTGGTGCGAACCTGCTCGCCGCCGATGCGTTCGCCGCGCTCGACCTCGCGGTCGACCCGAACCTGAGCCTCGCGGGATGACCGCACGACTCTTCCGACGCCTGAAGTGGCGCAAGGCCACCACGGGCGAACTCGAGACCATCGCCGGTCGGCTCCAGCGCTGGCCGGCCCCCGCCGGTGGCGCGGCACGCCACATGTTCGCGCTGTCGGCGATGGAGTCCTACGGCGCGGAGCCGGTGCGGATCGCCTCCGACGACGACCGGTGGGCGATCGCCATCGTGTTCCCGGGACGGCTGATCGTGCCGTGCGGGGACGCGGACGCGATCCGGGACGCACCCGCGCCGAGCCGTCGATGGCGGCTGCTGGTCGGGGACGTGGCGGCCGGTGACGCGCTGCTCGAGCGCACCGGCGTCGACGACGGGATGGTCGTGCACGATCAGCGCTTCCTCACCGTCGACGCCGACCGGGTGCCCGACCCGACGGAGGTCGCCGACCCGGGGCTGCGCCGGGCGGAGACCGCCGACCTCGACGGGCTGGCCGGACTGGCCGTGCAGCTGCACGTCGACGACCGGTTCGGTCCGAATCCGGGGCGGGCCGGCTGGCGCAGCTACCGCTCCCGGCTCGAGGCGACGGCCAAGCAGGGGCTGGTGTACTGCGTCGGCCCCATCGGGGCGCCGGTGTTCAAGCTGGAACGGTCGGTGTCGTCGCACCGGTTCGGGGTGCAGCTCGCTGGGATCGTCGCCTCCCCGTCCGTCCGGGGCCAGGGTGTCGGCACCGGGGCCGTCGCCGCCGCGGTCCGCCAGGCGCTGATCGAGGGGCCACGCGACCGGGCCGTCAGCCTGCACGTGCGCAGCGACAACGTCCCGGCCTTGACCGCCTACGGCCGGGCCGGCTTCCTCGATCGGGAGGCCTGGCGGCTGGCCGTGCGCAGCTGAGTCGTCTCGGCCTGTTCCCACGGTGTGCCGTGCGTGGGTGGCTCAGCTGGCCGTGGCGGTGCGCCGGCCGTGGTGGGTGGCTCAGCTGGCCGTGGCGGTGCGCCGCACGACGCCGGCCTGCAGCAGGTCGTTCAGCAGCATGTCCGGCTCGCGGCCCATCGCGAAGGCGATGGTCTCCAGGTCGCCGCCACGCAGCGTCAGCAACCGGCCGTTGTGGTCGCCGCGTCGACGGCGGACGTAGCTCGCGAAGCGGGCCACGGGGGCGAGTCGGGGATCACGCGGGTCCAGCCGCGGCAGATCCAGGGTGATGCGGTTCTGGTCGCCGCCGTCCCGCCGGGTGCGGTCGGCACCTGGGCGCTCGTCGGCCTCGCGTGGCAGCAGGTCGGCCAGCGGCACGCCGTAGAAGGAGGCGAGGTCTGCCAGACGTTGCAGGCTGACGGCCCGGTCGCCGCGCTCGTAGGCACCGACGACGACGGCCTTCCAGACACCGCCGCTGCGGGCCTCGACCTGGGCCAGGGACAGGCCCTGCTGGTTGCGGATACTGCGGAGGCGGGCACCGAGCGCCCGGGTGCGGTCGTCGCTGGTCATGCCCGACCTCCGAGCTCCATCCGGTCGGTGGTGGTGCCGGTGGTTCCCTGCTTCATCCGGTCGGCACGGCGGCCGAGACCGAGTGCCAGCAGTGCCGCGGCGAGCAGCCCTGCGGCGGTCAGGCCCATGGCCGGCGTCCCGGAGGTCGCCGTCCCGGTGGTCGTGTCGGCACTGGCGTGGACGACCGGCAGCACGCTGACGGTGTCGGCGGCGGTCGGTTCGTCGGCCGTGCGCACGGTGCCGCTGACGGCATCCGGCGTGATCGTCTCGACCCGCACGACGCCGAACGGTTCGGTGGCGGTGGACCCGTCGTCGCCCGTGCCGTTGTCCGCAGGCGCGCCGGTGGCCGTGTCGGTCGTGTCCGACGGCTCCGTCGTCGCGTTCCCGGCCGGGGTCCCGGTCGTCTCGCTCGGGGCCGGGACCCGGGTCGGTGTGCCGACGGCGGTCTCCGCGGTCGTGTCCGTGGCGGTGTCGTCGGCGGTGTCGTCGGCCTCCGGCGCATCGATGGTGTCGTCGTTCGCCACCTCGACGTCGCCGCAGAAGGTGAGTGCGATCGTGTCGTAGACGGTGCCGGTCGCACCGGGCTCGGGCTGGGAGGTCCCGCCGTCCGCGCTGGTGGCGATCACGGTTCGGATCGTGGTGGTTCCGGCGGCCGCCCAGGAGGCGAGATCCCAGCCCTGCTGGCCCCATTCGTGGGCCTGGGCGGTGATCGCGACGGCGGCGGGTGCCGGGCCCGACGCGCCCTCAGGCGTCAGGGTGACGAGGTGATCGTCGCAGCTGGCGGCGAGATCGAAGACCGCGTCGACGCTGTGGAGGTGGTCGGCGACCTCGAGGTCCCCCTCGACCTCGAGG
>CAYTLZ010000089.1:0-13696 GCA_964438785.1 uncultured Actinomycetota bacterium | reverse complement strand
GGGAGGCGCCCGGACCGGACGAACTCGACGAGGTATCGAGGTGGTCGGTGTGGGAGGAGGGCGGCGACCCCCGCTGGAGCTAGCAACCCGGGCCGACCGCTGGCAGGGCACCATCATCCTGAGGGTGATGGCGGCTAGGTTGAGGAGGCCCGCTCCGCGGCGGCGGCGGGTGGCGGGGTGGCAGCCAGGCACGGGGCCGGAACACGCTGCCGTCGAGGGTGGTGGGGTCGGACGTGGATGTGGAGGACATCGTTGCCGTGCTGCGGCCCGGTGCACGGGTGGTCGTCGGCGATGGGGCGGGCATGCCGGTCACCGTCTGGGAACCGCTGCGTGAGGCCGCGCGCCGGGTCGGAGGTATCGACCTGTTGCTCGGATGGTGCCTGTTCCCACCTCCCGGCCTCGACGATGATCTGGCCTACCGCCGGGTAGACACGATCCTCGGTGGGTACGGTCTCCGCGGGTATCTGCGCTCCGGACGGGTGGGATACCTCCCCGTACGGTTGAGCAGCCTGCCGACTCTCCTGCGTGACGTACTGCGCCCGGATGTCGCCATCGTCTCTCTGCGGCCGTCGAGGGAGGGGCTCGTTTTCGGAGCGGAGGTGGGTTGGATGGCCGCTGCCATGGAGGTAGCGGACACCGTCCTGGTCGAGGAGCGTCCTGGCCTGCCGCAGGCGACCGCGGAGCCGCTCCCCGAGGTGGCCGATCTCCGTGTCCTGGGTGCGAGTGAGCGGGGCCCAAGCGAGCTGCCGGGTGCCGGCTCGACCGCTGATCTCCGACGGCTCGGCACCGAGGCCGCTCGTCTCGTGCCGGCGGGTGCTGCGGTGCAATTCGGGCCCGGTGGGGTCTCGGCGGCGGTCCTCGACGCGCTCACGGAGGCTGTCGAGATCGACTCGGGGGTACTGATCGACGAGGTCGTCGGGCTGGAGGAACGGGGGCTCCTGCTCGGCACGCCACTGGCCACCTACCTGGTGGGGTCCTCACGGCTCTACTCCTGGGCGGACGGACGGCCCATCCTGCGGCGGCTGGAGCACACCCATGATCCGAGCAGGCTGGCTCGGCGGCCACTGGCCGCGGTCAACACCGCGCTCGAGATCGATCCGGTGGCACAGATCAACGTCGAGGGGACCGCCGATGAGGTGATCGCGGGGGTCGGGGGACACCCCGACTACGCGATGGCGGCTGCACGGGCGCCGCACGGCCTGAGCATGGTGGTGGTGCCGGCCACGCGCGGCCGCCGTCCATCGTTGGTGGCCACGCTGTCCGCCCCTGTATCGACGCCTCGCCACGATGTCGACGTGGTCGTCACGGAGCGGGGATCGGTGGACCTGCGGGGTCGTACCGATCGCGAGCGCCGTGCCCTGATCGAGGGTGTCTGGGGCGTGGGCTGACCATGTCTCGTCGTGGCCCGATGCAGCGCGTGGGTGCCACGCTCGGGCACCTCGCCCGGCGGTCTTCAGCGCGCCTCTCCGGGTCCCGCGACGCGACACCTGCGCGTGTCCGGCTGTTCGCGAGCGCGCTCGCTGTGACGGCGACCGTGGGGTTCGGGGTGCTCTCGTACGCCTTCGGTGTCCTGCTGGTACCGATGGTCGAGGAACTCGGTTGGACGAACGCGATGGTGTCAGCCGGGATGTCCACGGGACTGTTGGTCTCCGGTTTGAGCGCTCCGCTGGTGGGTCGCACCATCGACCTGCACGGGGCGCGCAGGGTCATGTTGCTCGGCACCGTCCTCGGGGGCATCGGGCTGTCCCTGTGGTCGGTGGCACGGACCTTGCCCACCTACTTCGCCGCGTGGGTGGTCATCGGGGTCGCGATGGCGATGGTCCTCTACGAGCCGGCGTTCGCTGCCGTCGCCCGTCACGCGCCGGGCCGCCAGCGTGCTGCCGTGCTCTCCATCACGTTGCTCGGTGGGCTCGCGAGCACCATCTTCATCCCGATCACCGAGTTGCTGCTCGGCTGGCTGGGCTGGCGGGGGGCGCTGGTGGTCCTCGCCCTCCTCCTCGTCACGCTGTGCGCGCCCCTGATCCTGATCGGTGTCCCCCGTCGTGGCGAGGTCATCGCCGGGGTGGCCGCGACACCTGCGCCGCCGGGACCCGCCGATGTGGCACCTGCGGCCCCCGCACGATCAGATGGCCCGGCAACTGACCCGACCGGTCCCATCTCGCTGCTGCACAGCAGTGCCCTGCGCCGTCTCACGGCCGCGATGGTGCTGAGCCGACTCGCGACGGTGGGTGTCGCGGCGCATCTCGTGGCGTTCCTGATCATCAGCGGCCGCCCGTCAGCGGTCGCTGCGGGTATCGCTTCGGCGGTGGGCGTCGCCAAGACCTTCGGACGCCTGGCCATCGGCTACGCGGCCCGGCGGTGGACGGCACGGACCCTGCTGTTGGTGTCGCTGGGCGCGGCGTCAATCGGGTTGGCAGCGCCGCTGGTCTCGACGAACCTCGCGGGCGATGTCGTCCTGGTCGTTGCGTTCGGTGCCGGCGCGGGCGCTGTCACGGTGTTGCGCCCGCTGTACATGGTCGATCTGTTCGGTTTCGGTGGCTACGGCACCACCAGTGGGCGGATGGCGCGGGTGTTGCGCTTCAGCGAGGCCGTCGCGCCGATCGCCATCGGTGGGATCGTCACGCTGACCGGCAGCTACGCGCCGGCGTGGGCCCTGCTCGCTGTCAGCAGCCTGCTGGCCGTACCGATCCTGCCACGTCCGCAGGGGGTGCGATCGCACGGGGCCGTGCCCGAGCGCGAGTGAGTCCAGCTGGACGGTGTGTGCGCCGGTCAGCCGCGCGGTCCGTCCTCGAGCAGTGCGTCGATGACCTCCTCGTAGTGCGCTGGCGGGGCGTCGGCGAAGCGGGCAGGCAGCCCCTGCGCCGCAGCCCACAGCAGGCGACGACCACCCGCCTCCGCCATCAGGGGCTCGAGGTCCAGTTCACGGAGCATCTCTGCGGCCTCCTCGAGCTCGTGCCCCCGGCGCTCCCCGTGGAGTGCGGTACGTCCGAGCAGGTAGGTGGCGAGATCCTCGAAGCGATCCATCGGCAGCGTTCCGTCGATCGATCGGAGGATCTCGCTCGTCCGCCCGAAGTGGCGCGAGGCGACGGCGAACTCGACCAGCAGCGCCTCGAGGCCCTTCACCAGCAGGCTGCGGAGCAGCTTGACGGCTGACGCTGCTCCGGGCTCGCCCGGCACCACCTCGATGTTGGTCCCGTGGCCGAGCGCGGCGAGGCGCTCCGACCCCGGCCCGCTCGCCAACATGGGAACATGGTGCCGCAGCGGGGGGACCGCGGCCATCACCGCCACGTCCACGGCCTGCGCACCGTGCTCGGCCAGAGTGGCGGCTACACGGGCAGCCAGTGCTGGTGAGGTGGAGTTGGCATCCGCGGCGAGGTGCGCTGGCCCGAGGTGCGGTGCGAGCGACTGTGCGACGCCCAGCGCGGCTGAGGAGGTCACCAGCGACAGTATGAGCGTGCAGTTGGCGGCGAGATCCGCCATGTCACCGGTCAGGGTGACCCCATCGCGGGCTGCCTGTGCACGCATCGCGGGACCCGCGGGTCCGTCTAGGCGGGTGTCCAGGGCCATGACCGTGGCCCCTTCCTCGGCGAGGCCGCCGGCGACCGCCGCACCAGCCTCCCCGTAACCGATGATGCCGACATGCGTGTCCATCGCGTCGCTCCGGTTCGTGGCTCTTCGGCTCCCAGTGCACAGGTTCAGACGCTCAGCGGCCGGGCGGTACGCAGGTCCTGCACCTCGCCCAGGGACCACAGGCCAGCGAGCAGTGCGTTCGTGCGATCCGGGTCCAGACGTTCTCCCACCAGCTCCAGGAACTTCTCGGAGAGCTCATCATCGGTGAGGGGGAGCTCCGGGTCGCCTCGCCGGGTCGGGCGCTCGCACACCAGCTCCTCCCCCGTGGTGGTGACCACGGTCACCCGCGCGCCCCGCTGCCGCGGGAAGGCACCATCGAGTCGCGGGTCGATCTCGAGCGTCACCTTGCCGAGCGTGGTCCGTAGGCCGGGGTCGTCCCGCTGGTGGGCTTCGAAGGCCCCGAGCCGTACGGATCCGAGGTGCAGGGCGGCAGCCACCGTGTACGGCAGGCTGAACTTGGCTTCGAAGGCCGTGGTCGGCGCGGGGTTGCCGGCGACCTCGAGGGCAGCCTGGTAGGTCCCCACCCGGATGCGCTCCACCTGCTCGGGCGTGAGCGCATGCTGCTCTCGAAGCATGAGGATCGCGTCGATGGCGGCGAAGGTGTGGCCGCAGCAGGTGTGGTTCTTGAAGGTCGTCTCGGTGATCGTGAAGTGGTCTCCGAGGTTCTCGAAGACCTCGTGGAAGGAGGTGCCTTCGCTCATCGCCGCGGCGAAGCCGGCTGGCCCGTCGAGGACATCGGGGGCGCCGGTGAACCCCTCCGATGCCGCCAGCGCAGCAAGTGATCCGGCTTCTGCCGCGTGCCCTGCGTGCAGGGGGTTGGTGTCGAGGGGGGAGTTGTTGCGGTTTGTGCTGCTTCGTGCCACTGGAGCTCGTACACACCTCCTGCTCCTGCTCCTGTCCCTGCCCCTGCGTCTGCACATGCGAGCCCTGCGAGCAGGGGCTAGCACAACGCATCGGCACGGAAGGCCTGCTGCAGCCCCGCGGCCATGGTGGCTGCGTTGCCGATCGCGTCGGTGAACCTCTGCGGGTCGAGCCGCAGGACCCCAGCCACAGCCGCAGCGGCACCGATCGTGCCCACGGTCCCTGTGGTGTGCCAGAAGCGGTAGTGCGAGGGTTGCACCGCGGCGGCGATGCGGTTGCCGATCTCGTAGCCGATCGTCACCCCTGTCAACAGTTGGGAGCCGCTCACACCCCGGTCCTCCGCCGCCGCCAGGGCGGCCGCGATCGTGGGAGCACCCGGGTGATAGACCCCGTCGCGGAAGATGTCATCGACCTCGGTGGTGTGCGATGCCGCCCCGTTGATCAGTGCGGCGGTGCGCAGCGGGACCGGGGTACCGCTCGGGATCAGGTGCGCACCACCACCGGCGCGATCGTCCACCACCGCCGCACGGAGCGACCGGGCCGGTGGGAGGTCTGCTCCGGAGATGGTCGCGGCCACCCAGTCCACGATCGCCCGGGTTGCGTGGTGTGTGACGTGTTCGGTCAGGCCGGAGTTCGCCTGGTCAGCTGCCCATCGCACGACGGGTTCGAGCATGATCGGTCCTCCTTGCAGGGGGTATGTCAGGCTCGTGCCGGGGCTGGGCCGCCTGCGTGGCCGAGTCGACGGGACAGGCGCGAGGTCTCCGCGCACAGGGCGTCCGCCACGACCTCCAGTTCCGGGCTGAAGCGTTCCATCGGGCCGCAGACCGAGATCACAGCCACGGGGAGTCCGAGATGATCGAACAGCGGCGCAGCCACGCTCGCAGCCCCCGGCTGCCGTTCACCGATCGACCGCGCGTACCCGGTCGCGCGGATCCGGATGAGTTCCTCGCGGAGAACCGCGGACGAGGTGAGCGTGCGGTCGGTCACGGTCTCGAGGTCGTCAGCGAGGTAGCGGTCGCGCTCGGTCTCCGGAAGGAAGGCGAGGAACGCCTTCGAAGAGGCGCCGGCGTGGAGGGGGTAGGGCTTGCCGATCACCACGCTCATCCGCACCTCACGGTCCGGAAGTACCTGCTCGACGTACAGGCGTCGCGCGCCGCGGCGGATGGAGAGGGTCGCGGTCTCCGCGGTCGCCGCGGAGAGCTGGTGCAAGCTCGGTGCGGCCAGCCTGCGGACGTCGAGTCCGTCCAGGTAGCGCGTACCCAGCGCAGCTGCGACCCAGCCCAGGCGGTACCTGCGGGTCTCAGGATCCGCCTCGATCAGTCCCTTCGCCGCGAGGGTGCGCAGGAGCCTGTGCACCGAGGTCTTGGGGAGCCCGAGCGCCGCCGCGATGTCGGTGACGCCGAGTTCCGACCTGTCGGCCTGGGCGAACAGCACGAGCACATCGGCGGCTCGTGCGACCGAGGCGAGCTGTGACCGTGCCTCGGGGGAAGCCGCTGACATCGCCCCTCCCGGATCGACGCGAACTCGGCGGTGGTGCGCCCAGCAGAATAGCGTTCCGCTTAACGGAACAGTAGCGCTGGTGCAGCGCTGTGCTCGGTGGCGCAGCGGCTGCTATCGTCGTCGCAGGTCGCCTTCCGGGCGGCCCGGAGAGAAGGTCCGTCCAGGGACCCCACCTGTACCTGACGACGAGGATGTGCTCGATGCACGAGGTCGTGCTCTTCTGGAGGCCCGGCTGAAGCTCCTGCGCCAACGCCAAGAAGTACTTCGGGCGTGGCGACGTCGAGGAGTTCCTCGACGAACAGGGACTGCGGTACGTGTCGGCCAACGCGCTCGATGGCGGCGACGGTCAACAGCGGTGGGAAGCCGCTGGACGGCCGATCATCCCGTCGTTGCATCTCGATGGGAGCAACGTGCCGCTCCACCATCCCTCGCAGATCGCGTCCGTCCTGGGCTCGCCGCCCACCGACGATGTCTCATCGGTGCGACGGGTCGCCTGGGACACCGTGGCGATCATCGATGACTTCGTCGATCTGGTGCGCTCGGCGAACTGGGACCAGATCCTGCTGCCAACGCCCTATCGGGATCGCAGCACGCGCAACCTGACCGTCAACGTGTTCCGGCCCTTCCAGATGCTGCCCGAATCCTGGGTCTCTCACCGGTTCGACTGGTGGGGTGGGGATGCCGATCTCCAGCAGGAGGCCCTGTTGCGGGACAAGCAGGCTCTACTCGATTGGGCCGCGACCATCGCGCTCGATTGGCGCTCCTTCGTCCTCGAACACGAGGACGACATCGCCCAGCAGGACCCCATGATCGGCTCGAACCGCGGAGACGTGCCCTACTCCACCCTGCTGGTGACCCACCGCTACCACAGCGCGAACCACCATCGTCAGGTTCGTGACGTCCTCTCCCGGAACGGCGTGGATGTGGCTGAGCGGTTGCGGACCGAGAGCTTCAGCGATATCGGTCTGGCGCCCGAGCTCTACTGACCGGTCGGGGCCGCCGATGCTGGGTCGGTCGTAGGCACCCCGGACCCACCCCGCCAGTCGTCGTCACGACGTCCGCTGCGATCCCGCCTGCGGCGGAGCCCCCTGCTCACGGCGACCGCAGTCGCTAGCGCCGTCGAGCGATCGCGTGGAGCACGTGCGGCACGGGACAGGGTGAACGGCTCATCCGCAGCGGGCCACCTGCGAGATGCTTCGGGGCCTGTAGCATGTCGGTGCTCCGCGCAGCAGTTGGGTGCCCGCCCAGTTGGTTCCGGCGCGTGGCACCGGTCGACCGCACCCGGAGGGCTTCGCCATGTCGACAGCGCCCGCTGCGCGGTCCGGGCGTACAGTCGTGATCGCGGCGATGTCGTCGGTCATCGGCGCGGTGCCCTCCTTCCTGGTCGGTGCGATGGCGGTCTTCCTCCGCGAGGACCTGGCCTTCAACCGTGCGGAACTCGGCATCGCGATCGCGGTGTTCTTCCTAGCGTCAGCCGTTGCCGCCATCCCCGGTGGCCAGGTCACGGAGCGGGCAGGCGCACGTGTCACCATGCTCGCCGCTGCGAGCACCAGCGGGATCGCCATGCTGGGGATCGCGCTCCTGGCTCGTTCGTGGACGGGCCTGGTGCTGTGGTTGGCCGTCGCGGGCCTGGCGAACGGCGTGGCACAGCCAGCTGGCAACCTCGCGCTGTCGCGGGGCGTCGCACGTGGGAAGCAGGGCTTCGCCTTCGGTGTCAAGCAGTCGGCGATCCCGGCCTCCACCTTGTTGGCAGGTCTGGCTGTTCCGGTCGTCGCCCTCACCGTCGGATGGCGCTGGTCCTTCGTTGCTGCGGCGGGCGCGGTCGTGCTGCTGGCCGTGTTGATGCCCAAGGATGCCTACCGTTCGCCGGTCACCGATCGGAAGGGGGCGGCCAACCAACCCGACATGCCGCTCTCGGGGTTGTTACTCCTCGCCTTCGCTGCAGCGTGCGGTGCCTCGGTCGGAACCTCGCTGGGGTCCTTCTACGTTGAGGGCGCGGTGACCGCCGGGTTCGGTGCCGGCTACTCAGGTGTGATGCTGGCGGTCGGGAGCCTGTCCTGCATCGCCTCCCGACTGCTGATCGGGCTGCTGGCCGACCGTTGGGTCCGGGGTCACATCGCCATGATGGTCGGCATCCTGCTGCTCGGTGGCGTCGGTCTGGTGGGGCTCGCACTGACCGCGCGCTTCCCCGTTCTGCTGGTTCCGGCAACGTTGCTGGCCTTCGCCGCAGGGTGGGGCTGGCCCGGCATCTTCAACTACACGGTGGCCCGTCGCAACCCGAGCGCACCCGCTGCCGCGACGGCCATCACACAGACCGGGGTGTTCGTCGGCGGTGTCAGCGGACCGGCAGCTTTCGGCGCCATCGCCGAGTCCGTGTCCTTCGCTGCTGCGTGGACGACCGCGGCCGCGCTGTGCGTGGCTGCGGCCGTGACCATCTTGGCGAGTCGCCGGTTCATCGGCTCCGGCGCGACGGCCGCGAAGCCGGGGGAGGGAGCGGACCAGCACGACGGTCCGGAGGGCCGAGCTGTGCGTCCGACGGTGCTGCCCGAGGACGCCTCTCAGGAGGAGGCTCCCGTCGATCAGCGCCCAACCAGGATGAAGGAAGACGATGTCTCGCCATGACGCGGCGACCGGCGGTGCTGGTCCTGCCCACCAGCTGTGCGACGGCGTGTCACGTGCACGGGACGGGTGTTGTCGGCTGGGCTTCGGGGCACGCGGAGAGTCCCATCAGGTGGCGTTCCCCGCCCTGCTCTCGATCCCCGACCCAGCGGGCCGCGCGGCATGCCCGACACCGTCATCGACAACGCTCGAACGCCACCTCCAGCGCTTCCGTCGTCGTGGCCTCCGTCAACCACGACCACACCCCCGACACCCCGCGGCGCCTCACGGCGGCCCCTCCGATACTGCTCGGCTGCCCTGCACACCGACCAGGATCCTAGGCTGCGGGCGACGACGGCGAGGAGTCGGTATGGCCAGCTGCGGGGAGTTCGTCGGATGGCTGAAGGCCAGGCAGCCCTCGCAGGTCGCGAGTGCCCGTGCTGTTGATCTCACCGAGCCGGTACGCCACACGATCAACCGCACCGTTGTCGGCGCCCGCGACCGGGTAGACGTCCTCGTGCCTCGCGGTGGTGGCTGCAACGAGCTGTGCCGCGGCCTCGATGCCTGAGCCGGTCTGCTCCGCCGGCTGGGGATCCGCACCCGCCGACCCGCATACCACACGTGACCAGGAGGGCACCGTGAGCCAGTCAGATCAGCTACCCGTCGCGGTTATCGGCGGGGGCATCATGGGCCGGGGGATAGCCCGGGTGTTCGCTGCCGCCGGCCACGAGGTCCGGCTCCGGGAACCGACGGCCGACGCGCTGGCCGCGAGCTTCTCGACCCTGGAACGCGACCTCGCTCGGGTGGTGGATCGGGGCCATCTCTCGGCTCAGGAACGCGACGCCACGCTGGCACGGCTGCGCACAACCACCTCGCTGCCGGAGGCTGTGGGCGGGGCCGGGCTCGTGATCGAGGCCGTACCCGAGGACCTCGCGCTCAAGCAGGACCTGTTCGCCGAGCTCGAGCAGCACAGCGACGACGATGCTGTCCTTGCGACCAACACCTCCGCGCTGAGCGTGACCGCCATCGCCGGCCGAACGCAGCGACCGGAACGGGTGGTCGGTCTGCACTTCTTCAACCCCGTGCATCGGATGGAGCTCGTGGAGGTGGTCAAGGGGATCGCGACCGACCGCCGCACCCTGGACGTCGCAACCGCCGCGTGCCGGGCTATCGGCAAGACGACCGTCGAGGTGGCCGACCGCGCCGGCTTCGCAACCAGCCGGATCAACGCGATGATCGGCAACGAGGCGTTCACGATGCTGCTCGAGGGCGTGGCCACGGCGGAGGACATCGACACCGCGCTGAAGCTGGGACTCAACCACCCGATGGGTCCCTTCGAGCTCGTGGACCTCGTCGGCCTCGACACCCGGCTCAGCGCTCTGCGTCGGCTCCACGAGAGCTTCGGTGAGCGGTTCCGGCCCTCGCCCATGCTCGTCGACCTGGTCGCAGCCGGTCGGCTCGGTCGCAAGACCGGTCACGGCGTGTACCGCTACGACGACGATGGCCATCGGATCCCGGGTAGCGCCTGACCCGCGACGGACCAGACCTCGAGACACCAGGAGTGATGCCATGCGAGACGCCGTCATCTGCGCCCCGACCCGGACGCCTGTGGGGCGGTACGGTGGTGTGCTGCGCAGCGTGCCCGCCCCGTCGCTGGCCGCCACGACCATCAAGGCGCTACTCGAGCGCACCGGGCTGGCTCCCGATGAGATCGACGATGTCATCCTCGGTACCGGCAACCCGAACGGGGAGGCGCCGGCGCTCGGTCGCGTGGCCGCGCTGGATGCCGGGCTCCCGGTCACCGTCCCGGGTGCGCAGGTCGACCGCCGATGCGGCTCGGGGCTGTATGCGCTGCTGGTCGGCGCCATGCAGGTGCAGACCGGACAGCACGACGTCGTGCTCGCCGGCGGCGCGGAGAACATGAGTCAGGTCGAGTTCTACACCGCGTCCTCCTTCAGGTTCGGCCACCCACCGGCTGACCTGCAGCTGGTCGACCGCCTCGCGCGGGCACGCACGACGGCTGGCGGAGCCGAGTACCCCGTCCCCGGAGGCATGATCGAGACGGCGGAGAACCTCCGGGCTGAGTTCTCGATCACGCGCGAGGAGCAGGATGCGTTGGCCTTGAGCTCCCACCAGCGCGCGGTCGCGGCGCAGCAGGCGGGACGGTTCGACGCAGAGCTGGTGCCGGTCACCGTGCCAGGCCGGCGGGGTGACACGATCGTCGACACCGATGAGCATCCACGTGCCGACACCTCGCCGGAGCAGCTTGCGGGCCTACGTGCGATCAGGACCGCGATCGACCCCCACGCCACCGTGACGGCGGGCAACGCGAGCGGCCAGAACGACGGCGCGGCGGTCGCGGTGGTGACGACCGCAGAGCGGGCGGAGCAGCTCGGGGACGGGCCGAGGGTGCGCCTGGTGTCCTGGGCGCTCAGCGGTCTGGAGCCGGCCAGGATGGGGCTCGGTCCCGTGGCAGCCTCCGAGCAGGCGCTGGCTCGCGCCTCGCTCACGATGGAGCAACTCGACCTGATCGAGCTGAACGAGGCCTTCGCGGCGCAGGTCCTCGCCGTCGTACGAGCCTGGGGCCTCGATGCGCTCCGGGACGAGCGGCTCAACGTGAACGGCTCGGGTATCGCTCTGGGTCACCCGGTCGGGGCGACCGGCACACGCATGCTGGCTACCGGGGCGTACGAGCTCGAACGGCGCGCCGGCCGCTACGCGCTGATCACGATGTGTATCGGCGGTGGCCAGGGGCTGGCCGCCGTGGTCGAGCGGTGCACCTGACCCGATCGGGAGGCCCACGATGCACGAGGCTCATGAAGCTGGCGTTCGCTGCATGCTCATGCGGGGCGGGACGTCCAAGGGCCTGTACCTGCTGCGCGACGAACTCCCGACCGACGAAGCCGAGCGTGCGGACCTGCTGCGCCGCCTCATGGGGTCACCGGACCGCCGACAGATCGACGGGCTCGGTGGAGCCCACCCGTTGACCAGCAAGGTCGCTGTCGTCGCCCCGGCCGTCGGCGACGACGCCGACGTGGAGTACCTCTTCCTCCAGGTGGGTGTCGATGACCGTGTGGTCACCGACCGCCAGAACTGCGGGAACCTCCTCGCGGGTGTCGGGCCCTTCGCGATCGAGCGTGGTCTGGTCCAGGCCGACGGCGAGGTGGCACGCATGCGGATCCGCATGCTGAACACCGGTGGTGTCGCGGTCGCCACCTTCCCGCTGCGCGACGGTCGGCCGAGCTACCACGGAGGTACCGCGATCTCCGGGGTACCGGGGACCGCGGCGCGGATCGACCTGGAGTTCGAGGACACCGCCGGCGCCACGTGTGGTGCGTTGCTCCCGACCGGCAACGCGGTCGACGAGGTGGGCGGCCTGCCGGTGACATGCGTGGACAACGGGATGCCGGTCGTGTTGCTGACGGCCTCAGTGCTCGGGCTCACCGGGACTGAGTCCTGCGAAGAGCTCGAGGCCGATGAGGACCTCCGCTCGACGCTGGGGCGGGTCCGCCTGGAGGCGGGGGTGCTGATGGGCCTTGGGGATGTCACCACCACGACCGTGCCGAAGCTCACGATCCTGGCGCCCCCGGGCGGGTCGGGGGACGTCACGACCCGCACCTTCATCCCGCACCGCTGCCACAGTTCCATCGGGGTGCTCGGCGCCGTCTCCGTGGCGACGGGATGCCTGGTACCGGGATCGGTTGGTCACGGTGTGCTGCGACGTGGCGACGAGCCCGGCTCGATCACCCTGGAGCACCCCACGGGCACCATCACGACGACGGTGGAGCTCGCCGGTGTGGACGGACAGGTCACGGTGCGCCGGGCCGGCATCGTCCGGACAGCACGGAAGCTGATGGACGGGATCGCCTTCCCGTCCCGGTGACCACCGGCTGCCGGTCGGTCCGGGGGCCCGACCGCGCGTGCTGTCGGCACCTCTGCCACGTCCACCGAGCGCGGCACCGGCGGTGAACCGTGGGGCACGTTCCGTCACCGGTTGGGTGGCGGGGGCGCAGCGCGACCCCGAACGTCACCACCCTCGGAGCGCTCGTCGTCAGGTGGCTGTCGAGCGGGGCTCCTCCCCGTCCGAGGTGCGCGTGTCCGACCTCCGAGGCAGCGGACCGGGGTTCGACGGTCAGTCGCGGTTGCCATGCGCGGCCGTGGACCGCGGCTGCAGCCCGTGCGTGGCGTCGATCGCCGCAAGGGCGAGGCTGCGTGTGCTGTCGATGACGGGCCGGTCTTGGAGGGCGGCGGCCTCACCGAGGACGACGGAGATGTCCGTGCACGCGATCAGGATCGCTGCCGCTCCCCGTTCCACGAGCAGACCGCCGGCGGTCTGCAGCAGTTCGGTTCCGTGCAGGAGCGCCCCACCCTTGATCGCCGCGATCGCCGGTGCCACGAGCTGCTCCATCTCAGCTGCGGTGGGTTCGACCGTGCCCAGGCCGGCTTCTGCGAGCGCCGGCGGGTAGAGGCCACTCGTGCGCGTACCCTCCGTGGAGAGGATGCCGACCTGCTCACCGGCGCTGAGGAGGTGCCGGACACGGGTCGTGGCACTCTCCACGATACTCAGGATCGGCACTCGGCTGTCTGCTCGCAGTTCCTGCAGCCACACGTGCGCGGTGTTGCAGGGCAGGGCGATGCAGGCGACGTCAGCGCCCTCCAAGAAGCGCACACCGCGTTGCAGTTGGGGAAGAGGTGATGGCCCCTGGCCGAGGATCGCTGCGGTGCGGTCGGGCACGCGGGGATCGGCGTACATGATCACCGGGACGTGATCTTGATCACGTTCGGCGGGTGTGCCGAGGGCGAGTTCGTGGAGGAACGTGGCACTGGCTGCCGGCCCCATGCCCCCGAGTACCCCGAGCGTCGCGTACATCGGTTCCTCCAGAAGTGTGCGGAGAGTCGCACCCGGTCGGGGGCCCTCCAGCGCCCCCTCTCGCCGGGTCCGTGGCCACCGTCGCCCGTCAGGGTTGGAAGACGCGGTCCCCGGTTCCTGCGGCTGTGGTCGCCGTGGTCAGATGACGGTCGGGGGTTGAGTGGATATCGTCTCACTGTTTGGTTCGGGTACCGAAGCGTATCGTGGTGGCTTCGTGTATTCCATGGTGTGAGGGTT
>CAYTLZ010000088.1:0-13737 GCA_964438785.1 uncultured Actinomycetota bacterium | reverse complement strand
GACGCCCTCTTCGACGGATTCGCCCAGTTGGGGCAGCTCGACCTCGGTCGCCACGATGGTGCTCCTGATGATGAAGACTGATGGATGGCGCGGTGTGGGGGTGCTCAGTGACACTGACGGTAGTCGAGCCGGCCTGACCACGCAGACCCCGCCCAGCGGCTCGACAGGGTGCCACGGCCCCGGTGCGACGCCGACACGGCACTAGCGTGCGGGCCGGGCCCCATCCGACGATCAGCGCGGCCGTCTCGTGCCGTCACCAGCGCCACCGAGGAGTGCACCGTGTCCGACGAGCCCGATCTGCGCGCCAGCCCACTGGCCGCACGGCACGCGTCGCTCGGAGCCACGATGGCCCCCTTCGCCGGATGGTCGATGCCCATCCGATACGGCTCGATCGCCGACGAGCACCGGGCGGTGCGCGAGGCCGTCGGGGTGTTCGATGTCAGCCATCTCGGCACGGTCACCGTGACCGGCCCCGACGCGCTCGACGTCGTCGCAGCGAGTTTCACCAACGACCCGGCCCGGCTCGCCGACGGCGCGTCCCAGTACACGCTCTGCTGCGCGGACGACGGCGGGATCATCGACGATCTCATCGTCTACCGGCTGGGCCCCGAGCAGTGGTTCGCGGTCCCGAACGCCGCGAACACGGCGGCCGTGACCGCGACCCTGCAGGCGGCCGCGGCGGACCGAGACGCCGAAGTCGCCGATGTGGGCGCGCAATGGGCCGTGCTCGCCGTGCAGGGCCCGGACGCGCTCGAGCTGGTCGACCGCGTCCTGGCGTCCCGGGGCACCGGTGACCGGGCGGCGAGTGCGACGCCCCACCTCGGGGTCACGGTCTGCACGCTGCAGGCCGACGCCGACGGAGCTGCCGTGACCGGGGCCGACCGGCTGGTACTCGCGCGGACCGGCTACACCGGTGAGCGGGGCGTCGAACTGCTCGTGCCCGCCCCGGCCGCACCGGCGCTGTTCGACGCGTTGCTGGAGGCCGGCGCGAGCCCCTGTGGGCTCGGGGCGCGCGACACCCTGCGCCTGGAGGTCGGCTATCCCCTGCACGGCAACGAGTTGTCGCGCGACGTGGACCCCTACACCGCCCGGCTCGGCTGGGCGGTGAAACTCGATCGCGAGGACGAACCGCGTGACTTCCCGGGTGCGGCGGCGCTGCGGGCGATGCGGGCGGCCGGGCCGTCACGACGCCTGCTCGGGTTGCGGGTCGAGGGGCGACGACCGGCCCGCGCCGGCATGCCGGTACTCGACGGGGACGTGGCGATCGGCACGGTCACCTCCGGCACCGTCTCGCCGACGCTGGGCACGGTGATCGCCCTGGCGCGGCTACCGGTGGAGCTCGAGCCCGGCCACCGCGTCCGGGTCGACATCCGGGGTCAGCAGGTCGACGCCGAGGTGGTCCGGCCGCCGTTCGTCGCGCGGGATCCGTCCGCATGATGTCGCGCGACACCCCGCACGGGGCGACGCCGTGAGGCGGCGGGACGTGGTGATGAGGAGCAGCTCGTGGTGAACGTGGTCGTGGCCCCCGACGGCTTCGGCGGCACCCTGACGGCGACCGAGGCCGCCGGGGCGATCGCCGACGGCTGGCGACGCAGCCGGCCCGATGACCGGATCGTGTCCCGGCCGATGTCGGACGGCGGCGAGGGCCTGCTGGCGGTGCTGGGCGCGGCCGCGGGTGACGCCGCACGGTGGCACACGGTCGAGGTCGCCGGTCCGCTCGGTCACCCCGTCGAGGCGCACCTGCTCGAGCGGGCGGACGGTGAGGTCGTGATCGAGTCCGCACAGGCCTGCGGGCTGCACCTGCTGGATCCGGCCACGCGCGATCCGCTGCGGACCACGACCTACGGCGTGGGGCAACTGCTCGACGCGGCCCGTCGGATCGGCAGTCGACGGCTGCTGGTCGGGCTCGGTGGCAGCGCCAGCGTCGACGGCGGCGCGGGGGCGCTGACCGGACTGGGGTTCCGCCTCCGGGTCGCCGACGGATCCGGACTCAAGATCGGTGGTGGCGAACTGCACCGCGTCGCCCGGGCCGGACGTGGCTGGGCGGCATCGTTCGCCGACGTCGAGGTGGTGCTGCTCGCCGACGTGACGGCCACGCTCGCCGACGCCGCACCCGTCTTCGGCCCGCAGAAGGGGGCCTCGGACGCGGAGGTGGCCCAGCTCGACGACGGGCTGCGAACCTGGGCCGGGGTCGCCCACCGGGACCTGTGGACCGGGGGAGCGCCGCCGCCGGCCGAGTGGCCCGGCAGTGGGGCCGCGGGTGGGCTCGGTTTCGGGTTGATCGCCGGGCTCGGGGCGCAGCTCGTCGCGGGCAGTACCGCCGTGGCCGCGATGATCGCGCTGGACGCCGCACTCGACGACGCCGACGTCGTGCTGACCGGTGAGGGCCGGCTGGATGCGACGACCACCACCGGCAAGGTGGTCGCACACGTCGCCGCACGCAGCCGCGAACGGGCAGCCGATGCACCGGTGCTCGCGGTCGTGGGCCGTGACGAGCTCGACCCCGGGTCGCGTGACGGGCTCGGGTTGCACGACGTCGAGCCGGCTTCGCCGCAGGGGCCCGGCGACGACCCGGCCGACGAGCTCGCCGACGCCGCGGCGCGGATCGCGGGCCGGTTCGTCCCCCGGAGCGGCGCACGATCGCGCTGACGCCGGGTGGAGCCACTGACGTCGAGCGGGTCGTCGCTACACTCGTGGGCACCGAGGCGTCCGCCATCGCGCCGACGCCGACCACCCCGGCACGCAGCCCGCCGTGGCGCACCCGTGGACGACCCACGGATGCAGGCCATGTCGGCTGTCGATCCGGACCCCACGCGAGGAGTCGCCGTGAGCGCTGACACCACCGTCGACAGCTCCGTCGAGAGCATCGTCACCCTGACCGAGACCGCGGCCGAGAAGGTCCGGAGCTTCCTGGCCGACCAGCCGGACGTGGACGACATCGCCCTGCGCGTCGCCGTGCAGGCCGGAGGTTGTGCCGGATTCCGTTACGCCCTGTTCTTCGACGACCGCCAGCTCGACGGCGACCTCGAGGAGACCCAGCACGGCATCACGGTCCGGATCGACAAGATGTCGACCCCCTACCTCGGCGGGTCGGTCATCGACTGGAAGGAATCGCTCGAGGCGTCCGGTTTCTCCATCGAGAACCCCAACTCGTCCGGTTCGTGCGCCTGTGGGGACAGCGCGACCTTCTGATCGGACGGCACCGATCGCCACACGGACGGTGCCATGGGCGTCGACGACGACACGGGCTGGAACGACGTTCTGCTCGAACTGTGGAGCCCGGACCTTCGCGACGCCGTCATCACCCGTATCGAAACCGCCAGTCGTGGTCGGCACGGCTGGTTGGTCCGGGTTTTCGCCGACCCTGACGGTGTCGCCCCCGGTCTGACCGAGACGGTCCACCGACTCATCCTGGCGGCCATCCGCGACGAGACCGGGGCCGACCTCGAGGCCCTCGGCAGCCAGGCTGCCTGGGAGTGTTACGAACAGGTCTGGGACGGCCTCGCCGAACGCTGGGAGGACGGGGGCAGCCTCGGTTTCGCCCCGCTCGGCACGGAGCCGGACCTGGTGCGGCTCGTACGTCAGCTCCCGATCGAGGCCGCCGTCGCCGCGGCCGCCGACGTCAGCGGCCCCCACGCCGACCCACTGTGGCTCGCCGGGCGGCTGCGCATCGACGTCATCGGGCTGCAGGCCTATCGACGGATCGATGGCGGGCAGTTGCCGGGGCCGGTGAACGAGTTGGTGAACGCGATCATGCGACTGGTACCGGAACCGGGCGGCGACGACTGAGCGCTGCGCCCCGGGTCAGCTGCGGCGTTCGACCTCGAAGTGCCAGACGCCGTCGCGCTCCTCGCGGCGGTGCAGCTTCTGGCGACGCATCCGGCACCACACCGGGACGTCGACCCCGGCGGCCGGATCGGTCGCGATCAGCGCGACGATCGCGCCGACCTCGACCTGTTCGATGGCGCGGGACAGCTCGATGACGGGCATCGGACAGGCCAGTCCGCTCGCATTGATCCGTCGCACGATCCGATCCGAGTCGTCGGCGGTGTTCGCGTCGGGGTCGGGCGAGGTGCTCACGCGTCGTCCCGGCGGCGCGCGGGTCCGCCCGTCACGGTCGGGTGATTGTCGGTGTCGGACTCGTGGATCTGCAGGTCACCGTCGATCACGCTGATGGGGTCGGCGGTGGGCGACCGGTCGACGGCGTAGGTGATCTCCGCGCCCCGCAGCGCGGACGATTCGTGCACCGCGACCATAACCCGACCGATGGCCGCGTTGACACTGGTCGCGTCGACCGTGATGTTCGCCCGGACATGCGGGCGAGGATCCCCCGCTGGCCACCACGCCATCAGCTGGCCGGTCGCCCCGACGGTTCGCAGTGTGCGATCGAACTGCTCGGGGGTCGCCCCGGCGGTCGCGGCGAGTCGTGCGGTGACCACGATGTGGACCGTGCGGGGTGTCCGGTCGTCGGATCGTCGCATCGTCGGCGGGGCGCTGCCGGCGGCGTCGACCGCCCGGTCCAGTCCGCGTTCATGGGTCGGGCCGACGTCGATCGCGACCAGCAGGGTGGCGTCCGGTGCCGCCCACGCGAGATGCGTCGTCGCCGCGCGCAGGCCCGACACGGTCGGGGCCACGGCGGCGACGATCAGGTCGTCGTCCCGGGCGAAGGCGGCGACGGCCTGGTCGGTGCGGCGTGGATCGTGGTGGACGCGGTCACCGAGCGCGCTGACCTCCGTCGGGAGCTCGACCTCGCGGGCACCGGTCCGCAGCAGGGTCGTCGGCTCCGGCGTGTCGCTGCGCAGCCGGTCGGCCAGTCGGGCCGCCAGGCACAGGCCGCTGGAGCCCCCGGGCAGCAGATGGTCGGCGGAGACCGGCAGCAGGACCCGGCGGTAGGGCGTTCCACCCGGTCGCACGATGGCCAACGGCACCGTGGAGCGTCCCACGATCGTGTCGATCAGCCGTCCGAACACGTCGGTGGTCGAGCTGTTGCCCCGCCAACCCATCAGGACCAGGGAGGCGTCGAGCTCGGCGATCTGTTCGAGCACCCCGATTGCCGGGTCCGACGCCTGCACGATCCGTGCCCGGGTCGGCACCCCGATACGGACCGCTGCGGCCTCCGCGGCCGCCAGACTCTGCTGGGCGTCGTCGTGGTCGGCGGCGGTCGATCGTGGGGGCAGCGTGGTCACGAGTTCCACACGGCCGCCGTCGGCCGCGGCGATGCGCGCGGCACAACGCAGCAGCGGCCGGGCGGACCGCGGGTTGACGATCGGCACCAGCACGGTCCGGCCGAGTGCTCGTTCGGGCATACCCGTCCCCCGGACCTCGATGAACGCCCATGCTAGGCGTTGAGGGAGCGTGCCCCCGCCCCCACCGTGGGAAACAGGGGCAAACGTCCCCGGTCGTTCAGCGGGGTGCGCCGGTGACGTCGAGGTCGCCCGTCTCGTACGCCGTCCGCAGGACCTTCTTGTCGAACTTGCCGACCGAGGTCTTGGGGACCTCCTCGATGAAGGTGTAGCGCTCGGGCAGCCACCAGGACGCGACCTCGCCCTGCAGGTGGGCGTTGATGGACTCCGGGGTCACCTCGGCACCGGCCCGCGTCACGACACAGGCCAGTGGCCGCTCGTCCCAGCGCTCGTCGGCGACCCCGATGACGGCACACTCGACCACGTCCGGGTGCCCCATGATCGCGTTCTCGAGATCGACCGAGCTGATCCACTCACCGCCGGACTTGATGACGTCCTTGGTCCGGTCGACGATCTGCATGAACCCCTGAGGGTCGATGACCCCGACGTCACCGGTCCGCAGCCAGCCGTCGTCGAACTTCTCCGGGCTGTCGACGCCGTGGTAGCCGGCCGTGATCCACGGGCCCCGGACCTGGATCTCGCCGATGGCCTTGCCGTCCCACGGTTGTTCGGTGCCCTCGTCATCGATGAGCCGCATGCTCACGCCGGGCACGATGCGCCCCGTGCGGGCGCGGTACTCGCGGGAGACCTCGCCGGTCGCGCCCGATGGCGGGATCGCCACGGTGCCGAGCGGCGACATCTCCGTCATGCCCCAGCCCTGGATGATCTCCACGCCGTAGCGGTCCTCGAAGGCGTCGATCATCGAGCGGGGGACGGCCGAGCCACCGACGACCACCCAGTCGAGGCTCGACAGGTCGATCTCGTTGGATGCGCCGTGGGCCAGCACGCCGTTCCACACGGTCGGCACGGCCGCCGAACAGGTCGGCTTCTCCGCCTCGATGAAGGCGATCAGCGGCTCGGGCTGCAGGTACTGACCCGGCATGAGCAGATCCGAGCCCTGTACCCAGGCGACGTGGACCAGCCCCCACGCGTTGGCGTGGAACTGCGGCACGATGATCAGCACCCGGTCACCGTCCTGCAGCTTCACCCCACCGGCCATGGCCCCGAACGTGTGGGTCCAGATCGACCGGTGGCTGTAGACCACACCCTTGGGGTTCCCGGTGGTGCCGGAGGTGTAACAGGACGCGGCCGGCTGGCGTTCGTCGATCTCCGGCCAGGTCTCGATCGGGGTCGCCTCGGCGAGCACGTCGTCGTAGCGCAGCACCCGGCCGTGGGCCTCGAGCGCGCTCGCGTCGCCGTCACCGACGACGATGAAGATCTCCGGACTCGAGACCTCGTCGAGCACACGGGCGAGCAGCGGGATCAGGTTGTCGTCGATGATGATGACCCGGTCACCGAGGTCGTCGATCACGAAGGCGAGCTGGTCGGGAAACAGGCGGATGTTGAGCTGGTGCAGCACCGCACCCATGCAGGGCACCGCGAAGTACGCCTCGACGTGTTCCTGATGGTTCCAGCAGAACGTCCCGACCACGTCGCCCGGCTCGACCCCCAGTGCCGCGAGTGCGCCGGCGAGCCGTCGGGTGCGCTCGTAGGTGTCGGCGAAGCTCACCTTGCGGGCCGTGTCCCCCTGCCAGGTGACCACGTGCCGGTCGGGATGGACCCGATGCCCGTGCTCGAGCAGCTGGGTGACGCTCAGCGGGACATCCATCATCGTGCTCGACAAGCTCACGTACGTGCTCCCTCGTTCGGCTTGGACCGCTCCCGGATCGGGCCGCTCCCTCGATGGGCCGCTCCCTGGCCCGTCGGTCAGGATAGGTGACCACCCGCGCCGCGTCCCCACCGGATCGGACGCTGGAGGCGTCGTCGCGGTCCGGCCACCGGGAGCGCTACCGTGCGAGGTGTGGGCTGACGATGTGGAGGAGGTGCTCGATGCGGGTGCTGGTGGTCTCGGAGAACGTCAAGGAACGGCTGCGTGCTGCCTCGGCGTTGCTGTTGCACGAGAACGCGACCGTGGTCGAGGCCGAATCCGGCGAGCAGGCCCGTGCGCTGCTGCTCGATGAGCACGAGCCCTTCGACGTCCTGGTCGTGGACGGTGACCTCGCGCCGCGTGGCGGCTTCGCCGTGCTCTACGACCTGCGTGCCCGGGCCGAGTACGCCGGGGTCGACGCCGTGCCGTCGCTGGTGATGGCCTCGCGGGAGCAGGACCGGTGGCTGGCCAACTGGGCCGGTGCCAATGAGATGATGCTCAAGCCGGTGGACTCGTTCCGGCTCGCCAGGACGGTCGCCGCGCTCGTCGGGGCCGAGCTCGCCCCCTACGGCGATGCCAACTCGGCGGCCGCCCAGGTCGGGATGGCGACCCGCGACCACCGTTGAGCATCGGCGTCCGGGGCCGGTCCGTGGATCGCCCCGCATCGCCGTGCCGATCCGAGGAGTCGATGTGAGCGAGTCCGACGTGCGTTGGCCCCGGGTGCTCAGCACCCTGCTGCGCGGTGAGGATCTCGACGAGGCCACCGCGCACGCGGTCATGGGCACGCTGATGCGGGGCGAGGCGGAGTCCGCCCAGGTCGCCGGACTGCTCGTGGCGCTGCGGGCCAAGGGCGAGGCCGGTCCCGAGATCGCCGGGTTCGTCCGCGCCATGCTGGACGCGGCCGCCCCGATCGACCTGCCGGCCGAGGTGACCGCGCGCCTGGTCGACACCTGCGGCACCGGCGGTGACGGTGCGAACACCTTCAACATCTCCACGGTCGCCGCGCTGGTCGTCGCGGCCGCGGGTGTCCCGGTCGCCAAGCACGGCAACCGGGCCGCCTCGAGCGCCTGCGGGAGCGCGGATCTGCTCGAGGGGTTCGGGATCGCCATCGACCTGCCGGCCGCGTCGGTCGCCACCTGTCTGACCGAACTCGGGATCACGTTCCTCTACGCGCGGTCCTTCCATCCGGCGATGCGGTTCGTCGCGCCGGTGCGTGTCCAGCTCGGCATCCGCACGGCGTTCAACGTGCTCGGTCCGCTCTCCAACCCGGCCGGTGCGCCCCACCAGGTCGTCGGGGTGTCCGATCCGTCGCTGGCGCGGCCGATGGCCGAGGCCCTGACCGCGCTCGGCAAACAACGGGCACTGGTGTTCCGCGGTCACGACGGACTCGACGAGTTGACCACCACCGCGCCGAGCGACGTGCTCGAGGTGCGCGACGGTGCCGTCCACGCCTACGAGCTCGATCCGATGGGCCTCGGGATCGAACGTGCCACCCTGGACGACCTGCGAGGTGGCGGGATCGAGGACAACGTCGCCATCGCCGATGCCGTGCTCGCCGGCGAGCCGGGCCCGAAGGCCGACATCGTCGCGCTGAACGCCGCTGCGGCTCTGTACGTCGCGGGGGCCGTCGAGGATCTCGGTGCCGGGGTGGCCCGCGCCCGTCAGGTGCTGGCGTCCGGAGCTGCGCGTGACCTCAAGGAGCGCTGGGTCGTGCGCTCACGGGCACTCGCGCAGGCCAGCCGTGGCTGAGCGCCAGCATCGGTTGGACCCCGGGGGCCGGCCCTACGATCCGGCGCAGCTCGCGCGCAAGGACGACGTCGAGGCAGCGGCCTTCTTCGCACTCGATCTGCGGGTCGGCCGGGTCGTCGCCGTCGAGGACTTCCCGGAGGCCCGCGATCCCTCCTACCGCGTGCAGGTCGACTTCGGGCCGGTCATCGGCACGCTGTGGACCAGCGCGAAGATCACCAACTACACCCATGCCGAGCTGCAGGACCGGCTGGTCGTCGGCGCGCTCAACCTCGGCACCCGTCGCATCGCCGGCTTCAAGAGCGAGTTCCTGATCCTGGGTGGCCTGGCACCGGACGGCACCGTTCAGCTGCTCGCCGTCGATGCGTCGCTGGAGCCGGGAGCACCCGTTGCCTGACGTTGCGCAGCCGCCCGAGCCGTCGGACCAACCCGAGCCGTCGCACCGGCCCGAGCCGTCGTACCGGCCCGAGCCGGCGGAGGCTGACGTGCTGCGCAACGTGGTCCCGGCCTACGACGGCTTCGACCTGCAGGTGCTCGTCGACCGTGGGGTGTACGCCCCGGGCGACACGGTCCGGCTGACGATCACGGCGGCGAACCAGGGTGATCGATTCGTCGAGCACCACTACCCGGGGTGGCAGCGTTACGTGCTCACGATCCGCGACGCGCACAACCGGGTCGTGGCCGACGACGAGGTGGAACGCCGCGCGGACACGGATGCGATCGACCGCTTCCTGCCCGGCCAGATGATGATCTGGCCGACCTACTGGGGCCAGACCGCCGGTCCGATCGTCCCGGGCCGCGAACGTCACGCGCCGGGCGAACGCGTCCCGCCGGGTCGCTACCGGGCGCGCGTGCGCTGGCTCGGTCGTGAGCCCGGGGTGCGCCAGCAGCCACCCGAGGTCGACTCCGGCTGGTTCACCCTCACCTAGGTGCCGGTGGTCGGTCGCCGGGCACCGTCGCCGTCGAACGGCCCCTAACGGGCCAGGCCGAGTGGCTACGGTCGGCCCCCTGCCCGCGGTGGCCCGACATGCCCGGCGACGACTGCACACGGGCAGTGTGGGAGTACGACGATGAGCGAGTATTTCTGGTGTCTGACGCACGAACGGGTGGAGGAGGGCCATTGTCCGGCCATCGACCGGCTGGGGCCCTACGACTCGCCGGATGCCGCACGGGACTGGCGCGACCGTGTCGAGGATCGTGAGGACGCCTGGCAGGCCGAGGACGAGCGCTGGCACGGCGATGACGAGGACGACGAAGACGACGCGGACGGTGACGGCGACGGCTGATCGCGCCCGGGTTGTGTCGGGCCGTGCCTGAACTAGCCTGGATCACGCGCGGCTCCGGGCACCGCGGGCAGCCCGACGCGCGCCCGACGATCCGGCCTCCCGGTCGGTCCCGGCTGGCAGCTCGATCCGGCTCACCCCACCATCGCCTGCCGGAAGAGGCGCGACCTTGGTCGACACCGCTGCCCTGCACACCGCCTTTCGGACGTACACCCGCGGGCTGCTGAAGCCCTACGACATCGGTGAGACGCTGTACTGGCTGACCGACCAGGTCCCGCTGGTGATCGACGTCGATGGAGCCGGTGTCTGGCTCGGCAACCCGGACACCACGCTCGGCCTGGTCACGGCGACCGATGCTCGGGTCAACCGGGTGGAGGCACGGCAACTCGCGCTCGAGGACGGCCCCTGCCTCGATGCCTTCCTGACGGGCGAGCAGGTCGTCTGCGACGACCTGTCGACCGAGCGCCGGTGGCCGGCGTTCACCGGGATGGCGCTCGAGAACGGGTACCACGCGGTCGCGGGCCTCCCGATGCCCGTCGATCTCCAGCCCATCGGGGCGCTGAACCTCTACCGCTCATCGGCCTCGCCATGGCTGCCCGAGGAGCTCGAAGCCGAACAGTTGTTGGCGGACATGGCGACCGGGTACGTGGTCAACGTGCGCAACCTCGATGCGTCCCGCAGCCTCGGGGAGCAGTTGACCCATGCGCTCGACAGCCGGGTCGTCATCGAGCAGGCCAAGGGGCTCATCGCCGGCCGGCATGACATCGAACTCGACGAGGCGTTCGGTCTGTTGCGTACCCAGGCCCGGCGGGAACGGCGGTCACTGCACGACCTGTGCCGCGAGGTCCTGGATCGCGGATCCGCGGGCTGAACCCGACCGGTGCCCGGCCGGCGGTGCGCCGGCCGGGTGCGAACGCCGTGGGTCGCCTGACGCCCGGCGTGGGCTCCCGAGGCATGCTTGACGCGCCTGGGTCCCGAGGCTATGTCGCCGCTCGCGCCGGTCTCCGACCGGCCTTGGCTCCCAAAACCCTGGAGCGTGTCGGTCAGACACGTCCGGGGTCCTCGTGCTGTCTCTCCGGGTTCGCCGCTCGTCGCCTGGCCAGCGATTGGTCCGTCGTGCGGTCGGACCGGAGAGGCGGGGGATGAACACCGACAGCCAAGACAGCATCGACCGGGCGTCCCCGGAACGCGCTGGCGAGCCGGGTGACCAACTCCGCGATCCGAACTGGATCGCGGCCTATGCGCTCGGACTGGCCTCGACCGAGCGTGGGGAGGAGACGTGCCTGCGGGAGTTGGTCGAGGCGGCTGAGGGCGCGTCCGACTGCCTCGATGAGGCCCGCGACCGCCTGCAGCGCCTGGACGCCTTCGATGACGGGCTCCGATGTCGGGCCGAGCGGTTGTTGTCCTCCAGCCTCGAGCGACTGGAGGTGGACGAGTGAAGCGCTCGGTGGGGGTGAGCTCGAACCCGGTCCGGCAGTATCTCGACGAGGCCGGGCGCCACCAGTTGCTGGATCGCGAACGTGAGGCGGACCTGTCGAAGCGGTTCCGGGCGGGGGTGGCTGCCGACGAGCTGCTCCGCGACACGAGCCCGACCAGGGCCACGGCCGCCCGGTTGCGGCGGATCAGTCGGGAGGGTCGCCGCCCACTCGCGCACCATCCGGATCCCCGCCCACGTCTGGGAACTGGCCGGCAGGCTCCGTGCCGCGGAGGCCCAGCTCCGGAACGATCTCGGGGGTGATCCGAGCGACGCCGAGATCGCCGAGCGGGCCGGCCTGACGCCCGCGCGGGCCCAGGAGATCCGCCGGGCGTTGCGTGACACCACCAGCCTCGACCAACCGGTCGGCGAGGACGGCGAGACCACGCTCAGCGACCTCCTGCCCGACCGCGACGGCGAGGACCCCGCGCTGCTCGCCACCGAAGGTGACACGGTGCATCTGCTGCGCACGGCGCTGTCGTACCTCGATCCGCGTGAGCGCCTGATCCTGATCCTGCGGTTCGGGCTGGACGGCAACGGACCACGCACCCTGGAGAGCATCGGCGAGCAGGTCGGACTCACCCGCGAACGGATCCGCCAGATGCAGAACCGGGCGCTCGCGAGACTGCGTCAGAGCGCCCGGCTGCGTGACCTGTCCGAGCCGAGCCTGGGTGCGGACGACGTCGTCGCCTGACCATCCGGCATCGACGGGTGCGCCGGGCGACGTCCGGGACGGGCGTTGCCGGTCGCGATCATGCGTCGGCCCGCCGCCGGACCTTGGTGCCGTGCAGTTCCTGACGGTCCCGCTGCACGGCCCGGGCCACCGTCCGGGCCTCGGCCACGGTGGCGGCGAGCAGCGCGCCGCCGGCCACCGGCTCGGCCCACTCGCCGTCGACCCGGAGTGGTCGCACGCCGTCGCGGGCCAACCAGGCGGCGAGTTGCGCCACCTCCTCGGCATCGGTGGCCTCCGGGGAACGGCCGTCGTCCGGGCCGAACCGAGGCTCGACACCGGCCAGCAGGTCGGTCGCATCGGTGCCGCGCGGGGCCGTGCTGGTGGCCACCAGCCGCCCACGTCGGATGACCACCACCTCGATGGTGTCACCGTGCACCCGGGCGGCGACCACCAGCGCCAGCCCACCGAGCACCGCGTGGTCGCGCAGCGACCGCACCGCCCGGCCGGCGTGGTGCAGGCGTCGCCGGGCACGCGAGGCGTCCTCGAACCGGCCGTCGTCGGCGAGCCGGTCCATGGACGCACGCAGGCCGGCGAGCAGCGGGGTCGGGTCGTCGAACACCCCGCTCGCGGTGGCCACGACCGCGGCGTGGACGTCCCGGTCGATGGTGCCGTCGCATGGCGCACCGCAGCGACCGAGGTCCTTCAGCACACACGCCCCGTGGTCCTGGGCCACCCGCAGCCGGGTGGTGCAGGTGCGCAGACCGGTGATCTGGTGGATGCCCTCCAGCAACTGCTCGGCGGCCCGCCGCGATGGCAACGGACCGAACGTCGCCCGGTGCGACGGCCGCGGTTCACGCACGATCGACAGCCGCGGGAACGCCTCCTCGGTCACCGCCACGTGGACCGCGGACTCCGGTCGGGTGGACCGCCGGTTGTAGCGGGGGCGGTGGGCGTGGATCAGCCGTAGCTCCTCGATCTCCGCACCGATCAACGTCGAGGTGGTCGTCCAGCGCACCTCGGCGGTCTCCCGGACCATGTCCGCGATCCGTCGGCGGGGGTCCTGGCCGAAGTAGGTCCGGAGGCGGCTGCGCAGGTCGGTCGCCTTGCCGATGTAGAGCACCTCGCCGCGGGCATCGAGGAAGCGGTAGACCCCCGGCTCGGCCGGTGCGTCCGCGACCAGCCCGCGCCGACGGAAGGCCTGATCGGACGAGCTGCGGCCCAGATCGCGCAGATCCTCCAGCGTGGTCGCACCCAGTGCACCGGCACGCTCGATCAGCCCGTGCAGGACCGCCACGGTCGCGCGTGCGTCGGCCAGGGCCCGGTGCTCCGGGCGCGTGGGGGAGCGGAAGTGGGCCGCCAGGGTCGACAGCCGGCAGTTGCGGACCTCGTCACGCACCAGCCGACGGGCGAGCCGCGCGGTGTCGACGACCACGGGATCGGGCTGCGGCAGGTCCACGTGGCTGGCGGCGGCGCGCAGGAACCCCAGATCGAACGCCGCGTTGTGGGCCACG
>CAYTLZ010000087.1:0-13822 GCA_964438785.1 uncultured Actinomycetota bacterium | reverse complement strand
AGGGCAAGGCCCAGTTGCTCGCCGACCTGAGCGACTACGTCGGCTGACCACGCCGCAACGACCACTGACCTCGCCCCGGGCCATGTGCCCGGGGCGTCGTCGATGACGGAGCCCGACCGTGAGCAGTTCCACCATCGAGTTGATCGGCTACCTCGCGTCCGCGCTGGTGGTCCTCAGTCTCATCATGTCCTCGGTCCTGCGTCTGCGGATCATCGGACTCACCGGCGCGGTCGTGTTCGCCACCTATGGGGCGCTGATCGACTCGGTCCCGGTCATGGTCACCAACGGGGCGATCGTCGTCGTCCACGGCACCCACCTGGTGCGGATCCTGCGGGCCCGGGCGTCGGACTCGTACTTCGAGGTCGTGCGGTGGCCGGTGTTCGGCACCTACCTGCCGCGGTTCCTCGACTTCCACCGCGACGACATCGCGCGGTCGCAACCCGACTTCGACGGGCTGCACGACGACCACCTCGCCTGGGTCATCCTCCGCGATGCCGAACCCGTGGGTGTCGTCCTCGCCCGGCTGTGCGGCGACGACACCGCCCACATCGACCTCGACTACGTCCGCCCCGAACACCGGGACCTGCGGGCCGGCAGGGTGTTCTTCGCCACCGGCGAGGGCCTGTCCGAGGAGGGGATCAGCGCGGTCACCACCGACGTCCGGACCGACCTGCACCGCCGCTACCTGATCCAGATGGGGTTCGAACCCGTGGGTGACGGCACCGGACGATGGCAGCGACCGGTCGCCTGACGGTCGCCGGGGATCGGTGCGTCGCGACGGCCGCCTAACCTGACGTTCCATGGATCTGATCCGCCGAGGCAACGCCGGACCGGAGGTCGCTGATGTCCAGCGACGTCTCGGCGAACTCGGCTATGCCCTCGATGACGATCCCGGCGTGTTCGACCGGGCCAGCGAAGCGGCGGTACGCACGTTCCAGCAGCGTCGGGGGCTGCCGGCGGACGGCATCGTCGGCCCCGAGACATGGCTCGCCCTGGTCAGCGCCTCGTACCGGCTCGGTGACCGGTCCCTGTACGTCACCTCGCCCCCGCTGCAGGGCGACGACATCCGCGACCTGCAGATCCGCCTCAACCGGCTGGGATTCGAGGCCGGCTACGACGACGGGCTCTACGGGCCCCAGACCCACGAGGCGGTCAAGGAGTTCCAGCTGAACGTGGGCGCCCCGGTCGACGGCATCGCGGGTCCGACGACCCTCGACCTGCTGGTCCGGCTGCACCGCGCCCATCAGGAGGCACCCGCCTACGCCGTGCGCGAACGGGAGTCGTTGCGCCGGCCGAGTCGCCTGAGCGTCGCGGGGTCACGCATCATGATCGATCCCGGCCACAGCGTCGACGACCCGGGTCTGACCGGTCCCGACGGCACCCCCGAACACGAGATCACCTGGCGCATCGCCACCAACGTGGAGGGTCGGCTCGCGGCACTCGGGGCCCACGTCGTGCTCAGCCGGGGCCCGGCCACGAGCCCGACCCCCGCCCAACGCTCGGCGCAGGCCAACGCCCAGAACGTGACCCTGGTGCTGTCGATCCACGCGAACGGGACCGCATCCGACCAGGCGCGTGGTGCCGCGGCCTACTACTTCGGCCACGGCGAGCGGGTGTCGGAGCGGGGCCGCACCCTGGCCGGACTCGCCCTGGACGCGGTGGTCGCCGCCACCGGGACGGCGCACTGCCGCACCCATGCGGCCACCACCGCCATCCTGCGCCAGACCCGGGCACCCGCCGTGCTCGTGGAACCGGGTTTCCTGACCCACCCCGAGGAGGGACGCGCGCTCGCCGACCCCGGGCACCAGCGGCGGATCGGCAGCGCGCTGGCCACGTCGATCACGGACTTTCTGGTCGGGACCCCGCTCCGGGTGTGACCGGCTGGTGCAGATGTCGGGCCCCGAGTTGGATGATGCCCGCACCGATGGCGACGCTGACGGCACCCGCGAAGAAGGCCTGACCGGGGCCGAAGGCGTCCACGGCCGCACCGGAGGCGGCGGCCCCGACCGCCACCCCGATCACGACGGCCGTCTGCGTCCACGACTGGGCCTCGGTCTGGGTGCCCCGGATCGCCAGATCGTCGACCAGCTGGAAGGCGACGATGGTCGTGGGGGCCAGGAACAGCCCGGCCACGGCCAGGGCCACCGCGAACGTCGGCACGGTGGCGGTCGAGAACGGCAACGCGAACATGCCGAACGCCAGCAGGCCCACGCACACGCGCAACCGCTGGGCCACCGTGCCGGGCCAGACCCGCCCCCCGTAGACGAGACCGCCCACCAGACTGCCGCCGGCGATGCACGCGAGCAACCACCCGGCGTCGCTCGGCCGGGCGATCACCTCGGCGACCGCCGGCACGACGACGTCCAGCGCCCCGAAGACCACCGCGATCGCGGCGAACGCCCCGCCCAGCACCCGCAGCCCCGGTGACCGCAGCGCCCCGATACGGGGGCCCACCGGACGGGTGGTGGTGAACGACCGAGCCGCCGCGGTCGTGGCGTAGCCACCGGAGCCGATCGCTGCGGCCAGGCCGGCCGCGACGACCGCCAGATCCGGGCGGATGCTCTCCGCGATCCCGATCGCGATCAACGGACCGACGACGTAGCCGATCTCGACGGCGATGGACGTCACCGCGAAGGCGGTCTCGCGCTTCTGGCCGGTGGGGAACAACGACGACATCAGCACCCGCGAACAGGCCCCGACCGGTGGCAGGACCAGCCCGGTGCCCAGGGTCAGGACGCACAGCCAGACGACGGGTGCCTGCAGACCGGCGGCGATGGCGATGGCGATCGTGCCGGCGAGGTAGAGGGCCGCGTCGGGCACGAGGACCCGGACCTGGCCGAACCGATCGGCGAGCCGACCCTGGATCGGCGAGCCGATCCCGACCCCGATCTGGTGGCCGGCGGTGACCAGCCCCGCGGCGGTGAACGAGTAGTCCTCCCGCCGCAACAGGTACACGATCGCGATCACGATCATGCCCTGCGTCAGCCGAGCCACCACCGACGACAACAGCGGCCAGCGCGCCGCCTCGACGGCGAACAGAGCTCGGTAGGCGCGCACGGGAGATCCTGGACGGCGGGGCAACCCGCCGACGCTACCACCCACACGCGATCAGCCGGTCGCACCCGCTCCCGGGGCGGGTGCGCGCCGCCCCGACTCCGGGCTCGGCAGCGGCACCCGACGCGGCAGGCGACCGAAGACCTCCTCGAAGGCGTGCTCGACGGACTCGGCCCATCGCGCCAGACGGGAGGTCTCGATGCGCAGCAGCGGCGTGCGCGGATGCTCCGCGACGACCACGAAGCCCTCCCGCAGCAGCCAGGTGGCCGGGAGGTGACAGGCCCGCTCGGCCCACCGGCGATCGCCGTACACCTCCAACGCCGGCCGATCGAGCCGCAACGCCTCCTTGAGCGCTTCCTGGACCAGCAGTCGACCGAGCCCGAAGCCGCGATGCGCCGGCCCCACCCACGCGGTCGCCAGCAGCAACGCGTCCCGGCTGGGTGCCGGTCGGGTGGTGCCCCGCCGCGCGAACGCCTCGGCCGGCGCGAACAGGGCATAGGCGACCACGACCCCGTCGACACGCAACACGCGTCCGGGGGGTGTCCCGGCGTCGACCTGTGCGCGGACCCACGCCCGCTTGTCCGCCTCGACGTCGTGCACGACGCCAGACGGGCCCCGTCCGGCACGAACCCCCGGCCGCGGCTCCGGCCGGATCCCGAGCTCCCAGTAGCGACAACCACGGCAGGCCGGCGGCAGTTCGGCGACCTGTGCACCGGTGAGCGGCACGGCCCGGCGGGTCATCGCGGGGGCGGGGCCGGATCGTGCGGCGGCCCGGGGCCCAGTGGATCCGCCGGGAACATCGACCGTGCGGCGCGCCGCGGACCGTCGTCGCGGGGCAGGACCAGGGCGAGCAGGGCCCCGACGAGCGCGCCGATCAGGAAGCCGAGCACCAGCCGGAGGCGACCGCCGGGAGCCACGGGACGATCGTGGGCGCGCCCCGGGGCGGTGCGGTCGGTCGTTGCTGGTGGTCGCCTCGTCACCCTCGTCACCGGGCACCTCACGGTCGTCGCACGCGTGGTCGCTACGCTCGAGCCTACCGGTGTGCACGGCCGCGCCCGCCGGACCACGCCCACCGCGCAGCGGAGTCTGCATGCGCCTCGACACCGATCCGTACCTGGCGCGTTACGCCGCCCGGGTCAAGGGCATGAGCGCATCCGAGATCCGTGCCCTGTTCTCCGTCGCCTCGCGCCCCGAGGTGGTCTCCTTCGCGGGCGGGATGCCGGCCACCTCGGCGTTGGACATGGAGGCCGTGGAGGCCGTCGCGGCGCAGGTGATCCGCGACGCCGGGGCCACGGCCCTGCAGTACGGCGGTGGCCAGGGGCGTCCCGAGCTGCGCGCCCTGCTGACCGAGGTCATGCACCACGAGGGCATCCCCGGCCACGCCGACGACCTGGTCATCACCGTCGGGGGCCAGCAGGCACTGGAACTCGTGGCGCGGTGCTTCATCGATCCGGGTGACATCGTGCTCGCCGAGGGTCCGACCTACGTGGGGGGGATCGGTGCCCTGACCGCCAACCAGGCGGAGGTCCGCCACATCCCCATGGACGCCGACGGCATGCAGGTCGAGGCCCTGGCCGAAGCGCTCGATCAGTTGGCCGCCGAGGGCCGTCGCGCCAAGTACGTCTACACGATCCCCAACCACCAGAACCCCGCCGGGGTGTCGATGTCGGTACCTCGACGTCATCGCCTCGCGGAACTCGCCGAGCAGCACGACCTGATCGTCGTCGAGGACAACCCCTACGGCCTGCTGGACTTCGCCGGACGGACCTGGCCCTCGATCCGGGAGCTGATCCCGGAGCGGGTCATCTACGTCGGCACCGTGTCCAAGACGTTCGCGCCGGGCGTGCGCACCGGCTGGATCGCCGCGCCACGACCGGTCCGGGACAAGCTCATCCTGCTGCGCGAGGCTGCGGATCTGTGTCCCTCGAACCTGACGCAGATGATCGTCGAGACCTGGTTGACGACGCAGCCGTGGCGCGAGCAGATCAAGCGCTTCACGGAGCTGTACCGCGAGAAGTCCGAGCTCATGCTCCACGCGCTGGACACCGAGATGCCCGACGGGGTCGACTGGACGGTGCCCAAGGGGGCCTTCTACGTGTGGCTGACCGTGCCCCGGGGCGTGGACACCTCGGATCTGCTGGCCAAGGCGATCAACCAGCGGGTGGCGTACGTCCCCGGTCGCGGGTTCTACGCCGACGGCAGCGGCGGTGACCAGATGCGGCTGTGTTTCAGCTATCCGCCCCAGGACCGCATCCACGAGGGGGTCGGACGACTCGGTGAGCTGCTGCACGCCGAACTCGAACTGGTGCGCGCCGTGTTCGGGGACGACGCGCCGCAACTACGGTCCCGGCGGGACGCGCGCCGCGAGACGCGGGGTGGCAACCTCGGCGGTTGACCCCGGGCCCGTGACCCGCCCGACTTCAAGGACCACGATGACCACCGATCCCGCCCCGCTCGCCCCGGCCAGCGTCGCCGTGCTGTGTGGCGGCATCTCCCTGGAACGCGAGGTGAGTCTGCGCTCCGGCGGTCGGGTCGCCGACGCGCTCGTGGACCGCGGGCACCAGGTCACCCGGTTGGACGTGGACGCGAACCTGGTCGACACCCTGGAGCAGGGGGCCTTCGACGTGGCGTTCCTGGCCCTGCACGGGTCGGCCGGTGAGGACGGCACCATCCAGTCGCTGCTGGAACTGGTCGGGGTGCCCTACACCGGACCCGACGTCCTGGCCTCGTCGCTCGCCTGGAACAAGCCCATCGCCCAGGGGTTGTACGCCCGCGCCGGCCTGGCCGTGCCCGACCGGGTGAGTCTCAGCCAGCAGGCGTTCCGGGAGATGGGGGCCACCGCCGCCGTCGATCGCATCGCCACGGCGCTCGGTACCCCGCTGGTGGTCAAGCCGGCCACGGGCGGCTCATCCCTGGGTCTGACCATCGTGGCCGACCCGACGAACCTGCCCCAGGCCATCGTCGGTGCCTTCAGCTACGCCGACACGGTCCTGATCGAGCGGTTCATCGCCGGCACCGAGGTGGCGGTCACCGTGCTCGACGGCGCGAGCCTGCCCGCGGTCGAGATCCAGCCGAAGGAAGGGGCCTACGACTTCGCCGCGCGCTACACCGCCGGTGCCACGGAGTTCCACGTCCCGGCGCGCCTCGACGACGAGGTCGCCGAGGCCTGTGCGGCCACCGCGGTGGCCGCCTACCGGGCCATCGGGGCCCGCCACGTCTCCCGGGCCGACCTGATCGTGGATGCGGGGGGTACACCGTGGCTGCTCGAGCTCGACACCTGCCCCGGCATGACGGGCACCTCCCTGGTACCGATGGCCGCGGCGGCCGCCGAGTTGCCGTTCGAGTTGCTGTGCGAGCGCCTCGTGGCGCTCGCGCTGCGTGACGCGGAGCAGGCCTGATGGCCGACGAATCCGGCTCCCAGGGCCCGCGACCAGGGACCCAGGTCGCCGCCGATCTGGACCCCGACCGGGATGCCGATCCGCGGGACCGCGACGACCTCGATGATCTCACCGAGCTCGACTTCGACCCCGACGCCCTGTCGGACCCGGACGGCCCGGCCCCACGGATCGTGGCCTTCGACATCGGCGAGGTCCTCATCGACGAGAGCCGGGTCTGGGCGGTCTGGGCCGGTCTGCTCGGGGTGTCGCCGTTGACCTTCGCGGCGGTGCTCGGTGCTGCCATCGCCCAGGGTGAGGATCACCGGGTCGCCTTCCCCCACCTCGCGCCCAACGTCATCTGGCAGGACTTCGAGGACGAGCACGAACGGCGCTACGGCGGGTTCCAGGAGCAGGACCTCTATCCCGATGTCCGACCCTGCCTCGACGAGCTGCGCAGCCTGGGCTTCACCGTCATCCTGGCGGGCAACCAACCGGCGCGGCGAACCGAGCAGCTGCTCGAACTCGACATCCCGCACGACCACGTGATCACCTCCGCCGAGCTGCGCGTCGAGAAGCCCGATCCCGGCTTCTTCGCGGCGGTCCTGGAGCTGGTCACGGGAGCGACCCCCGACGACGTGCTCTATGTCGGGGACCGGGTCGACAACGACGTCCTGCCGGCGATGGCGGCCGGCTTGCGCACCTGCTGGTTACGACGCGGGCCCTGGGGTCATCTGCAGGAACTCCCCGACGACCACGATGTCGACCTGGTGCTCGAGGGACTCGGTGAACTGCCGTTGCTGCTGAGTCAGTGGAGAGACGCATGAACACGTCGGTGGATGTGGCCAAGCGGGCGGCCGGCTACGCCGCCGCCGAGCTGATCGAGTCGGACATGGTCCTGGGGCTCGGCACGGGCTCGACGGTGGCCTACCTGTTGGAGGCGATCGGCCGACGCGGGCTGCGCGGGCTCACCGGCGTCCCGACCTCGGAGGCCACGGCCCGGACCGCGCGGTCGCTCGGGGTCGAGATCGTCGGACCGGATGCCGTCGCACGCGTGGATCTCGCGATCGACGGGGCCGACGAGTTCGACGACGAGTTGACAGCGACCAAGGGTGGTGGCGGCGCACTGCTCCGCGAGAAGGTCGTGGCCGCCATGGCCGATCGGTTCGTGCTGGTCGCCACCCCGGACAAGCACGTCCAACGACTCGGGGACAGCTTCCCGCTCCCCGTCGAGGTGGTCCCGTTCGCGCGTGGACCGGTCCACCGGACGCTGGTCGAGGACGGTCGGATCGTCACGGTCCGCGGTGGCGACGACACGCCGACGCGGACCGACAACGGCAACGAGATCCTCGACGTGCGCTTCCCCGGTGGCATCGCCGACCCTGCCGTGACCGACCTGTGGCTGGCGACGTTGCCCGGTGTGGTCACCTCGGGATTGTTCGTGGAGATGGCGACCGAGGCGATCCTCGGCCATGCCGACGGCCACGTCGAGCACCGGCGACCGGTCACCGAGCAGTGATCACCCAGCGGGCGGTCACTCGTCGAGCGACGTGCTGTCACCCGTCGCGCCGGTACCGGCGGTACCCGAGATCCCGCCGGCGATGACCCCGACGATGCGTTCGAGGTCGTCCACGGACGCGAACTCGATGGCGAGCTTGCCCTTGCGGGCACCCATCGTGATCCGCACGCGGGCCTCGAGCGCGTCGGACAGATCCTCCTGCAGTTCGATCAGGCCGGGAGCCGTGGGTGTGCGACGGGCCTTGGGACGGCGGGCCGGCCCTTCGAGCAGCTGCAGGCGGACCAGTTCCTCGGTCGCCCGCACGGACAGCCCCTCGGCGATGATCCGTTCCGCCAGTTTGGTCTGGGCACCGTCGTCGTCCATGGCCAGCAGCACCTTGGCGTGGCCGGCGCTCAGCACGCCGGCCGCCAGGCGCCGCTGGACCGCGGCGGGCAGTTGCAACAGCCGGATGGCGTTGCTGATCGACGGTCGGGAGCGACCCAGTCGCGTGGCCAGTTCCTCCTGGGTGACGCCGAACTCCTCGAGCAGCTGCTGATAGGCGGCCGCTTCCTCCAGCGGGTTGAGCTGCACCCGGTGGATGTTCTCGACCAGCGCCTCCTTGAGCAGATCGGCGTCGTCGGTGTGGCGCACCACGACGGGCACGGTGTCCAGGTCGGCGAGTTGGGCCGCTCGCCACCGTCGCTCGCCGGCGATCAGCTCGTAGCGACCGTCGGCGGCCGGGCGGACGACCAGTGGTTGCAGCACCCCGATGTCGCGGAGTGACGTGGCCAACCCCTCGAGTTCATCGGCATCGAAGACGTCACGCGGCTGCGAGGGGTTGGGATCGATCTGGTCCGGGGCGAGTTCCATCAGCGTCGCGGTGGTCGCGGTCACGCCCGTCGACCGGGGCGGGTCGAGCGCCGGGGCTGGCGACGGGTCGACGGGCGCCGGCGGCGGCTCGGACGGTGACGGCTGATCCACGTCCGGGCCCCCGGTGCCCTCGGAGCCGGCCGCGCGGTCGTCGGCTGGCCGCACTTCCGGCGGGTCGCCACGTCCGGTGGTCACCGACGGGGCACCGGACGGGGTGATGAGTCGGAACCCATCCGACGCGAGCCCGTCGTCGACCGGCCCGGCGTCGTCGGCGTCCATGGGGTTCGCGCCGGCCTGGTCGTCGCCGCCGTCCCGGTCCTGCTCGGTGGGGGCGGGCGGAATCAGGGCGGCCAGTCCTCGGCCGAGTCCGGAGCGGCGGCTCATGAGCGGTACTCCTCGTCGTGGGTCGACAGTCGTGGGTCGTCGGTGTCGAGCGGTGCCGCAGCGCTCGAGGGACCCGCGAGCAGGCGCTCGAGCGCGTCACCGCCCTCCTGCTCGAGTTGGACCGGCAGGTGCAGTCGACGGGCCACCTCGGCCGCGAGGCGTTGATACGCGCGCGCGCCCCGTGAGGTCGGATCGAACGTGGTGATGGGCTGTCCGAAGCTCGGGGCCTCGGACAGACGCACGGTCCGTGGAATGACGGTCTCGAAGGTCTTGTCGCCGAAATAGTTGCGCACCTCGTCGGCGACCTGCTGAGCGAGATTCGTACGTCCATCGAACATCGTGAGGACGACACCCCCCAGTTCGAGGCGCTGATTCAGGTTCTCGCTGACGAGATCGACCGTTCGCAGCAGTTGGCTGAGGCCCTCCAGTGCGTAGTACTCGCACTGGATGGGCACCAACACCTGATCCGACGCGACCAACGCGTTGATCGTCAACAGCCCGAGGGACGGTGGGCAGTCGATGAGGATCACGTCGATCGACGGATCCACGCGGTCCAGGGCCCGCTTGAGCCGGTGCTCGCGGGAGAACGCCGGGACCAGTTCGACCTCCGCTCCGGCCAGGTCGAGCGAGGACGGCAACAGGGACAACCCCTCGACCTCGGTACTCCGGATGGCCTGGGCTGGATCGTCCCCGTCCACGAGGACGCCGTAGACCGAGGCCTGACCCTCTTCGACCCGGACACCAAGGCCCGTCGACGCATTGCCCTGCGGATCGAGATCGACGACCAGGACCCGGACCCCGAGCACGGCGAGTCCCGCGGCCAACGACACGGCGGTGGTCGTCTTGCCCACGCCACCCTTCTGATTGGCGATCCCGATCCGCACCGGGGTGGGCCTGGCCTCATCACTCATATGTCATCTCATTCCGTTTCCATACACGCCGACCGGGCCAGGATGCGCTGCCCGCCCCTCAGTGCTCGTTGGCGATCATAACAACGCGGGGTGTCGCCCCGTCCGCTGCCTCACCCTCCGGGGGTGGCGTCCCGACCACACGCCCACCCAGACGTGCGAGCACGGCCTGTGCCTCCTGCAACTCCTGCGCCCACCGTTCACCCTTGATGGCACACAGCACCCCACCCGAGCGCAGAAACGGAAGCGTCCACGCGACCAGGCGGTCCAACGGTGCCAGGGCGCGCGCCGTCACCACGTCGAACGATCCGGCGAGTTCTCCCTCGGCCGCCGCCTCGACCCGTCCGGTGTGGACGGTGACGTCCACACCGATCAGACGAGCCGCTTCCTCGAGGAACTCGGTCTTCTTCGCCGTGCTGTCCAGCAGGTGCATGTCGAGTTCAGGGCGCACGATGGCCAGCACCAGCCCCGGGAATCCTCCGCCCGAGCCCACATCCAGGACCCGTTGTGGACCGGTCGGTAGCTGTGCCGCAAAGGCGACGCACTCGGGAACATGCCGGCTCATGAGCTCCGTACGTGCCCGCTTCGACACGAGATTGTGCGGGGATGCCGCAACGAGGTCGGCAAACGCGCGTAGCTTCGCCTCAACGGCGGGTTCCAGGTCCATGTCCCGGAGCCTAGTCGGTCGGTGGCCCTCGGCCGTCTCGACCGGTATTCCTCCTCGAGATGGGCCCTGCACGTCCTGAGGACGGCCACGCACGGCGACCGTCGGTTCCACGTGGAACCATGGTCGGCACGTGCCACGGCGGCCAACCGGGCGGGACAACGTTCCACGTGGAACATGCAGTTCCGATGATCAGCATATGGACCGCGAATCCGCCCTCCGTGACGTCAGACAGCGCTCGGCACGCCGGACCTTGGGCATCGCCCTGAAGACGATGCCTTGTCCCGATGCTCCCGGTGCTCCGCTAACCAGCGCCCGGCCTCGGGGAGTCATTACCGATGATCGGCGGGTCGTCACACCCAACGGAGTGCACCGAGACCGTGTCACACCACGACACGAGCCGCAGCACGCGTGCGGCACGATGAGCGGCACCGCGAACGCGGCGCTGCATCGGGGCCTGGAACTCGACGACACGACACACCAGCCGACTGCCCATGACGGTCATGCTTCACGCCGCCAGCCCCGGAGACCATGTCCACGGATGGTCGACGCTGACCACGACCGCTTCCCTGCAACAAGCAGCCGAGGGCGTCCCGCCGAAGCGTTCCACGTGGAACACACCCCAGGTCGCCGTCGATCACCATGTTGGACCGTCGTGACGGACGGCTGCCCACTGCCCCGTCGAGGCCTGAAGGACACCGGTGGGCCCGGACGGCCCGTTCCACGTGGAACGGTCCACGTCGCGTCCAACCGATCACCGTTCGCCTGCTCGCACCACATCGGCTTGCACCCGTCACCAGAGACCGTCAGGCGGTGCCGGCGGCCATGGGCAGCAAGGCGCGTCCACCCACGAGCACTCCGGGCTGTGCCGGAAGCTCGCCGACGTCCCGCGGCTGCCGGCGGCACACCGTCCGCACCGCCTCAGAACGCCGAAGCGCCACTGAGACACTCGCCCCGCTCCGCGGACGCGATCCTGCTCCCTCTCGGCGGGCCTGAGCACCACGCAATCCCCCCCCGACCGGCGCAGCGCACGACGAGAACCTGGGCTCACCCATCCCTGGGAAGGCCTGCGGCACCCGCTGCCACCTTGTCCACACCCTGCTGTCCACCCCGCCTCAGCACCGACGCCGTCGCCCGTAAACGTCGTGGCCGCCGTCGGGACCACTCGGGCTCAGCGCGCCCGCCGTCATCGGCCGGGCCCACGGAGACCCGTGAACTCGCCCCGCCTCGCCGGAAAGCAGCCCCCAGACGCTGAACAAGGGGCGTTGAACAGGCGAAACGCACGACATTCGCCATGGGCGGCCGAAGCGAGCCCACCCGAGCGTCCGCCCTACCCAAATTGCACGCTCGTGATCATGTTCCACGTGGAACGGGTGAGGCCCCGACCATGTCGGGGCCTCGCACATCCGCAGCACTCGGGGTCAACCCGGGCCCACCTCTAGATGGGTTCGATCACCACACGCCGGGCGGGCTCGCGCCCCTGGCTACGACTCTCCACGCCCTCCACGTCCGCCACCAACTGGTGTACGGCCTTGCGCTCGAAGACGTCCATGGGTTCGAGCCGCTCGGCCTCACCGGAATCGAGCACGTTGTCGATGGCCTCCTCGGCCTTTTCGATCAACTTCTCCAGACGGCGGGCGCGGTAGCCCTCCGCATCGATCTTCACCCGCGCACGACGCTGGAACTGGCGCTGCAGGGAGCAGCGAACAAGCTCCTGGATGGCCTCGAGCGTCTGGCCCCGACGACCGATCAGTGCACCCGAACCGATCTCGACGACCTCGAGTTCGACGTGGTCCTCGTGCACCTTGATCCGCAGATCCCCCGGAAGGTCCAATGCGTCGAGCAACCCCTCGAGGAAGTCGGCAGCCGCATCAGCCTCCTCATCCAACTCCTCGGTGCTGAGCGGATCGCCGTCGGTACCAGCCGCGACCGGCGCCGACACCACCTCGTCATCGGGAGTCTGCGTCGGTGCCGGAGCCTCGACACGCAGGGTCAGCCGGTGCTCACCACGGAGATCGTCCAGGCCGGGTGCCTCGACATCGAGCCGTACCTTCTCGACGTCGCAGGCGACCAGCTCGGCGATCGCGCCGGTGAGGGCTGCCTGCATGGAATCGCCGGTACTCGTGATGGGTCGCGTCATGGGTTTCTCCTCGGATCAGCTGCGGGCGGAGCCGCGGCGCGGTAGGTGATCACGCTTGCCTGCGGCAGCCGGCTGCACCCCGGATGTCGGCCGATGGCCGTTCTGGGACTTGGGCGTCTCGGGAGCAGTCGATTCGGCAGCCGCGTCATCAGCGACCTCGTCGGGTGTGCCCGTCGACGCACTGCGGTTGGGTGCACTGTCCGCGGCATCACGGTCGCCAGCGTCACCCTCGGCAGCAGCGCGCTCGGTGGACTCGGTGTCCGCTGCGTCGTCGTCCGGATCGCCATCGGTCGCCGCCGGTCCGTCGGACCGCTTACGACCTCCGGAGGTCGCGGACCCCGTGCTGCGCCGCTTGGTCTCCGGCTTGGCCGGACCGACGTCACCGCCGGGCTTGTCGGTCAACTCACCGGCTTCGGCTTCCTGCTTCACCTCACGCAGGATGATGGCCTGCTGTACCACCTGCCACAGGTTGGTGGTCACCCAGTACAGCAGGATCCCGAGCGGGAACTGGAACGAGATGACCGCCAGGAACACCGGCATCACGTACAGCAGGATCTTCTGCTGCTGCGCCATCGGGTTGTCGACCATCTGGGCCGAATTCCGGGCCATCATCTGCTTCTGCATCAGGAACATCGAGCCCGACATCAGCACGATCAGCAGCCACCCGGGCCAGCCCGCCGCGCTGACCGACGCAGCCAGTCCGTCCGGCACACCCGGTTCGACGGACGTGAACTGGGTGATGAAGTAGAACGGTTGCCCGTCGAGGTCACTGGAGCGACGCAGGGTGTAGAACAGGGCGATGAAGATCGGAGCCTGGGCCAGCAGGGGCAGACAACTGGCCGCCGGATTGGCACCCTCCCGCTGGTAGAGCGCCATCATCTCTTCGTTGAGTTTGGCCTTCTTCGCCTTGTACTTCTCCGGGTCCTTCTT
>CAYTLZ010000086.1:0-13922 GCA_964438785.1 uncultured Actinomycetota bacterium | reverse complement strand
TGACCGGGGGGTCGGCGGCCATCGCCCGGGCCACGCCGACGCGCTGGCGCTGCCCACCCGACAGCTCGCGGGGATACCGGCCGCGGTACTCGTCGGGGTCGAGCCCGACGAGCGTGAGCAGCTCGTCCACGCGGTCGGCGATGCGCGCCTTGTCCCACCCCAGCAGTTTCGGGACGGTGGCGATGTTCGCGCTGATGGTGCGGTGCGGGAACAGCCCGATCTGCTGGATCGCATAGCCGATGCGGCGCCGCAGCTGGTCGACGTCGACGTGGGTGACGTCGTCGCCGTCGAGCACGATGCGCCCCGAGGTCGGCTCGACGAGCCGGTTGATCATCTCCAGCGTGGTGGTCTTGCCGCACCCCGACGGTCCCACCAGCATGACGATCTCACCGGTCGGGATGTCGAGGTCGAGCGCGTCGACGGCCGGGACGGACTGGTTGGGGTAGCGCTTGGTCAGCGCCTCGAGCCGGATCATCGGCTCCGCCAGCGGGTCCGCGGTCGGATCGGCGGTCGTGGTGGTGTCGCTGGTCATCGCAGGCCTCGCGGGGTCGTGAGTCGGCCGAGCAGGGACAGGGCCGCGTCGAGCAGCAGGGCGACCAGGATCACGCCGACGGTGCCGACGAGCGCCTGCACCTGGCCGCGGTCGGTGTTGATGGCCGCGAGTCCACCGAAGATCTCCGCGCCCAGACCGGGCCCGCCGACGTACGCGGCGATGGCCGCGATACCGGCGGCCATGACCGCGGCGATGCGGATGCCGGAGAGGATGACGGGCCACGCCAGCGGCAGTTCGATTCCCGTCATCACCTGCATGCGGCCCATGCCCATCCCGGCGGCCGCCTTGACCATGGCCTGGTCGACCTCGGCCAGCCCGGTGACGGTGTTGCGCACCACCGGCAGCAGCGCGTAGATGACGAGCACGATGACGCTGGGGACGAAACCCCGGCCGACGTAGAGGGTCACGAGCGCGAAGTAGGCGAGCGCGGGGATGGTGAACGCCGCGCCGGTCGTCGACACGAGCGCCTTGGAGACCGCCGGACGGCGATGGGTCAGTGCGCCGAGCAGCACCCCGACCACGGTGGCGATCACCACCGCGACGAGCACCACGACCAGGTGGTCCCACGTCAGCTCGAGGACGGTGTCCCACCGTCGTTCGAGATAGCCGGAGAGGGTCACGGGGTACCAGTGGTCGGGAGTGGGGAAACACCGGCGGGGCGGTCACCGGTCGTGCCGTGGGGAGGGGCGTCGCGCGTCGCCTCCCCCATGCCCGTCGCCGGGCCACACGCCGATTCCAGGCGGTGACGGGACGGTCCGCGTCGGCGGTCGCCACACGCCACGTGTCGCCGGGGGCGGGGCACCGACGCGCACATGACACGGCGTCGGGTCGCGTCGGCGGCCTTGAAGTTAACGACCGGTCACCGGCGTCGCGAGGCGAGCCCGGTACCGCGCGCTGCCCGAACCTGCTCCGAACCTGACTTGCATCGCACCCGGCGACGCCATTCGTTCGCGCGCGAGGCCGCTTCCCGGTCCGCCCGCCCCCGACCCGAACGGATCATCCCGTGCCCGAGCTCTACATCGACGGATCATGGTGCGACGCGAACGACGGCGCACGGCGGGAGGTCATCGATCCCTTCGACGGCTCGACCGCCCGGATCGTCAGCGAGGGTGGACCCGACGACACCGAGGCAGCGATCGCCGCCGCCCGGCGGGCGTTCGACACGGGCCCCTGGCCGCGCACCCCCGCCGCCGAGCGGGCGGCCCGGCTCGCCGCGCTGGCCGACGCGATGGAGGCCGACACCGACCACCTCGCCGCGTTGGAGACCGCCGACACCGGCAAGACGCTCGAGGAGAGCCGGGCGGACATCTCGGACGTGATCGGGGTGATTCGCTACTACGCCTCGATGGCCGACCACCTCGACGACGAGCAGGTCCAGGGCCCGATCCCGGCGCTGCGTTCGACGATCCGGCACGAACCGGTCGGCGTGTGTGCACAGATCAGCCCGTGGAACTATCCGCTGCTGCAGGCATCGTGGAAGTTCGCCCCGGCGCTGTTGGCCGGCAACACCATGGTGATCAAGCCCTCCGAGCTCACCCCGCTGACCACCATCCGCACGGTGGAGTTGATGGAGCAGGTCGGCATCCCGGCCGGGGTGGTCAACCTGGTGCTCGGCGACGGCCCGCGGGTCGGTGCCGTGCTCGCCGCCAGTCACGACGTCGACCTGGTGTCGTTCACCGGTGGCATCGTCAGCGGCCGCAAGGTGATGGAGGCCGCCACCGGCAACGTCAAGAAGCTCGCGCTCGAACTCGGGGGGAAGAACCCCAACATCGTGTTCGCGGACGCCGACCACGACCTCGCCGTCGACCACGCGCTCAACGCGGTGTTCTTCCATGCCGGGCAGGTCTGCTCGGCCGGTGCCCGGCTGCTGGTCGAGGCGTCGATCCACGACGCGTTCGTGGATGCGCTGGTCGAGCGGACCGAACGCATCCGGCTCGGCAACGGTCGGGACGCGGCCACGGAGTCCGGGCCACTGATCTCCGCGGCCCACCGCGACAAGGTCGAGCGTTACGTCGCCGGTGCGCTCGACGAGGGCGCGACGCTGCGCTGCGGCGGTCGCCGCCCCGACGATGCGGAACTGGCCGACGGGTTCTTCTACCGCCCGACGATCCTGACCGACTGCCACGCCGACATGGCGATCGTGCGTGAGGAAGTGTTCGGTCCGGTGCTGACCGTCGAGCCGTTCGAGGACGAGGCCGAGGCTCTCGCGCTGGCCGGCGACACCGACACCGGTCTGGCCGCCGGGGTGTTCACCTCCGACGCCGACCGGGGCCGGCGGGTCGCGGAGGCGCTGCGCTACGGCACCGTGTGGATCAACGACTTCCATCCCTATTTCCCGCAGGCACCGTGGGGCGGGTTCAAGACCTCCGGCATCGGGCGTGAGCTCGGGGTCGCCGGACTCGACGAGTACGTCGAGCTCAAGCACATCGCCCACAACGTCGATCCGGCCCCGACCGGCTGGTTCGGTCGGCAGCAGCAGGGCACCACCACCCAGGAGGCCAACTCGTGAGCACGCCGACGTCCGCACCCGCCACCTCGACGCTGACGGCCCCTGCGCCGCGTCACCGTGAGGTTCCCGGCACGGTCGACGTGATCGTGGTCGGCGGCGGCAGTTCCGGCGCGGCGCTCGCCGCGCGACTGGCCGCACCCGGTGACGTCGAGGTGGCCCTCGTCGAGGCCGGTCCCGCCGACACCGAGGAGCGCGTGCTCGACGTGCGCCGGTGGTGGGATCTGCTCGGCAGCGATCTGGACTTCGATTACGGCATCGAGCCGCAGGCCCGGGGCAACGGCGCGATCCGTCACAGCCGGGCCCGGGTGCTCGGTGGCTGCTCGAGCCACAATTCGTGCATCGCCTTCCCGACGCCCGACCGGGATCTCGAGCGGTGGGTCGGGCTCGGTGCCGACGGGTGGGACCCCGAATCGATGCGTGGCGCGATCGACCGCGTGCTCGACACCGTGCACCTGCAGCTCGCCGCCCCGGACAACCCGTTCGTCGACGCGGTGCTCGAGGCGTGTGCCGCAGCCGGCCTGCCGACGCAGGACTTCGCCTCGTGGGACCTCATCCCCGGTGCCGGTCGGTTTCGGTTGAACATCGACGGCAATGCGCGCCAGTCGAGCTCGGTGGCCTACCTGCACCCGCTCGACGAGCTGCCCGACAACCTGCACCTGCTGACCGACACTCCGGTGTCGCGGGTGCTGGTCGAACACGGGCGCGCCGTCGGGATCGCGACCTCGCGCGGGGAGGTGCGCGCGTCGCGGTCGGTGGTCCTCTGCGCCGGCGCGTTCGACACGCCGCGCCTGCTGATGCTGTCGGGTATCGGCCCGGCGCAGCACCTGCGCTCGGTCGGCGTCGACGCGCTGGTCGACCTGCCCGGCGTCGGCGCGCACCTGCTCGACCACCCGGAGGGCGTCGTCAACTACGCGTCCTCGAAGCGGATCGATCCGACCGCGCAGAGCTGGGACGTCGGCGTGTTCGCCGACACGTCCGGTGCGGGGCATCCGGATCTGATGCTGCACGTCGGCTCGGAGGTCTTCGACCTGCACACGTCCGGCCACGGGTATCCGTCGGCCGAGCACGGACTGGCGTTCACCCCGAACGTCGCCCACGCCCGCAGCGAGGGCACGGTGCGGCTGCGCAGCGCCGATCCGGGCGTCAAGCCCTCGATCGACTTCGCCTACTTCACCGACCCCGACGGCTACGACGAACGGGTGATGGTCGACGGCGTGGAGCTCGCCCGTGAGATCGCCGCGCAGGCACCGCTGGCCGACTGGGTCGACCGGGAGCTGTCGCCGGGCGCGGACGTCACCGCCCGCGCCCAGCTGAGCGAGTACGTGCGCCGGACCGCGAACACCGTCTACCACCCGGCCGGGACGTGTCGGATGGGCGCGGTCGACGACCCGCGCACCGTGGTCGACCCGCAGCTGCAGGTGCTCGGCATCGAGGGGCTGCGTGTGGCGGACGCTTCGATCTTCCCGACGATGACCACGGTCAACCCGAACCTGACCTGCATGGCGATCGGCGAGCGCGCCGCCGAGCTGCTGCGGGCGCGCTGACACGGCGCTGACGATCGTGTCCGACCGTGGCGCTCGCTCGATCGCCGAGCGGCTGACGCAGTGGCTGGTCGCGGGGCGGCGCTGCGGCTGCGCCTGCCCGGTTCGTCGGCACCGTTCGTTGTGGTGAAACGCGACGACACGTCGCGTTTCACGACATCGAAGCCGCGGACCCACGCCGGCGGGCCCGCACGATCAGACCGTTGCGGCGGACCCGGGCCTGGTGACCGCCACGCCGGGCCCGGTCGGTGGGGCGTCGGGGGTGGGCACCCCCGGGCGGATAGGGTCGGCTCAGGGTGAGCGTGGGGGTGAACGGAACCGGTCGGCTCCGCGCCCGGCCCAGGCTGCGACGCGGCCGGGACGACGAGGGAGCGGGTTTCGTGGCGCACGACTACATCATCATCGGCGCGGGGTCGGCGGGGTGTGCACTGGCCGCGGGGATCGTGGCGCGCAGTGCTGCCTCGGTGCTGGTGCTGGAGGCCGGGCCGATGGACCGTGACCCGCGGGTGCACATCCCGGCGGCGGCCTCGGAGCTGTGGTTCGGCAAGCTCGACTGGGCCTACGACACCGTGGCGCAGGCGGGGTTCGGTGGACGGGTCGACACCTGGCCGCGGGGCCGCGTCGTCGGTGGCTCGTCGTCGATCAACGCGATGATGTACGTCCGTGGCATGGATGCGGACTACGACGACTGGGCCGCGGCCGGCGCGAAGGGGTGGGACGCCGCCGCGATGAACCGCCTGTTCGTCGAGTTGGAGGACGACGTGCGCGGGGCCGCACCGCACCGGGGCGTGGGCGGGCCGGTCCGCGTGGAGCACCAGCGTGACCCCTCGCCGTTGTCGCGGGCGTTCGTCGAGGCGTGCGCCGAGCTCGGGGTGCCCTCGGTGGACGACTACCACGCGCAGCCGGACGGGGCGGGCCTGACGATGGTCAGCCAACGGCGAGGTCGACGCTGGTCGGCGGCGGACGCGTTCCTCTACCCGGCGATGGTCGACCACGCGGACCGGTTGACGCTGCGTACCGGCGTCGAGGTGCAACGCATCGCCATCGAGGGCGGTCGCGCCGTCGGCGTGGACGTGCTCGTCGGCGGCACGCCGAAGTTCGCCCGGGCCACGCAGGAGGTCATCGTCTGCGCCGGTGCCGTGGCCAGCCCCGCACTGCTGCTTCGCTCCGGTATCGGACCGGCCGACGAGCTGCGCGAGCTCGGCCTCGAGGTGGTGGCGGCCTCGGACGGGGTCGGACGCAACCTGCAGGACCACGTCCTGACCGGCATGGCCGGCGGCGTCGACGGCGACAGCCTGTACGGCGCCGACAGGGACCCGCGGGCGGTGGTGCGCTACCTCGCCGGTCGACGGGGCCCGCTGACCTCGAACCTCGGTGAGGCGCTGGCGTTCGTGCGCACACGTGACGGCGAGGTGGCCCCCGACATCGAGCTGATCGGGTTCCCGGTCGGGCTGCGTGACCACGGTCGGGTGCGCTACCCGGAGCACGGGGTGACCGTGGGGGCGGTGCTGCTGCGGCCGGCGAGCCGCGGCACGATCCGGCTCGCCAGTGCCGATCCGGCAGCCGCCCCGCTGGTCGACCCGGCGGCGTTCAGCGACCCCGGGGGCGATGACCTGCGCCGGATCGGCGACGGGCTGCGGTGGTGTCAGCGGTTGTTGACCGAGACGTCAGCGTTGGGTGGGCGCGTCTCGCACCTGATCGATCCGCCCGCGCCGCTCACCACCGATGCCGAGGTCGCGGCGCACGTCCGGCGGACCGCGCAGACGCTGTACCACCCGGTCGGGACCTGCCGGATGGGGACCGACGACGCCGCGGTGGTCGACCCGACGCTGCGGGTCCACGGCGTCGACGCTCTGCGTGTGGCCGACGCGTCGGTGATGCCGAATCTGATGCGGGGGCACACCAACGCCGCGTCGACGGCGATCGGTGCGCGGGCCGCCGAGTTGCTCGCCGTGGGCTGACACGGCGCTGGACGGCCCACCGCCGGCTGAAACGGCGCTGGTCGGCCGGGCTGGTCGGTCCAGCTGCCACCGCGCGTCCCGCGAGCGAACTGGTACGGTCTGCAGCACGGCAACCTCGTTGCCGGTCACGTGCATCGCCCCCGGGAAGCGAGTCAGCCGCCCGCCGCGATGCGGATCGACACGGTCGGCACTCACGACCACCGCTCCCGGTTGCGTGTCCACACCGCACCGATCACGGAGCGTTCGTTTCGTGTCATGGCCACCACGGCATGACCGTCCGACCGTGCCCAGTCACTCGATCCGTGCGTTTCCGCGCCCTGACGGCGTCGGACCCACCACCGCGCCCACCGCGGCGCGACACCACGGAAAGCTCCTTCTTGACTGCCACCTTCGCCGAACTCGGCGTTCCCCTGAAGCTGACCCGCAAGCTCGACGAGCTCGGGTTGACCGCTCCATTCCCCATCCAGGCCTCCACCATCGCCGACGCACTGGCCGGCCGTGACGTCTGCGGCAAGGCCCCCACCGGCTCGGGCAAGACCCTGGCCTTCAGCCTGCCGCTCGCCATGCGTGCGGCGAAGGCCGCCCCGCACCACCCGACGGCACTGGTGCTGGTCCCGACCCGTGAGCTCGCCACCCAGGTGCGTGACACGGTCGAGCCGTTCGCGCGGCTCAACCAGCGCCGGGTCGCCACCGTGTTCGGCGGCACCTCGATCACCAAGGACATCAAGCGCCTGCGTCAGGGCGTCGACATCCTCGTCGCCTGCCCCGGGCGGCTGGCCGACCTGGTGCGTCGCGGCGAGTGCAAGCTCGGCGACGTCGAGATGGTCGTGCTCGACGAGGCGGACCGCATGGCCGACATGGGCTTCCTGCCCGAGGTCAAGCGTCTGCTCGATGCGACCCGTCCGAACCGTCAGACGCTGCTGTTTTCCGCCACGCTCGACGGTGACGTCGACCAGCTCGTCAAGCGCTACCAGACCAACCCGTCGCGGCACGAGGTCGCCACGCCGGAGGAGGACCAGGGCGAGGTACGCCACCTGTTCTGGGCCGCCGAGCGTTCCATGCGCCGTGACACCACTGCCGCGGTGCTGCGTGAGCTGTCGCCCGCGATCGTGTTCACGCGGACCAAGCGTGGGGCCGACCGGTTGGCCGTGCAGCTGGCCAAGTCCGGCATCACCACCGCCGCCATCCATGGTGACCGCTCGCAGCGCCAGCGCGAGAAGGCCCTGGCCCAGTTCCATGCGGGTGAGGTCAGCACGCTGGTGGCGACCGACGTCGCCGCCCGCGGCATCCACGTCGACGACGTCGCGGTGGTCGTGCACTTCGACCTCCCGGCCGACCACAAGGACTACCTGCACCGCTCGGGTCGGACCGGTCGCGCCGGTTCCGACGGTGTGGTGCTGTCGTTCGTCGGGCTCGAGGAGGGCAAGGACGTCGCGGCGCTGCAGCGTGGTGCCGGCCTGCCCAACGGTATGCACGACCAGGACATGGCGCTGCTGACGTCCGACGGCATCCCGGAGCCGACCCGTCCGGTCGGCCCGAGCAACGACCGGCCGGCCTCGCGCGGCAAGAGCCGGGGCGGCAACCAGCGTCGCGGTCGCGGTGCCAGTGGTGGTAGCGGCAAGGCCGCCGCCAACCGTGGTGGTGCCCGGAGCAAGGCCAATGCGGCCGGTGCCAAGGCTCGCTCGGGTGGCGGGGCGAAGTCCGGCGGCAACGGCGGCGGTGGCAACGGCGGGCAGCGCTCGACCAGCAACCGGAACGGCAGCAGCACCGGTGGCGGTGCCAAGCGCAGCGGGCAGTCCAACGGCGGCGGTCGCGCCAAGGGCGGCGCTCGTCACCCGTCACGTCGCGGCTGAGCCGGTCGCGCCACTGGCGGCGTGCGTCACTGGCGGCGCGCGTCATCCGTCACGTCGCGGCTGAACCTGGCGCGCTGAGGGCCGCACGTCACCCGCAAACGCGGGTCGGCCTGTGCCGCACCCTCCGCCCTCGTCGCTAGCGCCCGTCGCCGGGTGCAGTGCCGCTCCGGTCGCCGTGCCCCACCACACGTAGGGCCAGCTCGACGTAGCGGGTCGCGATCTCCTCGGGGCGTTTGGGTCCGCTGGGGTCGTACCAACTCGACAGGGCGGTGCACATCGTCACCACGGCGCGCGCAGCTTCGAACGGGGATTCCACGTGGAAGTCGCCGGCGGCGACACCCGCGAGCGTCTCCTCGTCGACCATGCGTTGCTGCACGATGCGCAATTCGGCGATGCGTCGGCGCGCCGATCGCTCCAGATTGCGCATCTCGCTGGCGCCGATGAAGCCGAGTTCCCGTCGGTGGGTGTGGAACAGCGCGAGATTCTCGATCAGCAGGCGGAACCGCTCGATCGGGTTCTCCGCTTCCCGCCTGGCTGCGTTCGAGCGCCACGCGAGGTCGGCCATCGTGATCTCCAGGATGACGACGAGCAGCGATTGGACGTCCGGGTGGCGAGCGCGGACCTGGCGGACCGACAGGCCGGAGCGCCGCGCGATGTCCGCGAGGCCGGTGCCCGTCGAGCCGACGTCGACGAACGCATCGACCGCAGCCGCAAGGACGGGGTCGAGCGCCAGCGGCTCGTAGGTACGCCAGTCGCCAGCTGAGGGCATCCAGGCATTCGAGTGGCCGTCGCCCGCCACGGCCGTCGACGGCCGCGGCGGACCATCCGGTGAAGGAGCGAGCAGTTCCTCCGGCCGGGTCCCCAGTGCGGTGGCGATGTCGGTCAGCCTCGTGACCGTGATCGGACTGCGCCCGTACTCCAGATTGACGAGCGTTGCCGGACTCACGCCGATCGTGGCGGCCAGGGCCCGTAGCGACAACCGCCGTCGGCGACGAGCTGCCCGGATCCGGGCTCCGAGTTCCGCCTCGGCCGGGGGCGTCATGCCGGGTCCTCCTACGGACGGTTTTGTTCAGTATGGCTGAACGCCGTGCGACCTGAGGCCACGACCCGCCCACGAGTCATCGTGGCCGCACGAGCCCTTGCGGGCATCGTCGTGGTGCGGAACCGTCGCCATCGGTCCTGACGGCAACGTTTGTCACCACCGGTGTGGGAGCGGGTGGATTCGGGACCGATGTTCGGCCGTGAGCGCGCCCGAACGCCGCCTTGGGAGAGGACACCATGTCAGAGACGGAGACGCAGGCACCGGCAATGGCTGAACTGTTCGGCGAGAACCCGCCGAACAACTGGGGGAAGTGGGGCCCGGACGACGAACTCGGCTGCTTGAACTATCTCGGGCCGGCCGAGGCGTTGAACGGGGTCGCGGAGGTCCGCGACGGGACGTCGTTCACCCTCCAGATCCAGATGGGGCGCAAGGACGGCCCCGGTGACCCGCTCTGGCCGGGCCGCGTCGGCGTCAAGCGGTGGAACGTCATCGACGAGGGGTACTGGGACCGGGGTGAGGGCAAGGACTTCCCCGGTGGGCTGCACTACGCGGACGACATCCTCGAAGCGCAGACCCAGGGTTCGACCCAGTACGACGCCCTCGGACACGTCTGGTACGACGGCAAGATCTGGAACGGCTACGACGCGCAGGAGACCGTGGACGGGATGAAGCGCGCGTCGGTCCTGCCGATCGCGGAGAAGGGCATCGTCGGCCGTGGCGTGCTGATCGACATGGCCCGGCACCGCGGGAAGGACCACCTCGACAAGCAGGAGACCTTCAACCACGAGGACCTCGAGGCAGCCGCCGCGGCACAGGGTGTCGAGATCCGCGACCGGGACATCCTCGTGGTGCGGACGGGGTTCATCCCCTACTGGTACCAGACCACGCCGGAGGAGTTCTACGAGGACTTCTGTGAGCCTGGCCTGACCTACAGCCGGGAACTGGTGGAGTGGTTCCAGCGCAAGGAGATCCCGAACCTGGTCACCGACACCATCGCGAACGAGGTCACCTTCGACCCGGTCTCGGGCGTGGCCCTGCCACTGCACTGCGCCCTGATGCGCAACCTGGGTGTCGCGCTCACGGAGATCGCCTGGCTGGACGAACTGGCGGATGCCTGCGCCGCCGACGGACGCTGGAGCTTCCTGTACACCGCGGCACCGCTGAAGATCGTCGAGGGCACGGGTGCGCCCGTGAACCCCGTCGTGATCCGCTGAGATGACGATGAGCGTCTACGACCAACGCCCGTGGCTGGCCCGGTACGCGCAGGGCCAGCCGACCGAGCTCGAGCCGTCGTTCACCGACGCCCTGCAGATGTTCCGGGCAACGGTCGAGCGGGCACCCGACTCGCCCCTGGTGCGCTACTTCGACGCGACGCTGACCGCTGCGGACGTCGACCGTGCATCCGACGCGCTCGCCTGCGGGCTGCTCGACGCCGGCGTGCGATCGGGCGATCGGGTTGCGCTGTATCTGCAGAACGTGCCCCAGTTCGTGATCGGTCTGCTCGCCGCCTGGAAGGCGGGAGCGATCGCCGTCTCGGCCAACCCGATGCTGAAACAGCGCGAGTTGACGACGTTGCTCGCCGACTCGGGTGCGACCGCCCTCATCTGTCTCGAACAGCTCTACGTCGAGGTGGCACGGGACGTCGTCGCCGAGACCGACGTCCACACGGTGATCACCACCAGTCCTCTGGAGTACCAGACGACCAACGACCCACGGGCGTTCGGCGGGGTGGAGCGGGTCGTCTGCGAGGGCGCGTCGGACCTCGCCGGGCTGCTGGAGCGCTTCGACGGCCAGCAGCCGCCGTCGGTCGAGCTCACCGCCGACGACGTGGCGTTCCTGACCTACACCTCCGGGACGACCGGTCCGCCCAAGGGGGCGCGCAACACCCACGGCAACGTGGTGTTCAACTCGGAGGCCTACCGGGCCTGGTGCGGGCTCGACGAGCGCACCGTCGTGCTCGGTGTGGCACCCCTGTTCCACATCACGGGGCTGATCGCGCACATCACGGTCAGCCTGCTGCTGGGCGCGCCGCTGGTCCTGTTCCACCGCTTCGAGCCGAGCCTCGCGGTTGAGGTCATCCGCGAGCAGCGGCCGACGTTCACGGTGGGCTCCATCACCGTGTTCATCGCGCTGATGAACGCCCCCGGTGTCCAGCGTGAGGACCTCGCGAGCCTCAGCCGGATCTGGTCGGGTGGGGCACCGATCCCACCGTCGACCGTCAAGGCGTTCGAGGCGCAGTTCGGGCACTACATCCACAACATCTACGGCCTGACGGAGACGACGTCACCGTCGCACGGCGTGCCCCACGGGGCTGTCGCACCGGTCGACCCGACCTCCGGTGCTCTGTCGGTCGGCGTCCCGATCCAGAACACGATGGTGCGGGTCGTCGGCGACGATGGTGTCGATCTGCCGGCCGGAGAGGTCGGCGAGTTCGTCACCAGTGGTCCCCAGGTCGTCGACGGCTACTGGAACAAGCCGGAGGAGACGGCGCACGCCATCCCCGACGGCAACCTGCACACCGGCGACGTGGGCTACATGGACGCCGACGGCTGGTTCTACGTGGTGGATCGCAAGAAGGACCAGATCAACGCCGGTGGCTACAAGGTCTGGCCCCGTGAGGTCGAAGACATCCTCTACGAACACGAGGCGGTGCGCGAGGCGGCGGTCGTCGGGGTCCCCGACGAGTACCGCGGCGAATCGGTCAAGGCGTTCGTGTCGCTGAAGGCGGACCGGGATGTGAGCCCGGACGAGTTGATCGCCTTCACCAAGGAGCGGCTGGCCGCCTACAAGTACCCGCGTGCCATCGAGATTCTCGAGGAGCTGCCCAAGACGGCGACCGGGAAGCTCCTGCGGCGCGAGCTGCGGACCAGGGAGGTCGCGGGCTGAGCCTCGGGCCTCTCAGGCGGTGCGTGCGACCGGCGCGTCGGGCCCGAGGCCCGCGGCGACCACTGCCGGCATGACCTCGGCCAGTGGCGCATCCACACGGACCGTCGCGAGGTGGTCGGCGCGGCTGACACCACGGGTGACGATCGCGATCGGCAGGCCGCGCCGCGCCGCGCCGGTGGCGAACCGGTAGCCCGAGCCCACCATCAGCGACGAGCCGAGCACGACCAGTGCCCGGGCACCGTCGAGCAGCCCGAACGCCGCACGTACCCGCGTGCGGGGGACCTGTTCGCCGAAGTAGACGACGTCCGGCTTGAGCAGGCCGCCGCACGCGCGACAGTCGACGACCCGGAAGCCCGCGATGAGCTCGTCGTCGAGCGCGAGGTCACCGTCGGGCCGCAGCCGGTCCTCGTCGGCGGCGATCGCGGCGCGGAAGCCCGGGTTCACGGCGTCGAGTCGCAGCCCGACCTCCAGTCGCGGTCGTCGTACGCCACAGTCGAGGCAGACGACCCGGTCGAGGCGTCCGTGCAGGTCGATGGCGTCCACACTGCCCGCCGCCTCGTGCAGGCCGTCGACGTTCTGGGTGACCACGCCGTGCAACGCGCCCGCATGACCCAGGGCGGCGACGGCGAGGTGGCCCGTGTTCGGGCGCGCGGCGGCGAACCGTTGCCAGCCGATGTGGCTGCGAGCCCAGTAGCGCCGCCGGTCGAGTTCCGAGCCGATGAAGCGCTGGAAGGTCATCGGTGCGACGTTGCGGGCGACGCCGTCCGGACCGCGGTAGTCCGGAATGCCGGAGTCGGTGGAGATCCCGGCCCCGGTGAGCACGAGGACCTCCCCACGGAGGAACAGTTCCGTGAGCGCCGCGACCGGTGAGGTGACCATGGCCATCGAGGGTACGGCTCGGTCAGGAGCCGGAGGTGCGCTCGCGGCGACGGGCGCGCTCGGCGGCCGGGTGGGTCTCGCGCATCCGCAGGCTGACGTCCAGGCCGGACGCAGCGGTGATCGCCGCGACCACGACGATCGCGGTGCTCAGCGTGTAGAGATCGGCCAGCGTGCCCGCCAGCACCGCGCCGACCGCGAACCCGATGTCGCGCCAGAGCCGGTAGACGCCGACCGCGGCACCGCGCCAGGCGGGGTGGGCGACGTCGCCGACGGCGGCGATCAGGGTCGGATACGCCATCGCGGTCCCGGCCCCGAACAGGGCACTGCCGATCGCCCACACCGCGACCCCGTCGCCGAACGCGATGATCAGCAGTCCGGCGGCTTCGGTGAACTGCCCGCCGGCGATCAGCCACTTGCGGCCCACCCGGTCCGACAGTGCGCCGGAGAACAGCTGCCCGACACCCCACACGCCCGGCGCGATCGCGACCAGCAACCCGACGGTCGACAGCTCCAGCCCGCCGAGAGCGAAGAAGATCGGGAACAGCCCCCAGGCCATGCCCTCGTTGAGGTTGTTGACCAGCCCGGCCTGGCTGGCCGACGACAGCGACCGGTCGCGCCAGGTGGACAGGGCGAACACCTGCCGGGGCGTGAAGGCCTCGCCGTGCCCGTTCGCGCCGCCGTCGTGGGTCTTGCGCTCC
>CAYTLZ010000085.1:0-13992 GCA_964438785.1 uncultured Actinomycetota bacterium | reverse complement strand
CCGGTCCCGTCGTCCAGGTCGTCGTCGAGATCGGGGAGCTCGAAGCGTGGGGGCTCGATCTCGGTCCGCCCGACCGTCGCGACCTCGCAGTCGGGGCACGTCTTCTGCCACGGCCCGGCCTCACGGCCACACTGCGGACAGACGGTCACCTCGAGGTCGAGCTGCAGACCGGAGCCCGGCAGCGCATCGTCCTCCTCGATGTCCTTGGGGTTCAAGAAGGCCATGTCAGCGGTCCAGTCGTCGCAGCACGGTGACGTCCTCGCCGTAGCCGCCGGGTTTCCGTTCCTCGACCCAGGTCACCCCGGTGGCGGCGCAGCGGTGGACCGCGCGACCCATCCCGTCGGTGCGCTCCGGCTGGAGGTGCGTGTCCAGGTAGTCACGGGCCACCTCGCCGCTCATGACGTTGAGCACGGCACACCGGCAGTCAGGCACGTCGTCGGGCTCCTGGTCGTCGTCAGGCGTCGCCGGTGACGGTAGCGACCGGCCGTGGCGGGTACCGTCGTGTGTCGCCATGCTGACGCCGGGACCCTCACCGGCCGCCCACCAGCACCGCGCTGATCCCGCACCAGCACCCGCCAGGAGCCCGTCGTGGAGCCATCCGCCGACCGACCCGCACCGGCCCGCTGGTACCACCTGCAGGGCGACGACCAGCTCGGTCCCGTCGGGCTCGCGGACGTCCGCGCGCTCGTCGCCGCGGGGCGCATCAAGCCGGACACCTACGTCTGGGCGGACGGTATGCCCGACTGGCTCCCGGCCCGGCAGGTCCCGGCCCTGACCCCGCCCGACGCCCTGCGTCAGTCGCTCGACGCGTGGGGCTGACGACATGACCGATCCCCTCACACCGGGCCACGCGATCGATGTCCTGCGGGCGCGCGGGTTCGTCCAGGACGTCACCGACGACGCCGGGCTGCGCGAGCGCATGGCCGCCGGCCCGATCACCTTCTACGTCGGCTTCGATCCCACGGCACCGTCGCTGCACGCCGGCAACCTCGTCGGGATGATGGCGATGGCCTGGCTGCAGCGCTGCGGCCACCGGCCCATCGCGCTCGCCGGTGGTGCCACGGGCCGGATCGGCGATCCGTCGGGGCGTGACGCGGAGCGCGAACTGCTCGACGAGGCGACCATCGATGCGCACCTGGCCGCCATCCGCACGCAGCTCGGTCTGGTGCTCGACCTCGGCGGTGACGGTCCCGGCAGCGGCCTGCTGGTCGACAACCACGACTGGACCCGGGACGTCACGCTGCTCGACTTCCTGCGCGACGTCGGGGTGCACGCCTCGATCAACCAGATGATCGCCCGCGACTCGGTCAAGCGGCGGCTCGAGGAGCGCGAGCAGGGGCTGACCTACGCGGAGTTCACCTACCAGTTGCTGCAGGCGTTCGACTTCGCCCACCTCGAGCGCGCCCACGACTGCATCCTGCAGGGCGGCGGGTCGGATCAGTGGGGCAACATCGTCGCGGGCATCGACCTGATCCGACGCCGCGGTGGAGCGCAGGCCTATGGGCTCACCTGGCCGCTGCTGACCACCGCCGACGGCGCCAAGTTCGGCAAGTCCGCCGGAAACGCCATCTGGCTCGACCCGGCGATGACCAGCCCGTACGCCTACTACCAGTACTGGCTGAACGCGGCGGATGCGGACGTCGTGCGCTTCCTGAAGCTGTTCACGTTCCTGGACCTTGACGCGATCGAGGAGCTGGCCACCGCCCACGCGGCCGACCCGGCCGCCCGTGAGGCCCACCGCGTGCTGGCGCGCGAAGCGACCCGCATCGTCCATGGCGACGCGGGCGTGGAGGCCGCGGAACGTGCCACCTCGGTGCTGTTCGGCGACGAGCCGTTCGCCGGGCTGTCCGACGGAGTGCTCGCCGACGCGTTCGACACGGCGCCGTCGGTCGAACTCGACCGGGCGACCCTGGACGCCGGGCTGGGGGTGCTGACCCTGCTTACCGACGTCGGCGCGTCCAAGAGCAACGGTGAGGCACGACGGCTGGTCCAACAGGGCGCGGTGAAGCTCAACAACGCCCCGGTCGACGACCCCCAGCGCGAGCTGTCGCCCGCCGACCTCGCGGGCGAGCACACGCTGGTGCTGAAGGTCGGCAAGAAGCGCTACTTCCTCGCCCGCTTCCGCTGACGATGACCGACGGGGTCCTCGCCGTCCGGGACCTGCGGTCGGTGTGGGGTCCCCCGCTCGAGGTACCGCTCGGGGCGGCGGTCACGGTGCTCGTGGGGGCCAACCGTGCGGGTAGCTCGAACCTCGCCTGGTCGCTGGCGGTCGCGCTCGATCCGGACCGGCGGTTCGTCCCGGGTCGTGACCTGCCGCGTTCCACCCGGGAGCGCACCGACCTGCACCCGGGTGTCGAGGTGGCCTGGCCGTCGACCGGACCCGCGGGCCGGCCGGACCGCCCCGACGACCGTTCGACGCGCCATGTGGTGGCCTTCGACCGTGACCGCGGGACCCGCCGACGCACCTCGACCCGGGACCTCGGCGGCACGGTCGTGTTCAGCGCGGTGCAGCACACCCCACGTGATGCCCTGCGTCACGTGACGGGGGCCGGGGCACCCGGACCGGCCGATCCGCTCGCCCTGGCCGAGCCGTCCGGTCGTGACCTCGTCGCCGCCGGACTGCGCACGACCATGCAGCGGATCCTCCCGGAGATCGAGCACGTCGAGATCGATGCCCGGCTGCACCTGGTGGCCACCGACGACCGCGGTGGGCGGATCCCCGTACCCGAACTGCGGGCCCTGACGGCGCTCGGCCTGGCGATGGAACTCGCGGCGTGCGGTCACCCACCGGTCGCCACGGTGGTGGAGGCACCGGAGGTCCTGCTGCACCCGGCGGCGCAGGAGGCCGTCGGTGCCCTGCTGCTGGACGTGGCGGCCGCGACGGGCGCACCGGTGCTGGTGACCACCACCTCGCCGTTCGTGATCCCGCGGGTGGCCGCGACCCGCGTCGTGGCACTGGCCCGTGACGCGGCCGGTCGCACGCAGCTGACCGGTCACGCCCGGGGCGACGAACCCCAGGCGCGGGTGCTCGGTGGGTTGCTGCGTGATCACGGGCTCGCGACCGTGCTCGACCGGCTCGGCCAGCTGCCGCCGGGCACACGCGCCGCCCTGATCGTCGAGGGTGGCACCGACGAGGCCTACCTGCGCCAGGCGGCGGACACGCTCGGGCGCGCCGCGTTGCTCGACGGCGTCGTCGTGCTGCCGGGTGGCGGGGCGATGGGTGCGGCGTCGGCGGCGATCGTGCTGCGGGCCGAGTCGAGCGTGCCGCTGCTGGTCCTGCTCGACCACGACGACGCCGGACGGCGGGCGCGCGACACCCTGGTCTCCCGGTTCGACTTCGAGCGTGGCACCGAGGTGCTGACCTACGCGGACGTGTTCGACGGCGGGCCGTTGGGCGTGGAGGCGGAGACGTTGTTCGATCCCGGCTTGCTGCGTCGGTTCGTGGCCGAACGGGGTCGCGCCGCCAGCCACGGCGAGCGTCGGATCCACGGGCTCGACCACGTGCGGCTGACCTCGTCGGGCAAGAGCGCGTTCGTCGGCTGGCTGCGGACCAACGTGACGGCCGCCAAGCTCGGGCGCTGGGACGCGCTGCTCGACCTGCTGGCCGAACGACTCGACGACGTGGCGTCCTGACCCACGCGCCCGGTCGCACGACCGGGTCCCGGCCACCTCGACGATGGTCCCGTCCGGGACGGGCCGCTCTGCCCTGCCCCGGGCGCGCGTCGATCGCTTGACTCGATCTCAAGACCAACCGCACCGGTCTCGAGACCGACCGCACCGAAGGACTCGTCGCCATGAGCACGTCCACGCCCACGTCCACGCGTACGTCCGCGCCCGCCGACACCCGTTACGTCGTCCCGTTCGCCGATGGCCGGGCCGAGCAGAAGTACCTGCTCGGTGGCAAGGGCGCGAACCTCGCGGAGATGACCCGGATCGGGCTGCCGGTGCCGCCCGGCTTCATCGTCACCACGGAGGCCTGCCGCCGGTACATGGTCGACGGTGGCTCACCCGCGGAGCTGTCCGCGCAGGTCGACGCCGCCCTCGCCGAGCTCGAGGCGGCGACGGGCCGTCGACTGGGTGACCCGGACGCGCCGCTGCTGCTGTCGGTGCGCTCCGGTGCGCCGTTCTCCATGCCGGGCATGATGGACACCGTGCTCGACCTCGGCGCGACGCCGGCGACCCTGCCGGGGCTGAGCGCCATGGGTGATGCCTGGTTCGCGCACGACGCGATGCGCCGCTTTCTGGAGATGTACGGCCGCGTGGTGCTCGGGGTCGAGGAGCACGCCTTCAACGCCAACATCGAGGCAGCGGTCACCGCGGCCGGGGTCGCGACCGAACGCGACCTGGACGTCGAGCAGCTCGAGGCCCTCGTCGAGGCCCACCGCGCCGCGATCACCGCGGCGGGCGCGGTCCTGCCCGAGGACCCGCGTGAACAGCTCGCGCTGGCCATCGAGGCGGTGTTCCGCTCGTGGAACGGGGCCCGCGCCCGGGCGTATCGCCGCATGGAGGACATCCCCGACGACCTCGGCACGGCGGTCAACGTGCAGATGATGGTGTTCGGCAACCTCGGGGACCGCTCCGCGACCGGGGTGGCCTTCACCCGCGACCCCGCCACCGGCGAGAACGTGCCCTACGGCGACTTCCTCATCGGCGCGCAGGGCGAGGACGTCGTCGCCGGCACCCGTGCGGTCGAGCACCTCGACGGTCTGACGGCCGAGTTCCCCGACCAGCACGCGCAGCTGCTCGCCCACCTCGACACGCTCGAGGCGCACTACCACGACATGTGCGACGTCGAGTTCACCATCGAGAACGACACGCTGTGGATGCTGCAGACCCGCGTGGGCAAGCGCTCCGCCGCCGCGGCACTGCGCATGGCCGTCGAGATGGTCGACGAGCAGCTGATCGACGAGAGCGAGGCGGTGCGCCGCGTGCGGCCGCAGCAGCTCGAGGCACTGCTGCACCCGCGGTTCGCGCCCGGGGCACCACCGGCACTGACCACCGGCCTGGCGGCCTCACCGGGTGCGGCGGTCGGCAAGATCGTGCTGTCGTCGGTCGAGGCCCGCGACCGCGGCCTGGCCGGCGAGGCCGTCGTGCTGGTCCGGCCGGAGACCTCCCCGGAGGACCTCGAGGGCATGGTCGCCTCCGCAGGTCTGCTGACCGCGCGCGGTGGGCTGGTCAGCCACGCGGCCGTGGTCGCCCGCGGGCTCGGCAAGCCGGCGGTCTGCGGCGCGAACGAGCTGCGCATCGACAGCGATGCGGGCACCGTCACCGTCGGCGACACCGTGCTGCACGCGAACGACGTGATCTCGATCGACGGCACCACCGGCGCGGTCGTCGCCGGGGAGGTCGAGCTCGAGATCCCCGAGGACGACCCGAAGGTGGCCACGCTGCTGGCCTGGGCGGATGCCCGGCGCACCCTGCACGTGTTCGCCAACGCCGACACCCCCGACGACGCCCGCCGGGCGCTGGCCGCGGGTGCCGAGGGCATCGGGCTGTGCCGCACGGAGCACCAGTTCCTCGGCGACCGTCTGCCGCTGATCCAGCAGGTGATCCTGTCGCGCTCCGACGCGGAGGAGCGTGAGGCGCTCGTCGGGCTCGAGGCCGCCCAGCGCGAGGACTTCGAGCAGCTGTTCGAGGTGATGGACGGCATGCGCGTGGTGATCCGGCTGCTCGACCCGCCGCTGCACGAGTTCCTCCCCGACCTCGAGCAGTTGCACATCAAGAAGGCGATGGGCGAGCTCACCGCCGACGAACGCGAACTGATGGACGCGGCCGAGCAGCTGCAGGAGCACGACCCGATGCTGGGCGTGCGCGGCATCCGGCTGGGGGTGCTGCGACCCGAGGTCTACCGCGCCCAGGTCCGCGCCGTCATCGGTGCCGCGGTCGCGCGGGTGCAGGCCGGCGGTGACCCGAAGCCGGAGATCATGCTGCCGCTGATCGGGACCTCGCAGGAACTCGAATGGGGCGTGGCGCTCATCCACGACGTCGCCCGTGGCGTCATCGACGACGCCGGGGTCGGCGTGGACTACACGGTGGCGACCATGATCGAGACCCCGCGTGCCGCGTTGCGGGCCGGGCGACTGGCACCGCACGTCGATGCCTTCTCGTTCGGCACCAACGACCTCACCCAGCTCACCTTCGGGTTGTCGCGTGACGACGTCGAGGCGACCTACATCCCCCGCGGCCTGGAGCTCAAGCTGCTCCCGGTCGACCCGTTCCGGACGCTCGACCCCGACGGGGTCGGACGCCTGCTGGAGCTGGCCGTCGCGGAGGGCCGTGAGGTCAAGCCGGAGCTCGTCACCGGCATCTGCGGTGAGCACGGCGGTGATCCGGACTCCATCGGCTTCGCGCACCGCGCCGGGCTGACCCACGTGTCGTGCTCCAGCTCCCGCATCGAGGTGGCACGACTGGCCGCGGCCCACGCCGCGATGGAGGTGGCCGGCCCCAGCGCCAGCGCCTGAGTCTTTCCGACCCGGTGCAGGGGTGCGGCCCTGCACCATCCGGGCCGCGGAGCTGCTCCCCGATCGCGGGGAGCGCTCCGCGGCCTTCGCGTGCGACCTGCGAGGATGGGCGTACCGGGGCGGGACCGCCCGGTGGGCTCGGAGGGGAATCGCGGTGGACCGGATGCGCTTCAGCGTCGTGCGCGGGCTGGCCGCCTTCCGGTGGCTGGCCTGGGCCTGGATGGCCACGGTCCTGCTGCTCGCCCGGGGCCAGCTCGTCGCGCCGGTCACCGCCTGGTCGCTGGTCGCCGCGGCCCTGCTCGTGACCGTCGGCGCGACCGTGCTGTTGCAGCGCGCGCCGCAGCGACTGGTCACCGCGCCGGTCGTCGGGGTGGAGGTCGCGGTCGCGGTGGCGCTGCAGTTGGCCGACGGGTTCGTCTACCGGCTCGGGCACGTCTTCACGCCCGAGCAGCCACTCGGCGTCGGCTGGCCCATCGCGGCGGTGCTGTCCGCGGGGGTCGCCTTCGGACCCGGGGTCGGGGTCGGGACGGGCACGCTGCTCGGCGTGGCCCGGGCCGTGTCGTCGATCAGCAACGTGGTCCCCGATCCCGATCCGTGGCTGGGTGCCCTGACACCCGCGCAGGCGCTGTCGCTGGTCTCCACCACGGTGCTCTACGCGCTGGCGGGGGGCGTGGCCGGCTACGCGATGCGGCTGATCCACGACGCCCAGCGGCGCATCGCCGATGCGGAGCGCGACGTCGCCCAGCTCCGGGCGCGTGAGGACGTCGCGCGGCGGCTGCACGACGGGGTGCTGCAGACCCTGGCGGTGGTCGAACGTCGCACCGACGACGACCAGCTGGCCCGGCTCGCGCGCGACCAGGAGCGGGAGCTGCGCACGCTGCTGTTCGGCCTGCCCGACGCCCGCGTGGTCGGTCGTGGTGCGCTCGGTGACGCCCTGCGCGCCGCCGCGGACCGCGTGGAGCGCGGCCACGACGTCCGCGTCGAGGTCCTGGTCCCCGACGATCTGCCCGAGCTGTCCGCCCCCGTGCTCGACGCGCTGACCGGCGCGGCCGGTGAGGCGTTGACCAACGCGGGCAAACACGCCGGGGCCGGACGGGTCGTCGTCTACGTCGAACCCGACGGCGACGGCGTGTTCGTGTCCGTGCGTGACGACGGTGTCGGCTTCGACCCGGCGTCGACCCCGGCCGGGGTCGGGCTGGCACGTTCCATCCGCAGCCGGATCGCCGAGGTCGACGGTGACGTCGAGGTGGCGAGCAGCCCGGGCCATGGCACGGAGATCCGGTTGCGGGTCCCGGCGGAGGGTTAGCATCCGATTCCCACGAACAGGAGCCGACGTGGAGCGGGCGACGGCACGACGGCCACCGGTCCGGGTGGTGCTCGCCGACGACCATCCCATCTGGCGCGACGGCGTCCGCGCCGACCTCGGTAGCGGCTTCGAGGTGGTGGGCGAGGCCGCGACCGCCGACGAGGCCATCGCGGTCATCCGCGACACCTCCCCGGATCTGGTCGTGTGCGACCTCAAGATGCCGAGCGGTGGCGGGATCGCGGTCGCCCGGGCGTGCGGGGCGGACACCACGATCGTGATCCTGACGGTGAGCGAACAGGAACGCGACCTGCTCGAGGCCGTCGCGGCCGGGGCTGCGGGCTATCTGACCAAGTCCACGCCCGGTGACGAACTCCGCGCCGCGCTGCTCCGGGCCGCGGCCGGCGACCCGGTGTTCAGCCCGTCCCTGGCCATGCTGGTGCTCGGCGAGTTCCGGCGGCTGGCCAAACAGGCCACCGGCACGGACCCGTTGACCGAGCGGGAACGCGAGGTCCTGCAGCACGTCGCGCGCGGCTACGCCTACCGCGAGGTCGGTGAGGCGCTGCACATCGCCCCCAAGACGGTCGAGAACCACGTGCGCAACATCCTCGACAAGCTCCAGCTCAACCGGAAACAGGAACTGATCCGCTACGCCGTCGAGCACGGCATCGAGTAGCGGGCGGGTGGGGACCGGGCGGCCCGGTTGGGGGTTCCCCGGCCGTGCGTGGGGGCACCCCCGGGTTCCGCCGGTCACCGGCGCACGCGACGGTGGGGGTCCACGAGCCCGGAGCCCGCCATGATCGCGTCGCCATCGAGCCAGTCGAGCCAGTCGAGCCAGTCGATCCCGCCGACCCCGCCGGCTCACGGATCCCGCGAGCCCCGCGAACCCGCACCCCGCGACCGTGGTGCACCGACCAGCCCACCACCCGGCGGGCATTCGCCGGATGGCCCGCCGCCTCCGCCCGCGGCCCGGGGCGGGGCGGGCGAGTCGCGGGTCACGGCCGCGACCTGGCTCGCCGCACTCGGGGCGGTGCTGCTGCTCGGGGCCGCCGGCACCTTCCTCGCCGTGACGTGGGACGTCATGCCCCTGGTCGCCCGGGTGGCGGTGGTCGCCGCCGCCACGGGAGCCGCGATCTTCGGTGGGCACCGGCTGCGGCGGGTGCTGCCCGCCGTCGGTTCGGTCGTGTTCCACCTCGGTGCCCTGTTGGTCCCGATCGACGCGCTCGGGCTGGCGTTGCAGCTCGGTGTCGGGGTGCCGGGTCGGTGGCTGGCGGTCGGTCTGACGGGGGTCGTGGCGCTGCTGGTCCTGGCGGTGACGGGGCGCTCGCCGGTCCTGGCGTGGGCCGGGGTCGGCTCCGTGCTCGTCGCAGCGACCGGCGTCGGCCTGGCCGGCACCGTCCCGGCACCGATCCTGGTCGCGGGGGCCGCGCTCGTCCTGACCGGGCTCACCGGCGTCCTGCCCGGTCTGCCGCGCGGTGGTGGGCCGGTGCTGGCCGTCACCGCGGTGGTCGTCGGGCTGGGACTCGCGGTCGTCGACGCGCTGCCCACGACGGGCGGACTGGTGGTCGGCATCCGCAGCGCCGGCTGGCTCATGACCGAGCTGTCGGCCGTCGTGATCACCGGCGCGCTCGCGACCGCCAGTCAGGCCCTGGCCACCGTCACCACCCGGTCACGGGCGGCCGCCATCGGCGTCGTCGCGGTGCTCGGTGCGACGCTCATCCAGGTCCTGCTCGTGGTCGGATCGCCCCAGCTCGCCCTGTTCGTCGGTGTCCCCGGCATCGTCGTCCTGCTCGAACTCGGGGCCGTGGCGGCGGAGCGCGACCCGCAGTTGACCCGGATCGCCGCCCGGATCGCGGCGACCGCGGAGGCGCTGCTGTCCCCGGGGGTGCTGGTCGCGGCGTTCCTGCTCCTGGTCGTCGACGCCGTGGCGGGCGACGTCGCCCGGTGGTCCACGACGGACGTCGGCGTCGGCGCACTGCTGATGGCGGCGGCCTGGGGGCTCGCCGCGGTGCGTCGCCGCGGTCGACCCGGCGTGGTGCTCGTCCTGGCCGTGGCGGCCGCGGTCCTGCACCTCGCCATCGGTCCGGTGCTCGTCGGGCTGGCGGCGGCGTCGGCCACGCTGGTGCTGCTCGTCGCCGTCGCGGTCGGGCTCGCCGCCACCTCGACGTCCGGTCGGTCGTTGGCGACGCTCGGATCGACGCGTGGTCTGCCGCTCGTGGCGACCTGGGTGTCGGCGCATGTCGGCCTGCTCGTCCTGGCGACCGTGGGGGCGTCGCCGTCGGTCCGGGTGGCGGTGGGGGCCGTCGCACTCGGGCTCCTGGCCGCTCAGGTCGCGGCCCTGCCCGCCACGACGTCGATCGACGCGGCACCGGCCGCCGGGCGGGTGCTGCGCTGGATGACGGTGCTCGTCGGGCTGCTCGTGGCCATCGGGGTCGCGATCACCGAGCCGGTCCCGGTCGGCGGTGGTTCCTCGCTGCTGGCGGCCCTGGTCGTGATCCTCGGCGCGGCGGCGCTCGCGGCCACCGCCGAGCCGGATGCCGTGCTGGCCGACACGGCCTGGGCCGTGGCCGCCGGATTCGGACTGCTGCTGCTCGTCCCCGCCTGGTCGGTGCCGTTGTCGGGCGAGTTCGCCGCCGGCACGGTCACGCTGATCGGGCGTCTCGGCGTGGACCCCGCCGCGCTGCTGCCGGCCGGGGTGGTCGCCACCCTGTTGATCGCCGTCGCCGCGCTGACCGGTCGTATCCGACCGGCGGCCCTCGCGGCCCCCGTGGTGGTTCGCACCGGGACGGCCGCCGCGTTCGGACTCGGAGCCACGGCGACGCAGGTCGGCGTCGCCCTGGTGATCGCGTCCGTGGCCGCGACGGCGGTGCTGGTCGTGGTGCCGGCACGGTGGCGTGGTGTCCCGGTGACGTTCGCCGTCGCCGCCGGTGCGCTCGGATGGATCCTCGCCGGCGATGTGGAATTGCTGCGGGCGACCTCCCTGGTCGGCATCGGCGTCGCGCTCGTGGTGCTCGGTGTCGTGCGCCGGCAGGCCGGGTGGGCCCACCTCGGCGGTGTCGTGGCCACCATGGGCGTCTGGGACGCGTTCGTCGTCCTCGGGGTCGCGTCGCTGGATCTGTGGGTGCTGCCGCTGGCCGTGCACCTGTTCCTGGCCGCCGATGCCGCCCGCCGGGCGGGAGCGGCCGCCTCGTCGTGGTTCATCGACGTTCCCCCGCTGATGCTCGTCGGTGGGGCCGCGGTGGTCGAGCGGCTGGCCTCCGGGGACCCTCGCCACGCGCTGCTCGCCGGTGCGGTGGCGGTCGCCGCGGTCGTCCACGGGGCGGTCGGTCGGCACGCCGGGCCGCTCATCGTCGGGACCGTGCTGCTGTTGATGGTGGTCGGGGTCGAGGTGTTCGCCGCGGTCGTCGCCGTACCGACCTGGGTGTGGCTGACACTGGGCGGGCTGGTCCTGTTCGGGGCCGCTGCGCTGGTCGAGCGGGCCGAGGGCACGCCGATGCGGGCGGCCCGACGGCTGATCGACGTGGTCGGTGAGCGGTTCGACTGAGTCGGCGCCCGGGTGACCGGTCGGCTGTCCACAGGCCACCGCCACCCGATCGGGCGGGCTGTCACGGGTGGGGTCTACGGTTCGGTTGTGAGAGGACGGGCCCTGCTGTACGGTTCACGGGTCCGCGCGGGGCCACCAGGCTCCGCGCGCCGTGCGTCACCAGCTTCGTCTCGCTCTTCAGTTGCTGACACGACTCGTTGAAGCTCGACGACCACGGCTGACAAGGACAGCACCCCTGCCCCACGCGGTGGCGACCGGGACCTCACGGTCCATGGCCGTCACGCCAGCGGGGGCCACCCGCCGCTTCCCGGCTCGACCCGCGAGGGTCACCGATCCGGGAATCGGACCGCACCGTGCCATGACGGCACGGGCGGCGCGACCAGAGGAGGTGCCATGCGCCGCTACGAACTCATGATCCTGATCACCGACACCATCGAAGAGGACGCGGCCACGGCCGTGTTCGAGAAGGCCAAGAGCGTGCTCGCCGCCCAGAACGGCGAACTGCTCGACGAGGCCTGGTGGGGTCGTCGCAAGCTGGCCTACGAGGTCAACAAGCGCGACCACGGCTTCTACGGGGTGCTGGATTTCCACGCCTCGACCGAGGCCGTCGCGGAGGTCGAGCGTCAGCTCAAGATCTCCGACGACGTGGTCCGCTTCAAGACGGTGCGCCCCGAGGTCCGGGTCCGCTCCGTCGCCTGATCCCACGCCCGCTCGTCGCTGGTCCGTCCACTCACGACACCGGCACGATTCCGACGCGTTAGGGAGGCAACATGGCGTTCGAGAGCAACATCATCACCTTCATCGGCAACCTGACCGATGACCCGGAACTGCGGTTCACCGGCGGCGGAGCCCCGGTGGCCTCCTTCCGGGTGGCATCCAACCGGCGCTTCACCGACCGGTCGGGCAATCAGCAGGAGGAGACGACGTTCCTGAACGTCAACTGCTGGCGTGACCTCGCGGAGAACGCGGCCGAATCGCTGTCCAAGGGCGACCGAGTGGTCGTCATCGGACGTGTCCGGGTCCGCAGCTACGAGAACCGCGAGAACCAGACCGTCTGGGTCACCGAGATCGAGGCCGACGAGATCGCGCCGAGCCTGCGTTGGGCCCGCGCCGAGGTCAGCCGGTCCACCGGATCCTCCGGATCCGGCGGCGGTGGCGGCGGTGGTTCGACCAACGCACCACCCCCACCGGACGACGACGTTCCGTTCTAGATCAGCCCATTCGAGATCCAGCCCATCCCGGGCGGGCCATCCGGTCCGCCCGTCGACCCGCCCGGCGCCGACATCACCAGCCGTCGGCCGCGCCCCCACGAGGAGCCGCCCATGCCGCCCCGCCCGAAGCCGAAGGACCGTAAGCCGCGCAAGGACAAGCCCTGTCCCGTCTGCGCGCAGGGCATCGAATACATCGACTACAAGGACCTGTCGCTGCTCAAGCCGTTCCTGAACGAGCGCGCCAAGATCAAGGCCCGTCGCACCTCCGGTGCGTGTGCCAAGTGTCAGGTCCAGCTCGCCGCCGCGGTCAAGAACGCCCGCGAGATGGCGCTGATCCCCTACACGACCCGCTGAGGAGGCTGACGATGAAGCTCATTCTCAAGGCCGAGGTCGACAACCTGGGACTCCCCGGCGACGTCGTCGACGTCGCGGACGGCTATGGCCGCAACTACCTGCTTCCCCGCGGCATGGCGATCATCGCCACCGCCGGTGGGATGAAGGAAGCCGACGCGCTGACCCGGGCCCGCAAGGCCCGTGAGGCCAAGACCGTCGACGCCGCCCGTGCGTCCGCCGACGTGCTCGAGTCCCGCACACTGCGCATCCCGGCCCGGGTCGACGACCGCGGAGGTCTCTACGGCTCCGTCGGTGCCGCCGACGTGCAGCGGGTGCTCAAGGAGCGCGGTCACGACATCCCGCGGAAGCGGATCGACCTGCGTGGCTCGATCAAGACGATCGGGTCTTACGAGATCCCGATCCAGGTCCACCCGCAGGTGATCGCGACCGTCACCGTCGACGTCGTCGACGAAGAGGGCAAGATCATCGTCAACGCCGGCGGTGCCGTGGTCGACACCGAAGCCGTCGCCGAGGCCGAGGCGGCCGCCGCGGCCGCTGCGGACGCGGCCGAGGACACGGAGACCGACGCCGACGTCCTCGCGGAACAGGCCCTGGACGCCGCCGAGGAGTTCGAGGCGCAGCAGGACGCACCGGAGGACACCGGTGCGGACGTCGCCACCGACGAGGAGCCCGTCGAGGGCTGAGGGAAGGGATCCGTCGTGCTGGCCACCACCCGCGTGACCGATCGACGATGAGCGGCTCCTTCCCTCCCCCACCCGGCGAGCCCCTCACCGACAGCACCGACCTCCGTCCATCCGGCAACGGGTCGGGGGTACGCGGCTACGACCGCGTGCCTCCGCACTCGCTGGAGGCGGAGGTGTCGGTGCTGGGTGCCGCACTGCTCTCCAAGGCGGCCGCCGGTGACGTGATGGAGGTCCTGCGTTCCGAGGACTTCTACCGCAATGCCCACCGGGTCGTCTTCGAGGCGATCCAGGGTCTCAACACCGATGGCGAACCGATCGACACGGTCACCATCACCGACTGGCTGGCCAGCCGTGGCCGGCTCGACGAGGTCGGGGGCGCGGCATCGATCCACGACCTCACGGTCGCGGTGCCGACCGCGGCCAACGCGGCCTACTA
>CAYTLZ010000084.1:0-14064 GCA_964438785.1 uncultured Actinomycetota bacterium | reverse complement strand
GTCGAGGTCGACTGGGACGCCGGCAACGACCAGTGGTGGGACTGGTACATGTCCCTGGCCGAGGACCCGGAGGCCGCCGGTCCGATCGTCGACGTGCCCGCCTGGGATCCGGGACCGCTGCCCGACGACGACGCGCTGGTCGCGGCCCTGGCCGAGCCCTACGAGGTGCCCGACGCCGCGGTGCGGGCGTTCGCCGCGGATGGTTTCGTCAAGCTGCCCGGGGTGCTGTCGCCGGGGGTCGTCGAGCGTCTGCGGCAACGGCTGCGGACGATGCTGGACGAGGCCGTCGACCCGTCGGTGGGGTTCCAGAGCCTCGAGATGATGTGGCTGACCGACCCGGTCGTGCGGGCCGCGGTCCTGTCCCCGCGCATCGGGCGCATCTGTGCGCAGCTGTTGCAGGTCGACGCCGTACGGCTCTACCACGACAACGCCCTGTCGAAGGAGTCCGGGGCCGGGCGGACCCCGTGGCACTACGACGACCACCACTTCCCGCTGGACACCTCGGATGCCATCACCGCGTGGGCACCGCTGCAGCCCACCCCGCGGGAGATGGGTCCGTTGGCGTTCGCCCGCGGCATGGGGTTGTGGGAGGAGGTGTCGAAGCTGCCGTTCGACAAGCACGGCACCAGCTACGACCGGACCGTCTCCGAGCATCTGCGCGACACGGGAGCCGAGGTGGAGGACGGGCCCTTCGCGCTCGGCGAGGTCAGCTTCCACTCGGCGCTGTGCCTGCACACCGCCGGACCGAACCGCACCACCACGGCCCGCATGGTGCTCGCCAACACCTACTACGCCGACGGTGCCCGGATCGTGGAGCGTCCGACCATGATCAGCGGCGACTGGCGCAAGTTCCTGCCCGGCGTCGGGCCGGGTGAACTGGCCGTCAGCGAGCGCAACCCGATCGTCGGCTGACGCGCGTCGGCAGTGGGGACGACCTGACCGTCGGCTGACGTCAGGCGTCAGGCATCGGGAAGTCGCAGGCGCTCCGGGTGGGTGTAGACGGTGCCGTCGCCGGCGCGCACGAACCCCACCAGGGTGATCCCGAGCGCCTCGGCGGTCCGCACCGCCAGGTCGCTGGCGGCCCCGACCGCCACCACGATCGGCAGTCGGGCGGCGGCGGCCTTGGCGACGAGCTCGAAGCCGATGCGGCCCGACAGGACCGCGATCAGGTCCTGCAGGCCGTCGGCGGGCCAGACACCTCCCAGAGCGTGCGCGCCGATCACCGCGTCGAGTGCGTTGTGCCGACCGACGTCCTCCCGCACCGTGACGACCCGGCCCGTGTGGTCGAACAGCCCGGCCGCGTGGACCCCGCCGGTGGTGGCGAAGCGCGGCTGCGCGAGCCGCAGTTCGTCCGGCAGTCCGGCGAGCAGCGCCCAGTCCAGCGGCGGGACGACCGGGGCCGTGGGAGCGTGCGCGCGGTCCGGTGCGGCCCCTGCGTCCGGGCTGGCCGGAGCGGCGGCTGCCCGCGGCACCGGCAACGGTTCGAGCCGATCGGTCAGCGCCGCGATGCTCGCGCGGCCGCAGACGCCGCACGACGCCGTGGCCATCGCATGCCGGTGCTCGATCGTGGCCGGGTCGATGGGGGTGCGCACCGCCACGGTCACGGTGTCGTCCGGTCGGGCCAGCGTGATGGCGTCCCCGTACGCCACCTCGACGATGTCGTGGGGTGTCGTGAACCCCTCGGCGAGCAGCCAGCCGACGGCGAGTTCGCGTTCGTGGCCCGGTGTGCGCACGGTGGTGACCAGCGGGACCGGGTCCTGACCGGGACCGGCCGCCAGGATCTGCAGCGGCTCCTCCGCGATCACGTCGTCGACGACCGCCCGGTGACGACCCGAGCGGATCTGGATGACCGGCAGTCGCGGGGTGTCGCGGCTGTCACCGGGCCGGCGGGTACTCGCAGTCGCGGCGACCCGCCGCTGCCAGTCCGTCCCGGCGGCCAGTTCCTGTGGGGTGTCGACGTCGACGGCCGTCGCGCCGGTGGGGTCGGTCGAGCGCCAGTCGGCGGGTGCCATCACCTCGACGTCGCGGTGGTCCGCGACCCGGCGCAGGCGGCGTTCACCGGTGTCGAGCAGCGCCCCGACCGCGGCGGCGGCGCGGGTCCGGTAGGCCCCGATCAGCGGCTGGGGTCCCCGTGCGGTGCCGAGCACGACGCCGTCGCAGGTGTCGGGAGCGGCATCGAGTCGGTCCACGAGGTGGCGCAGCACCGCCGGTTGCAGCCACGGATGGTCGACCGCGACGACGAGCACCGTGGCGGCTCCCCGGTCCCGGGCCGCGACCAGCGCGGTCTCGAGCCCGGCGAGTGGGCCCGCATCGCCGCGCAGGTCCGGTAGCAGCAACACGTCCCCGTCGAGCGCGGGTGCGTGGTCCCGTCCGACCAGCAGGATGGGTGGGCGGTCGTCGGGACCGCCCCGGCCGGCGGCCGGGGTCCCGGCCTCGCGGGCCGATGCTCCGCGGCGCAGCGCGGTGTGCAGGGCCTCGACCGCACGGGCCGTCAGGGTGCGGTCGTCGACCCGGAGCGTCGCCTTGTCGGTGCCCATCCGCCGTGAGCCGCCACCGAGCAGCACCGCGCCCGTAGGCTGGTCGGTGCCCGGCACCACCTGCGGTCGGGGACGGGGCATGACCGCTCCTGCTCGGCGCTCGGGTCGGCCGGCCCACCGTCCGGAGCGGTGGAGCGCGACAGCGGCACGGTAACGCCCGGGACCGGGCAGGAGGCGACGACGTGGACGAGCAGCAGGCCGGTGCGCGACCGACGACCGATGCGCCGCGTGACACCGCGGCCACGCAGGCCTGGTTCGGTCAGCTCGAGGCGGTGATCGGTCGATTGATCGCCGCCCATGGGGAGACGGTCGCCCCGGCCGCGGACGATGGTCGGGCGACACCGGCCCGGACGGCGGCCACCGTCGACGACGCCGTGGCGAGCGAACGTGCCCTGCTGCTCGATCTGGCCCGTATCGCCGCCCACCGCAGCGAACGGTGGACCGCGCCGGTGTCGACCTACCTCGTCGGTGTGGCGCTCGCACCCCACGACCCGGCGGTGCGCGCACAGGTGCTGACCGATCTCGTCGACGGTCTCGAACCTCCCACCGGCTGAGTCTCCCGGGTACGCCGCCTGAGTCTCCCGGGTACGCCGCCTGAGTCTCCCGGGCACGCCGCGCACGGATGATCTCCGGACCGTGGGGTGTTCGTCCAGGTGACCGCCATTCCATCCGCCCCGAGTCGTGAGGTCCGATGTCACCGCACCGTCCCACCACGCGTCCGTCCGTGTCCATCGCCGCACCCGCCCGCGGCTCCGCCCGTCACCGCTACCGATCCGTGGTCGTGGTCGGCCTGCTGGCGCTGGTGGCCGCCGCCTGTAGCGCGCAGCCGGGGGAGGATCTGGCTGCGGACTGGACGACCACGGAGTTCGCCGAGACCGGCGACGTCGGCTTCGTCCTGCCCGTCCCGCCCGACGGGGCGAGCTGGAGCCCGGAGGATGACGACGCCTATGCCGAACTCGCGGTCGCGGCGGCCGGCACCGACTGGTGGCGGTTCTGGGCGCCGCGGCTCGAGACGCTGACTGCGGACACGTCCAACGTGCGCGCCATGGCCGCCGGTGAGGACGGTGGCGAGCTGTACGCCATCCAGATCAACCGCAGCGCCTACGACCTCGACACGGATCCCGGCGACGCGGCCGCCATCGCCGAGGCGTTCGGGTCCATCGCCATCGCCCAGGGTTCGGAGTTGACCGAGGCCCGCACGGTCACGGTCGACGGCTTCGGCGTCGACGAGGTCGCCGAGGTGGCCTTCACCGTCGATCCCGAGGTGCTCGACCGCGACGTGTGGCAGCGGATCGTCCCCGTGCCGACCCGTGATGAACTGTGGAGCGTGCAGTGCGACGCGCCGGGGGGCACGGACGCCGCCGCGAGCTGCCAGGCGGCGCTCGACGCCTTCGCGTTCACGTCCTGACCACACGGCCACACGCTCGCGCGCCCATGGGGACGCCCACCGGCCTGGTGCGGTCAGCGCGATGGTCGCACAGCCCTACGATCGGGCCATGAGCCACGAACCCGCCGCCCCGTCCGCCGCCGCTCCCGATGCGCCCGCCGCCCCGGCGGATACCGACATCCGGGCCTATCTGGAGATCCGCGCGGCGTCGCCGTCGAGCTGGTCACCCGATGGCTCGAAGCTGCTGATCCAGAGTGATCTGTCGGGCACCTCGCAGGTCCACCGGCTCGACCTGGCGGCGGCAGCCCTGCCGGTCGCCGCCGAGGATCTGGTGCCACTGACGCGCTTCGCGGAGCCCATCGGGGCGGGCTACCTGCCCGCCGTACCGGCGGATGCCGTCGGTGACCGGCTGTTGCTCGCCACCGACGTCGGCGGAAACGAGCGCTACCAGCTGTTCACCACCTCCGACATGCCCGACGAGCCGTTGGCCGGCCCGGACGACCTCGATGCGTTGGTGCTCGACCCGGAGCACATCCACCGACCGGGCGGCATCAGCCGCGACGGACGCTGGCTGGCGTACGCCACCAACCGCGGTGACGGCGTCGCATTCGACACCTGGGTCCGCGATCTCACCACCGGGGCGGAGCGGTGCGTGTTCGCTTCCGGCGGCTGGACCGGCCCCGGCGGGTTCTCGCCCGATGCCCGCTGGCTGGCGATCAGCGAACTGACCACCATCGCGGGCGACAACAAGGTCCATCTGCTCGACCTCGACGCGCTCGATGACGGCGAGGTGGCCGGCCCCGACCACCCCGCGGTCACCGAACTCGCGCCGCACACCGCCAGCGCGACCGTCGGCACGCCGTCGTGGCGGCCGGATTCGAGCGGGTTCGTGTTCGCCACCGACGTCGACCGGCAGATGGTCGGGATCGCGGCCGGGACACCCGCTGGGGACTGGGAGTACGTGCTCGAACCGGGTTGGGACGCCGGCGCGTCGCTCGACTGGACCGGCACCCACCTGCTGGTCGTGGTCAACGACGACGGGCGGACCCGCGCCGCGCTGCACGACCCGACGACCTACGCCCACGTGCGCGACGTGCCGTTGCCCGGTGCCGGGGTCGCCGGGGGCTTCCGGTTCTCGAGGGACGGCCGGGAGCTGGTCTTCCAGTACACCTCGCCGCTGGTGCCCGGTGACGCCTGGCGCTATGTGATCGAGTCCGACACCCTGGAACGGCTGACCGTCAGCCCCTGCGAGGTGGACGTCTCCACGTTCGTCGATGCGGAGCTGGTCCGGTTCCGGTCGTTCGACGACCTCGAGGTCCCGGCGTTCGTCTTCACCCCGCCGACCGGTGACGGGCCGTTCCCGGTGGTCGTGATGATCCACGGCGGGCCGGAAGCGCAGTACCGCCCGTCGTTCGCGGCGCTGACGCAGTATCTGGTCGCCCAGGGGTTCGCGGTCGTCGCCCCCAACGTGCGTGGCTCGACGGGTTACGGCAAGGACTACCAGCACCTCGACGACGTCGACAAGCGGCTCGACTCGGTGCGTGATCTCGCGGCGCTGCACACCTGGCTGACGACCCGTGACGACCTCGATGCCGACCGGGCCGCGCTCTACGGCGGGTCCTACGGCGGCTACATGGTGCTGGCCGGGCTCGCGTTCCAGCCCGAGTTGTGGGCCGCCGGGGTCGACATCGTCGGCATGTCGGACCTGGTGACGTTCCTGGAGAACACCTCCGAGTGGCGGCGTGCGTTCCGGGAGCGGGAGTACGGCTCGCTGGAACACGACCGTGACGTGCTCGAGGCGGCGTCCCCGATCAACCGGGTGCACGACATGCGTGCCCCGCTGTTCATCGTGCACGGTGCCAACGATCCGCGGGTGCCGCTGTCGGAGGCCGAACAGATCCACGAGGTCCTGCAGCAGCAGGGCGTGCGGTGCGAACTGCGCGTGTACGACGACGAGGGCCACGGACTGTCGAAGCTCACCAACCGGATCGACTGCTACCCGCGGATCGCCGCGTTCCTGCACGAGGTGCTCGACGCGTGACGCGTCCGGCCGGAGTTCGTCGGTGGTCCACGCGTCCCGGCCGCAGCGAAGTTCGATGACCAAGGACATGCCATGCGCGTCGTAGTGACCGGCTCGACCGGCTACATCGGGGGTCGACTGATCCCCGTCCTGCTCGAACACGGCCACGAGGTCGTGTGCGGTGCCAGGACGCCGGCCAAACTCGATGGACGTCCCTGGCGTGACCGCGTCGAGGTGGCACGACTCGACGTGACCGACCCCGCATCGCTCGAGGCGGCGTTCGACGGGGCCGACGCGGTCTATCACCTGGTCCACGCGATGGACGGTGAGGGCGATTTCGCCGCGCGTGACCGTCAGGCCGCGACCAACGTCCGTGAGGCCGCCGCCACGACGGGGGTGCGACGCATCGTCTATCTCGGTGGCCTCGGCCACGACGATGACGACAACCTGTCCGAACACCTGCAGTCACGCCACGAGGTCGGGCGCATCCTGGCCGATGGCCCGGTCCCGGTCACCGAACTGCGGGCGGCGATCATCATCGGGTCCGGGAGCGCCTCGTTCGAGATGCTGCGCCACCTCGTCGAGGTCCTGCCGGTGATGACCACGCCGAAGTGGGTGTCGACCCGGTGTCAGCCGATCGCGGTGCGCGACGTGCTGTACTACCTCGCGGCGGTGCTCGACGTGCCGGCGACCGAGAACCGCGTCTTCGAACTCGGTGGACCCGACGTCATGAGCTACATCGAGCTCATGCAGACCTATGCGGAGGTCGCCGGGCTGCGTCATCGGGTCATCCTGCCGATCCCCGTGCTCACGCCCGGCCTGTCGTCGTTGTGGATCGGCCTGGTGACCCCCCTGCCGACCGGCCTGGCGCGACCGCTGGTCGACAGTCTGGTCAACGAGGTCACGGTCCGCGACGACTCGATCACCCGGCTGGTGCCACGCGAGACGGTGCCGTTCCGTGAGTCGGTCCGCCTCGCCCTGCAGCGCATCCAGGACCTCGAGGTCGCGACGACCTGGGCCAGCGCCGGTGGTGGGACGGCTCGTCCGATGCCCGAGATCCCGGACGGTCCCCGTGGTCCCCGCGGCAATGGCCGCCCGACCGGATCGGCGGCCGGACCGGTGGCGTTGCGACGCCGGTCGACCCTCGAGGCGCAGACCGACGACGGTGACCTCGGTCCGACGGAGGAAGGTGCCGATACGGGTGGTCCGGAGCGGGCGCTGCCCGACGACCCGTCGTGGTCGGGGGGCACGGTCTTCACCGACGAGCGGCGTGTCCGCTCGGCGGCGCCGCCGGAGGCGGTGTTCACCGCGGTGTCCAGCATCGGCGGCGAGGCCGGCTACCACTCGGCGCGGTGGATGTGGGAGCTGCGGGGGCTGCTCGACAAACTGGTCGGCGGGATCGGCCTGCGTCGTGGGCGTCGTCATCCCCAGCACCTGTCGGTCGGTGAGGTCATCGACTTCTGGCGCGTCGAGGCGATGGAACGCCCCCATCTGCTGCGGCTGCGCGCGGAGATGAAGGTCCCCGGTGAGGCCTGGCTCGAGTTCCGGATCGACGAGTTCGAGGGTGGCAGCCGTCTCATCCAGCGGGCGCGGTTCCATCCGCGTGGTCTGTCGGGTCGGCTGTACTGGATGGTGCTGGTGCCGTTCCACGGGTTGATCTTCCCGCGTATGGCGCGACGGCTGGCGAGCGACGCCGAACGGTTCGAGGCCGCGGCCCACCAACGGCCGTCGTCGGCCGCCTGATCGGAGCCGGTCAGCTGGCCGCGGTCGAGGTCGGCGATGGGTCGGGCCGCAGCGCGATCGCCAACGTCCCGTTGCCGATCGCGGCGCTGACCGCGACGGACGCCTCCGCGTCGACGCCGACCCAGACGAGGTCGGCATCGTGGCCGATGATCCGCGCGTCGCCGGCCAGGCGCTCACCGCGGCCGTCTGGTCCGGGCCCGATGAGGTCGATCGCGCTCCCCGGCCGCAGTGCCGGTGCCAACTCGAGAGGGATCGGAACCGCGACCTGACCGGTGGTCACGGCCGCCGCGATCGCATCCTCGCCGAGGTGGCCCGTGGTGATCACGGCACCGGTCGGCACCAGTGCCCGTACCGTGCCGGTCGGGCGTTCGACCGCGCCGTCGGGAACGAGGTCGCGCGGCCAGTCGCGACGGCGGACATCGCCCGGCCCCAGGACATCGCCGGGCTGCAGCTCGTGCGTGGCGACGTACACGGTCGTCGGCGGTCCGTCTCGGCCGGTCGCGGCATGGGCGGTGCCGGCCAGCACGACCAGGACCACGAATGCGACCACGATGGCCGCACGTGTCCGTGGGCGGGCCGCCCACCAGCGCTCGGCGAGGTGGTCGACGACCGGCGGCCAGGCCAGTGGTGGACCGTCGAGGTGCTGGCGGATGCGAGGGAACATGCCGGTCAGCAGACCAGCCGCGCCCTCGGGACGACAATCGCCTGCCGGCGGCCTGTGGACAGCGGCCGGAGAACGGCGGTCAGGCGCTCTTGGAGCTCGGACCCGACGACCCACTCCCTGACGATCCACTCCCCGAGGAGGATGACGACCCGGACGACTTCGACGTCGAGGAACCGCCGTCCTTCGTGCCGCTCGAGGCGCTGGACTCCTTGGACGTGGAGCCGGAGGTGGAGCCACCGTCGCCGGAGGACGACGATCCGCTGCCCGCGTCCGACGACGAGCGGTCACCCGATCCCGAGCCGCTGTCCGACGAGGCGTCGCCCGAGGAGCCGCCACCCTCCGACGGGCCGGCGGAACCGCTCCGACCCGACGCGGCGTAGTCCTTGATGTGCCAGCCGGAGCCCTTGAAGATGATCCCGGCGGCGCTGAAGACCTTGCGCAGCGTGCCGCCACAGGCCGGGCATTCGGTGAGGGCATCGTCCTTGAAGGACTGGACGACCTCCAGGTGCTCCCCGCACCCCTTACAGGCGTACTCGTAGGTGGGCATGCGTCGCTCCTGGGTCGATCGGGGTCCGGACGCGGACCTGGGCTGGCACTCGAAGCCCGTGAGTGCTGATGATGCCGTAGCGGGCCGGGTCCGGCAAGCCGGAGGCCGTCAGACGCGCTCGGCCCCGTCCGGGTGGGAATCGTCAGGATCCGGGGTCCCACGGTGTGTCCGGCGCTCGTTGACCACCAGATCCACCTTGGCGTCATGGGGCTCCCGGGGGACGGCGGGCACGACCTGGCACGCGAAACAGACGCCGATCCGGACCGCGCTCCGGGGCAGTCGGGGCAGCAGCCGGTCGTAGTGACCGCCGCCCTGACCGAGCCGTCCGCCCTGCGGATCGAAGGCGACGCCAGGCACGATGGCCACGTCGACGACCGCCGGATCGATGGCGGGCCCGACCGGCTCCATGATCCCGCGGTAGCCGAGCTGCAGGGTCCGCAGGTCCGCCGCGACCACCAGTTCGAGGGCCGGGCCGCGCACACGTGGGAACAGGGTGCGTACGTCCCGGGCGAGCAGTGGACCGACCACGCCGGCGAGGTCGACCTCGTCGCGCAGCGCCGCGTGCAGCAGCACGGTGCGCGCGCCGTGGAGCTCCGGAAGCTTGAGCAGCCGCCGGACGATCGCCGACGAGGCCGCGGCGCGCTCGTCGTGGGTCATGGCGCGGCGTGCGGCAAGTGCGGCGGCCCGTAGCGCCGGCTTGCGCTGATCGGTCATCGCGACCTCGGCGTCCGGGGAGCGTGCACGGGCCAGCCTACGAGCCCGCACGTGCGGCCGGGACCGGTCCCGCTGCTGGCGTTAGGCTCGCCCCCAACGTCGCTGTCGTCCGAGGAGTGGTCGTGGTCCGCAAGGCTGTCCTGCCCGTCGCTGGTCTGGGAACCCGGTTCCTGCCGGCGACCAAGGCGATCCCCAAGGAGATGCTGCCCGTGGTCGACCGTCCGGCGCTGCAGTACATCGTCGAGGAGGTGGCCCGTGCCGGGGTCGACGACGTGCTGCTGGTCACCTCGATGGGCAAGGCCGCGATGGAGGATCACTTCGATCGCCGGCTGGACCTCGAGGCCGCGCTCGAGGCCAAGGGCAAGGACGACGAGCTGGCCATGATCCGTGGCCTGGCCGAGCTCGCCGCGGTCCACAGCGTCCGGCAGCCCGAACCGCTCGGACTCGGGCACGCCATCCTGATGGGAGCCGATCACGTCGGCCCCGACGAGAGTTTCGTCTGCTGCCTCGGCGACGACCTGCTGCATCCGGACTCCGACTTCGTCGAGCGGATGATCGAAGCCCACGAGCGCACGGGCCGTCCGGTCATCGCGCTGATGGAGGTGCCCGACGACCAGGTCCACCTCTACGGGGCAGCGGCCGTCGAGGAGACCGACCGGCCCGGCGAGTACCGCGTCACGCACATGGTCGAGAAGCCGGACCCGGGCACGCAGCCGTCCAACCTCATCATGGTCGGTCGGTATGTCCTGCCCGGCGCGATCTTCGACGTCATCCGGGACACCCCACCGGGGCGGGGTGGCGAGATCCAGATCACCGACGCGCTGCAGACCATGGCTCACGAGGAGCCGATCATCGGCCTCAAGCTGGATGTCGACCGCTACGACACCGGCGACAAGCTCGGGTTCCTGCAGGCCACCGTGGAGTTGGCCGCGATGCGTGAGGACCTCGGGGACGACTTCGTGACCTGGTTGCGCGGCTGGCTCGCCGAGCGCGACGCATGAGCCGCTTCGTCGGACACGGTCGGACCGAGGTCACCCCGGTCGATGAACTCACGCCCGTCGACGATCACCTCGCCGCCATCCTGGCGATGCTGGGCACCCCCGAGCCGATCGAGCTGCGGCTCGCCGACGCGCTGGGCCTCGTGCTCGCCGACGACGTCGCCAGCACCGTCAGCGTGCCGTCGTTCCCCAACTCCGGCATGGACGGCTACGCCGTGCGGTCCGCCGACGTCGAGGCGGCGACCGGCGACGCACCGGTGACACTCGAGATCGTCGGCGAGGTCCTGGCCGGCAGCGCGGACCTGCCCGGGATGGCGGCGGGCCAGTGTGTACGGATCATGACCGGTGCTCCGGTTCCGGCCGACGCCGATGCCGTGGTCCCGGTGGAGACGACCTCCGGTGGTGATGGCTCGACCCGGGTGCACCGCGCGGTGCGACGCGGCCAGAACGTGCGTCAGCCCGGGGAGGACCTGCAGCCCGGTCAGGCGCTGGTCGCCGCCGGTCGACGCCTGGCACCCGCGGATCTCGCGCTGCTGGCGGCCGCCGGGGTGACCCGCGTGTCGTGCATCCCGCCCCCGCGGGTCGTGATCCTGGTGTCCGGCGATGAACTGGTCCCGGCCCAGCACGAGCCCGGCCCCGGTCAGATCCGGGACGTCAACGGGCCGATGCTCGCCGCGATGGTGCGCGCGGCCGGCGGCGTGCCGTTCTCCGTGGGGATCGTGCGTGACGACCGCAAGGCGCTGATGTACGCGTTCGACACCAACCTCGGTCACGCGGATCTGTTCATCTGCTCCGGCGGTGCGAGCGCCGGGACCCACGACCTGTTGCCCGAGGTCATCGGTCGGCTCGGCGAGGTGACCTCGGTCAAGGTCGCGATGAAGCCCGGGATGCCCCAGATCCGCGGCCGGATCGCGAACACCCCCGTGATCGGTCTGCCCGGCAACCCGGTGTCGTCGTTCGTGTCGTTCGAGGCGTTCGTGCGTCCGGCGATCCGCCACCTGCAGGGGCGTCGCGACGTGCAACGTCCGACGGTCACCGCCCGTGCCGCTGAGACGCTGACCTCGCCCACCGCGAAGCGGGGCTACCTGCGGGTGACCCTGTCCCGCGACGACCAGGGGTGGACGGCCACCCCGACCGGCCACCAGGGCTCGCACGTGATCTCGTCGATCGCCTCGGCGGACGGACTGGCCGTCGTGCCGGAGGACGTGACGCAGATCGTCGCCGGGCACGAGGTGCGTGTGCACCTGCTGGTCGAATGAGCGCCGACCTGCCGCCCGACGGTGAGGCACTCACCCACCTCGATGCCCGCGGTCACGCCCGGATGGTCGAGGTCGCGGCCAAGGAGATCACCGTGCGCACGGCGGTCGCGGCCTGTCAGGTCCGGATGACCCCCGCCACGGCCCGGCTGCTCGCCGACGGCGGACTGCCCAAGGGTGACGCTCTGCCCGTGGCACGGATCGCCGGGATCCAGGCGGCCAAGCGCACGCCGGAGTTGATCCCGCTGTGTCACGGCATCGCCCTGACCTCGGTCGAGGTGGAGGTCGTCGTCGACGCGGACGCCGGCACCGCGGACGTCACCGCGACGGCCACCGCCGCGGATCGCACCGGGGTCGAGATGGAGGCGATGACCGCCGCCGGCGTGGCGGCCTTGACGCTCTACGACCTGCTGAAGGCCGTGCAACGCGATGTGGTCATCACCGATCTGCGCCTGCGGCGTAAGACGGGCGGCCGCTCCGGGGACATCGAACTGCCCTGACGTGTGCGGTCGCCTGGACCGCGTGCCCGCCGGACGCACGGCCGGGGCATCGCGGTCTACCGGTCGGCCACCAGGCGCTAACTTTCCACCTCGGCCGTTGGAGCATCTCCTTCCCCTGTTCGGGGTGCTTCGTGCGTCCGAGGCGCGGTGTTACCGTCCAGCAGCCGTCACCCCACCCCGGGGCGGCGCGGAGGCGACGCCGTGGTGGAACGGTGAACGAACCGCTGGTCATCCTGCTGCTGGTCCTCATCTGGGCCGGACTGCTCGTCCCCAGCGCCTTCCGTTCCAGGAGCAGCTCGCCACACGTCACCGTCGGAGGGTTCGAACGCGCCATGGACGTTCTACGCACCGACGTCGAGGAGTCGAACATGGGTCGGACCGCGAACGGTCGTGGGCTGATGGTTCCCGGTGATGCCGGACGGATCGTCGAACGGCCGTTCCACGGCGATGTGGGTGCACCGCCGCCGATGCCGGCCAGGCGGCAGAGCCCGATCCAGGCCCGGCGTGAGGCGTGGTTCATCCGGGCGCTCGCCAGCGTCGCGGCGACGTTGGTGCTGAGCGTCCTGTTCGGCAGCTGGGCGTGGCCGCTGTTCGCCATCGCCATCGCCGGCACCGCCGCGTACGTCGGTGTGCTCCGTCACCTGAAGCTGCAACGCGACGAGGCCCGGCGGGTCGTCGCCGACCTCGACCTGCACCGCGACCAGGCGGTCATCGACGTCACGGACCGGGCGACGGGGACGACCGGCGTGCACGCCGGCGTCGGTGCGGGTCCGGCGAGCGACCCGTGGGCGGGCTCGACCACGGTGCGTCTGCGTCGCTGGGACGACTGACGTGGCCTCCGATGACGATCTGCTCGCGCTCAGCGAGCCGATCCGGGCACGCTTCGTCGCGCGTCACGACGCCCGGGAGGTCGGGCTCGCCGATTCGCGCGACGCCATCCGCTCCGCGGCGAACGCGATCCGGGCGATCCACCGCGACGAGCGCGACCGCGCCGACGAACTGATCGCCGAGGCTCGGCGGTCGCTGGCCTCGGCCATCGAGGCCTGCGCGCCGCATCCGACGGTTCGGCACGCCGGCTTCATCAGTGACGCGGCCAAGGAGGTCGCCGAGGCGATCCTGACCCGCGCGGCGGTCACGGGCGGGGCGATCGAGGGTCCGGAGGCGATCGGCGTCGACGACGTGGCCTGGCTGCACGGTCTCGCGGAGACCGTGGGGGAGCTGCGCCGTGCGGCACTCGACCGGGTCCGTCGCGGTGACCTCGACGAGGCCGAGCGGATGTTGGCGTTGATGCAGGAGATCCTGTCCGCGTTGACCACCATCGACGTGCCCGACGGCCTGACCCGCGGGCTGCGGCGGGCGACGGACAGCGCACGGGCCATCACCGAGCGCACCCGCGGCGATCTCACGACCGCGGCCGGGCAGCGTGACCTGGTTCGAGCGCTCGAGGCGCATCGCGCGGCACTGGATGAGGTGAGCGGACGCTGACGCGGGCGTGGTGCTGTCGCGGCGTGGCGGCGTCTGGCGGTGGCCGTCAGCGTGGCTCCGTTCGCCACGACAACGGGGCGCGGCTACCATCCGCCGGCGTCCGATCCTGACCGGTACCGGTCGACGTGAGGCCCTGGGGGTGTAGCTCAGCCTGGCAGAGCACTTCGTTCGCAACGAAGGGGCCGACGGTTCAAATCCGTTCACCTCCACCAC
>CAYTLZ010000083.1:0-14203 GCA_964438785.1 uncultured Actinomycetota bacterium | reverse complement strand
ACTCGTTGGCCGGGTTGGTGAGGATCTCCTCCGGCGTGGCGAACTGCGCGACCCGGGAGCCCTCCCGCAGGATGGCGATCCGGTCACCCATCTTCACGGCCTCGTCGATGTCGTGGGTGACGAAGCAGATCGTCTTCTGCAGCTCCTCCTGCAGGCGGAGGAACTCGTTCTGCAGGCGGGTGCGGGTGATCGGGTCGATCGCACCGAAGGGCTCGTCCATCAGCAGCACCGGCGGGTCCGCGGCCAGGGCCCTGGCGACACCCACACGTTGGCGCTGGCCACCCGAGAGCTCCTTGGGGAAGCGCTCGCGGTACTGGTCGGGCGGCAGGCCGACGATGTCGAGGAGCTCGTCCACGCGCGCGTCGGTGCGCTCCTTGTCCCAACCGAGCAGGTTCGGGACCGTCGCGACGTTGTCGCCGACGCGGATGTGCGGGAACAGGCCGATCTGCTGGATCACGTAGCCGATGCGCCTGCGCAGCTGGTTGGGGTCGATGGTGGTGACGTCCTGGCCATCCATGATGATCTGGCCGGAGGTCGGCTCGATGATGCGGTTGATCATCTTCAGGCTGGTCGTCTTGCCGCAACCCGACGGACCGACGAACACCACGATGTCGCCGCGGGGAATCTCCAGCGAGAGGCGCTCGACGGCCGGTGCTTCCTGGCCGGGATAGCGTTTGGTGAGCTCTTTGAGCTCGATCATGGTGTCAGTCACGGAGACCTCGCGGAATGGTCAGACGGCCGATGAGCAGGTAGAGCAGGTCGATCATCACGGCCAGGATCACGGTGGCGATCGTGCCGGTGATCAGGAACTCGAAGGCCCCGGGTGAGCCGATGCGGCGGACGCCCTGCTGGTAGATCAGGACACCGAGTCCGTCACCACCGACGAGCACGGCGATGGCGGCGATCCCGACGACCAGCAGCGTGGCGACCCGGATGCCGGCCAGCATGACCGGCCAGGCGTTCGGGAGTTCGATCCGCCACAGACGCTTGGTGGCGCTCATGCCCATGCCCTTGGCGGACTCCACGACGGCGTTGTCGACCGAGTAGAGCCCGGAGACCGTGTTGCGCACGATCGGCAGCAGGGCGTAGAGCATCATGGCCAGGATCGGACCCCGGTTACCGATGCCGACGATGGGGATGAACAGCGCGAACAGCGCCAGCGACGGGATGGTCAGGATCGTCGAGGTGGCACTGACGATGGGGGAGCGCAGTGACGTCACCCGGTGGGCCGTGATCCCGAGCAGCAGACCGACGAGGATCGCGACCGACGTCGACACGACGACGAGGTAGAGGTGGTTCACGAACTCCGTGGCCAGTGAATCCTGCACGGCAGGACGGGTGAGAAAGTCCGTGAAGTAGCTCACCTGGTGGCGGTCCTCCGCGTGGGGGCTTTTCGGGCATCATCACGACGGAGGGCGAAGCGCGTCGACACGGGTGTCGACCCACCGGCTGCCCTGCCGGTCATGCCGGCGTGGGCCGGCTCGTTGCGGTGGCGAGCTGAGGCGCGCTCGCGTCGGTGATGGCGGTACTGGACCACAACGCTAACCCGGTGGCCGGGAGATGGCCAGTCGGACGGTGGCCGAGCCGATCGGTCCGGGCGGTGCGCCGCCCTCGTGACGGCGACCCGGACCGCGTTCCGGATCCGTCGGTGTCGACGGCTAGGATGATCGCCCGACCGGTCCGAGCGACGGTTCGACACGCACGCCCCCGTGCTGGAATTGGCATACAGGGACGACTCAAAATCGTCTGCCCTCAGTGGCTTGTGGGTTCGAGTCCCACCGGGGGTACTGCCACGGCGTCCAGACCGATCACCGACCGTTGAACAACTGAAGGTGCCGACACGGCAACGACCCGCAGAACCGCGAAGCTTCACGATCGACTCACCAGGATCGGTGACGAGGTCCGACGTCAACGCGCGGCGTGCGAGATCCTGCGCGAACAGGTGGCGCATCTCCAGCAGATCGCCGACGACGCCCGGATCCGCCAACTCGTCGCCGAGACGCCCATCGCCGATCGTGAACACCGCACGGCCCGAACCGATCTCGATCGTCACCGGCAGGCACTGGAAACCGCCGAACGACGCATCGACGACCTGCTCGCCGAGCGTGATCAGCTGCTCGAGCGCTTGATCGACGCCGACGCGACCTGATGCGCCACAGGAGCCCCCGTGACCGAGACCAGCCCGACCTCGACCGCCGACGCGTCGTCGACCTCGCCGACACGCGTGCTCATCGCGGAGGATGAGGCGCTGATCCGGCTCGACCTCAAGGAGATGCTCCAGGAGGAGGGCTTCGAGGTGGTCGCCGAGGTCGCCGACGGTGCCTCCGCGGTGCGACTCACGCGCGAACTGCGGCCGGATCTCGTGATCCTGGACGTCAAGATGCCCGTCATGGACGGGATCCAGGCAGCCGAGGAGATCGCCAAGGAACGTCTGGCGGCGATCCTCATCCTGACCGCGTTCAGCCAGCGCGATCTCGTCGAGAAGGCACGCCGTGCCGGTGCCATGGCCTATCTCGTCAAGCCGTTCCAGAAGCACGACCTGCTGCCAGCGGTCGAGATCGCCTCCGGTCGGTTCCGCGAGATGTCGGGACTCGAGCAGGAACTCGACGACCTGCAGGGTCGGCTCGAGGCCCGCAAGCGCGTCGAGCGCGCCAAGGGGCTGCTGCAGCAGCACGAGGGCATGTCGGAACACGATGCCTTCCGGTTCGTGCAGCGCCAGGCGATGGAACGGCGTCTGACGATGCGTCAGGTCGCCGAGCAGATCATCGAACGGCTCGACGACTGAGTCCCCGGTCGGCCACCGTCCCGGTCCGCGGTGACGGTCGTCGGTGCGCGCGCGAGGACCGACCGGCCGGCCGTCCCGCCGGCACGACACGACCCGCCGGCACGACATGACACGACCCGGCGGCGTGGCACGCGGCCGGGTCGGGTGGGACGAGCGGACGCCGGGTGGGGCGACCGGCGGGAGAGGGAGAGTGGCAACCCCATCCCGGCGTCCGATGACGAACGTCCGACTTGCGAACCCCGTCGTGTCACTGGCGGATGACAGGGCGAAAGCTACGCAGCCTGCGTTGCAACGAGGTTTCGACCACGTATTGGTCGTGTGATGAGTCGACCACGTCCGGGATCCCTTCGATCGAGGGGTCCGGGGCCTCGACGCGGTCGACCCGCGGACGTGCTCAGCCCGTCTCCGGTTGCCACGCACCGATGCGCGCGAGGCGTTCTTTGCGGACCTGGCGACGGATCCGCGCCTGCGCCTGACGTCGTCGCTCGTCGTCGGTCTCGACCTCGAGTGGGGGCACGGCGCTCGGTCGGCCGTCCTCGTCGAGGCACACCATGACGAGATAGGCGCTGGTGGTGTGTCGGCGCTCCCCGCCGCGCCAGGGTTCGGCCTCGACCTTCACGCCGACCTCCAACGACGTGCGCCCCACGTCGTTGACCGACGCGGTGACCAGCAGCAGATCGCCGATGTGCACCGGCTCGCGGAAGCTCAACTCGTCGATCGCCGCGGTGACACAGACCTTGCCGGCGGCATGCCGGACCGCCGCCATCCCCGCGGTGGTGTCGACCTCCCGCATGATCACACCGCCGTGGACGTTGCCCACGGAGTTCGCATCGAGCAGCGTCATGACGCGCGACAGCGTGACCCGGCTCGCCGCCACCGGCCGCGCGGGCAGGTCGGCGGCCCCGGCGACGGGCGGGGTGGATCCGGGGGCGGCGTCGCTGCCGATCCCGGGCGTGGAGGTGGTGTCGTGGTTGGTGTCCATGGGGGGAGCCTGCCACCTCGACCCCACGGATGTGCGGTCGTCCGGTGCAGCGGGCCTCTAGAACAGCGCCCGGGCCAGTCGCGGGCGGGCGGCGGTGACGCGCGGGTCGTCGGCCCCGAGGACGCCGAACAGCGCGACGAGCTGTTCACGGGCCGGTTCGCGCGTCTCGCCGCCGCGCTCGATCGCGCCGAGGAGCCGGTCGATCGCCTCCTCGTAGTGCTCCTCGGCCGCGAGTGCGCGCCCGAGCGCCAGCGATGCCTCACCGTCGGGGTCGCCTGCCTCGGCCCGGGCACGGAGTGCCTCGAGGTCCCCACCGCCGTCACGGACGAGACCGGCGCGGGTGGCGACCGCTTCGGCGCGGGGGTCCGGACGGTGGGCGCGGATGAGCTCCAACGCCTGCTCGGGGTCGTCGGCCACGACGAGTTCGGCCAGGGTGAGGGCGGCCTGCCGGTGCCCGGGGTCGAGTGCCAGCGCCTCCCGCAATGCCGCCTCGGCGTCGTCACCGGACAGCGTGCCGGCACGGGCGACGGCCCGGTCCGCCCCGCTGGGACGAAGACCGTCGAGGAAGGTGTCGAGCTGGCCGGCCGGGACCACCCCGGTGAACGAGTCGATGACCTCGCCGTCCCGGAACCCGATGACCTGCGGAATGCCCTGCACGCGGTAGCGCTGGGCGAGCTCCTGATTGGCGTCGACGTCGACCTTGGCGAGCAGCACCTCGCCGTCGCGGGCCTCGACCGCGGCCTCCAGCATGGGACCGAGCGTCCGACACGGGCCGCACCAGCCGGCCCAGAAGTCGACGACCACCGGGACCTGGTGGGACCGGGCGATGACGGAGGTCGCGAAGGTGGCGGCGTCGACGTCGAACACGGCGGGTGGGGCTGCCGGGGTGGGTGCGGGCGGCTCGGACGGGGTGGCGGACATCGTCGGGCTCCGTCGGGGCGGGGCGATGGGGTGGTCGGGAGGTTCGCCGGCAGCCTACGGGTCGTCGAACGGGCCGTGCGCGAGGTCCTAGGCTCTGGACCCACGTCGCCGAGCCTCGAGGGGGCCGTTGGTGTCCGGATCCGATGCGCGTCGCTCGATCGTGCTGCTCGACGGGCATTCGCTGGCCTACCGCGCCTTCTACGCGCTGCCCGACACGCTGCGCACGCAGACGGGGCAGCTCACCAATGCCGTGTACGGCTTCACCTCGATGCTGATCAAGTTGCTGGCCGATCGGAACCCCGACGCGATCGCGGTCGCGTTCGACAAGGGCCGCGACGTCGAGCGCACGGCGGCGTTCCCCGCCTACAAGGCGAACCGGGCCGCGCCGCCCGACGAGTTCCGCCCGCAGGTCGACCTGATCAAGCAGGTGCTCGCGGTGCTCGAGATCCCGGTCGTCGAGGTGGCCGGCATCGAGGCCGACGACGTCCTGGCGACCGTCGCCGGCCGGGCGATCGACGAGGGCTTCCACGCCTACATCGTCACCGGCGACCGGGACGCGATGCAGCTGGTCGACGAGCACCTGACCGTGCTCTACACCCTGCGCGGCATCACGGAGATGGCCGAGATGGACCCGGCGGCGGTCGAGGAGCGTTACGGGGTGCCACCCGGTTCGTACGTCGATCTGGCGGCGCTGCGGGGTGACAACTCCGACAACCTGCCCGGTGTCCCCGGCGTGGGCGACAAGACCGCCGCGAAGCTGGTCACGCAGTTCGGCGACATCGCGGGCATCTACGACCACCTCGACGAGGTCGGCGGCAAGAAGGTCCCGGCCATGCTGGCCGAGCACCGCGAGCAGGTCGAGGCGAACCAGCGCATCATGACCCTGCGTCGGAACGTCGAGGTGGCCTTCGACCTCGCGGATCTGCGGCGCGGCGGCATCGACGCGGCGGCCGTGCGCGAGCTGTTCGGGACCCTGGAGTTCCGGGCGCTCTACGACCGGTTCGTCACCGAGGTGCTCGGTGAGCAGGAGCAGGCGGCGGCGAGCGGGTTCGACCGCACCCCGCAGCGGCTCGAGGCCGGGGGACTGACCGCCTGGCTCGACGGCGTGCGCGGTGCCGTCGCGGTCGTGGCGGTCGTGACGGACCAGCCGCCGCACGTGACCTGGCAGGCGGTCGGGCTGGCGGCCGCGGAACGCGACCCGATCAGTGCGCCGCTCGACGAACTCGACGACGACGACCGCACCGCGCTGGCCGCACTGCTGTCGGATCCGACCCGACCGGTGGTCACCCACGATCTCAAGACCCTCGACCATGCCGCGGTCGGCCGGGGCTGGACGGTCAGTGGCGTGACCCTGGACACGGAACTCGCCGCCTACCTGCTCAACCCGGAACAGCGCAGCTTCGAGCTCGATCGGCTGTCCCTGCAGCACCTGCAACGTTCCATCGAGGTGGCCGACGACGCGGATGCGGGCGATCAGCTCAGCCTCGACGTCGACGCCGACGAACCCTTCGAGGAACGGGCGCTCGCCGCCGAGGCCACCCGGGAACTGGCGACGTTCCTCGGCGAGGCGCTCGACAATCGCGACCAGCGTGACCTGCACGACGACATCGAGTTGCCGCTCGCGCCGGTGCTGGCGCGTATGGAACGCATCGGCATCACCCTCGATCTGCACGTGCTCGACGAGATCCGTGCCCGGCTGGCCGAACGGGTCGAGGCGTTGGAGCACGAGGTCCACGACCACGCCGGACGCACGTTCAACGTCGGCTCCGGGCCGCAGCTGCAGCAGGTGCTGTTCGAGGAGCTCGGGCTGCCCAAGACCCGGCGCATCAAGACGGGCTACACCACCGATGCGCAGGCGCTGACCAACCTCGCCGACGCGCATCCGATCGTGCCGGCGATCATGGAGTGGCGTGAGCTGTCCAAACTGCTGTCGACCTACGTGGATGCGCTGCCACCACTGGTCGACCCGCAGACCGGACGCATCCACACCACGCTGTCGCAGACCATCGCGGCGACCGGCCGGCTGTCGTCGTCACATCCGAATCTGCAGAACATCCCCGTGCGTCGGGCCGAGGGCCGGGAGATCCGTCGGGCCTTCACCGTCGGTGCGGGTTTCGAGCAGCTGCTGGTCGCCGACTACTCGCAGATCGAGCTGCGGATCATGGCGCACCTGTCCGGGGACGAGGGGCTATTGACCGCGTTCCGCTCGAACGAGGACGTGCACGCCACCACCGCCGCCAAGGTGTTCGACCTGCCCCTCGAACACGTCGACGGGGCGCTGCGTGACCGCGCCAAGGCGGTGAACTACGGCCTGGCCTACGGGCTGACCTCCTACGGCCTGTCGCAGCAGCTGAGCATCCCGCCCGACGAGGCCCAGGCGATCGTCGACGCCTACTTCGAGCGGTTCCCCGACGTGCGCGCCTTCCTCGACGAGGCCGTGCAGGCCGCGACCCGTGACGGTTACACCACGACCATGTTCGGGCGGCGGCGCTATCTGCCGGACCTGCGCTCCGACAACCGCAACCGGCGGCAGATGGCCGAGCGGATGGCCCTGAACGCGCCGATCCAGGGCACGGCCGCCGACATCATCAAGCTCGCCATGATCGAGTTGCAGCGGGCGCTCGACCGGTCCGGGCTCGTGACCCAGCAGCTGCTGCAGGTTCACGACGAGGTCATCCTCGAGGTGCCGGAGGGTGAGCTGGACGCGGCCCGCGAGCTGGTGGTGACCACGCTGGCCGGGGTGGCGGAGCTGGCCGTACCGCTGGAGGTCGACACCGCGTTCGGCCCGACTTGGTTCGAGGCCCAGAAGCACTGAGCTGGGCGTTGACCCGGTGGCCCACGCCGTCGTCGACCCAGATCGGTGTGCCGCGGCGAGCGCCCAGCGGTGCCGATCGGGAGGCACCAGCCGCGAGTGTTGGTCTTGTATGAAGCAGAGCTTCATCGATATGGTTTATCGTGACGCACAGGCGCGTCATTCCCGCCCCGCTCGGGCGAGTCCGTGCTGCCGTCCGGTGCGTCGTCCGTGCGCTGCACCCGGAGGTAGCTCGGATGACGATCGATCTGCATCACCTGGCGCTCGACGCGCTGGACCACGCCGCGGACGAGCTCGCGCTCGATGACTGGATCCGTGCGAGCCTGCGCCAGCCCGAGCGGACCTTGGCCGTGCAGGTGCCCTACGTCACCGACGCGGGTGACGTCCGCGTCGTACCCGGCTATCGGGTGGCGCACTCGACCGCCCGGGGACCGGCGAAGGGCGGAACCCGCTTTCACGCGGACGTGACGCCCGAGGAGGTCGCCGGGCTCGCGACGCTGATGAGCGTCAAGACGGCGCTGATGGACCTGCCGCTCGGCGGCGGGAAGGGCGGCATCACGATCGATCCGAAGGCGCTGAGCGAGTTCGAGCTCGAGTCACTCACCCGGAGCTATACCCGGGCGATCGCCAGCAACATCGGGCCGGACGTCGACGTGCCGGCACCGGACGTCAACACCGGTGCGCGGCACATGGACTGGATCGCGGACGAGTACGCCCGGGTCATCGGCCGGGCGACACCGGCCGTGGTCACGGGCAAGTCGATCGCGGCCGGCGGCTCGCTCGGCCGCGACACGGCGACGGCCGCGGGTTGCCGTGCGGTCATCCTCGCCAGCGCCGAACGTCTCGGCCTGCCGAGCGACGCCCGGGTCGTCATTCAAGGCTTCGGGAACGCCGGTGCCCACCTCGCGCGGATGCTCCAGGCCGACGGGCTCCGGGTGGTCGGACTCGGCGACAGCCGCGGCGCGATCCACGATCCCAGTGGTCTCGACGTCACGGCCGTGACGGCCACCAAGGCCGCACACGGGTCGGTGATCCACCATCCGGGTGTCGAGCTCGTCTCGGCAAGTGACCTGCTCGCGCTCGACTGCGAGATCCTGGTCCCTGCGGCCCTCGAGGGCGCGGTCGAGCAACCGGAGGCCGAGGCCGTCCGGGCGCGACTCGTCGCCGAAGCGGCCAACGGTCCCTGTACCCCCGACGCGGACGCGGTGCTCGTCGACCGGGGGATCACCATCATCCCCGACGTGCTCGCCAGCGCCGGCGGGGTCACCGTGTCGTGCTTCGAGTGGCAGCAGAACCGGCGGGCCCAGCGATGGAGCGAGGCGGTGGTCGCCGACCGACTGGCTGCGAAGATGGCGACCGCCCTCCACGAGCTCTGGCACGTGGCCGAGTCCCGGCAGCTGCCGATGCGGACCGCCGCGACCGTGCTCGGCGTCGATCGCATCGCGACGGCGTTGGCGGCCAGGAAGCACGGTGCCGTGGACGAAATCGCCTCCTGACCGCACTACCGTTCCTCCGTAGTCGCAGGACCGCCAGTCGCCGAGGGAGTCCGTCGTGTCGCAGACCACCACCAGCGGCACGCCCCTGCTCGACGAGCTGATCGACGGGGTCCACGTCGGCGACAACCTGGTGGTAGTCGGTGCCGCCGGGACCCCCGTCGAGTTGTTGGTCTCGCGGTTCATCGCGGCGGCACGCGGCGAGGTGCCCCTGGTGGTGGTCCGCCTCCTCGACGCACCGGAGCAGCCCGTTCCGGACGGGATCCGGGTTGTCGACTGGTCACCGGCCACCACCGGACGGCGCTCCATGTTCGAGGACTCGATCGCCCCCGATGCCGGATTCACCGAGGCGCTGGCTGGCCTTGAGGCCATCGACGACGAGCTCGGGAGCGGGGCTGCCTTCGTGTTCGATCCACTCGCCGCCGTGCCGGATCGATGGGGTCCCGACGCCGCACTGGAGCTGTTTCTCGCGATCTGCCCACGTCTCTATCGGCGCAGGAGCCTCGCCGTGTGGCCGATCCAAACGGATCAGCACCGACCGAGTTTCCTGCGACGGCTCGAGGAGATCACGCAGGTCGTCGTGCAACTCGACGGCGATGACGGTCGGCTGCGACTCACGGTTCGCAAGGCCGATGGGCGTCGTCCCGATGTCGTCGGACGCAGTATCCATGCGGAGGTCGTCGACGGCGACCTGCGCCCGACCGACTCGCCGGTCACCGCCCGGGCGCGCCTCGGCGGGGCCGTCCGGGACCAGCGGCTGGCGCGCGGACTGTCCCAGACGGAACTCGCGCGCCGGGTCGGCATCACCCCGTCCGCCCTGTCCCAGGTCGAGCGTGGTGTGCGGGGGCCGTCGGGTGACACGCTCGTGCGCCTCTGGGAGGTCCTCGAGGTGCCCTTCGGGCCCGAATCGTTCCCCGATCGGGGGTATCGGGTTTCACGGCGCAGCGGCCGTGAGCGTGTCCGCCTCCAGGAGGGGTTGCACGCCGAACGTGTCGCCGATGGCCCCCAGGGTGACGTCACCTGGATGCTGGAGCTCGACCCGGGCGCGAGCGGCGACCGACAGCCGTTCGCGGTCAAGTCGGCCGAGACCGTGGTCGTGCTCCGCGGTGTCCTCGATCTGCAACTCGAGGGACGGACCGAGACCTTCCACGAGGGCGATGCCGTGGTGCTGACCGCTGCCGCGCTGAGCGGGTGGGCGAACCCCGGGCCGCACCCCACCGAGCTCCTGTGGAGTCTGGGTCCGGCGAGCTAGGTTCAGCTTTGACGATATCATGAAGCAATGCTTCACGATTCGTGATGCTCTTCTCGGGAGGTCGACCGTGGTCGCCGATGCCACCATTTCACCCACCAGTACCCGGCCGATCCTGACCCGGGCCGGACGGACCTGGCTCCAGGCGCGTCATGACCGCATCACCGCCCGGCTCGCCGACATCGAGGTGGAGCTCCACAACGAGCGCACCGATCAGCTCGTCGCTGAGCACCAGCGCCTCGTCGAGCAGGTGGAGGCCCTGACCCAGGTGCTGCGTAACGCGGTCGCCCCGGCCGACGTGCGCGATGATCCGTCCATCGTGGAGGTGGGGGACGAAATCGAGGTCCGGTTCCCGGACGGCGACGTCGAGAGCTTCCTCATCGTGCATCCGGTTGAAGCCGGCATGGACGAACACCGGACCTCGATGGATGCGCCGTTGGCTGCGGCCGTGCTCGGGCGCCACCCGGGGGACCGCGTGACGGTCACCTCGCCCGCCGGGGTCTACCACTGCACGATCGAGCGTCGGACGCGGCTCGAGTAGCCCGCCCGACCCGCCGAGGAGGTTGCGGATGCTCCCACGGGCGCTGCGCAGGACCGCCCGCCCGTTCGTCGGGCAGGCCCACCGACCGTCGGGCAGCCCACTGCGCCCGCACGTCGCGGTCGACCGCTGCGACCCGGCCACACGGGATCGGCTGCAACGACTGGCGAACGCCACCGGGTCGTTCGTCGTAGCGCTGCCCGCGGACGCGGCCTGCGAACGACCTCTGGTCGTCGTCGTGACCCTCGGCCCGGATTCCGAGGACGGCGAACTGATCGTCCGGTTGCGGCGCAAGCACCGGGAGGACCCGTCGCGCCGGATGGTCGTGATCGGGCAGGGGACCACCTGGTTCGACGCCGCGTTCCGAGCGGGCGTGGACGCCTGGGTCGATCACACCGATGACGACGCAACCGTGCTGGCGGCGATCATCGGTTCGCCCCGTCATCCGAACACGAGCTCCAGGAAGGCCTCGACGACCGCCCAGACCACGAATCCCAGCACGTAGGCCGGCCGCAGTAGCACCCACAGCAGTCGGTGCAGCGGCGACCCCAGCCGGGTGCTGACGGTGTTGCCGGTCACCTCCACCGCCACGCTCCAGATGAGCAGCGCGGCGGCCAGGCCGGCCGTCACACCGGGTGCCACCCAGGCGCACGCGGCGAACAGCGCGAGCCCCAGCACCGTCAGGACGACGGTGACCCCCAGGGAGGGCAGATCCTCGCCGGGACGGTCCGGATCCCATCGCGCGGGGGCGTGACGCGAGCGCACCCGTGCCCGCGACTTAGGCCAGCGGGCACCCTCGCTCATCGCGACGGGCGTACGCGGTTGCGGGCCGGGGTCACGCGTCCACCACCTGCTCGGCGGCGCTCGGACCTGCGTCGCGGGCCCAGTCGAGCGCCTTGGCGGCGACCTCCAGCAGCTCGATCGTGTAGCGACCCGTCGGGCCGGTCATCCGGAACCGGACCCGACCGAACATGTCGGTCGTGGCCTGGAGAGTGGCGGCCCGCTCCGGGCCACCGATCGTGGCGTCGACCGCGATGTCCGAGCAGCGTTTGTCCTCGGCGTCCCGGATCTCGACCATGAAGGTGACCCGGTGCTGGCCGTCGTCCAGCGACTCCACCTCGAGGCTGTCGAGCCGGGTCACGCGCAGCGGCTCGATGAACAGTCCGGTCTTGGGCAGGTCGTCAGGTTGCCGTTCGAGCTCGACCCGGCGACGCACGGCGCGGCGGAGACGACGACGGATCACGACGGACTCCCGACACGGACGGGGTAGAGCACGAACGGGCTCGGTGGCGAGCGGTCAGGGTAGTCCCCGGTGGCCGGCCGCCGTACGGCCCACCACCGAGCGCGGTCGGTCGCGGGTTCGCGTCGATCGTGGGTCCGGCGCGACTGGCTCGTGCTAGCGCGACGTCATCGGGAGTCGGCGCGTGCGGTGCAACCGACCAGGTGGTCGTCGACCAGGCCCATGGACTGCATGAACGCATACGCCGTGGTCGGCCCGATGAAGCGGAAGCCACGCCGCTTGAGGTCCTTCGACAACGCGGTGGATTCGGGCGTGGTCGCCGGCACATCGTGCATCGAGCGGGGAGCCACGTGGTCGTCGGGGGCGTAGCGCCAGACGAAGGTGGCCAGTGAGTCCTCGTCGGCGACGAGGTCGAGGGTCGCCCGGGCGTTGCCGATCGCCGCCTCGATCTTGCCCCGGTGGCGCACGATCCGGGCGTCCGCGAGCAACCGTTGCACGTCGCGGTCGTCGAGCCGCGCCACGCTCGCCGGCTCGAACCCGGCGAAGACCTCCCGGAAGGCGTCGCGCTTGCGCAGGATCGTCAGCCAGGACAGGCCGGCCTGGAAGCCCTCGAGACAGAGCTTCTCGAACAGCCGGACGTCGTCGTGGACGGGGATTCCCCACTCCGTGTCGTGGTAGGCGACGTAGGTCGCATCGTCGCCAGCCCACCAGCAGCGCGTGCGTCCATCGGGGTCGCGGCGCAGCCCCTCGGGCAGCGGTCCGTCCGGCACCCGGTCCGGTGTCCCGTCCGCCATGGTGCGTGCTCCTGTCGTTCGACTCGATCACCCGGCCCTGCCGACCGCACCCGGGAGCCTACGAGTCCGGTCGGATGGCGCGCGTCCCACGTTGACAGGGGCCGGGGGTGGTGCGACCCTGACCGCCTGTCGGTGGCAACCGCTGTTGCCCGCGTGCCCGCCATCACCGGGGTTGACCCATCAGGGTCGACCCGGCGCGGTGATCAGGGAACATGCCGGGACACCTCGCCACGTCGCTCGGCCCACCGACGCGTTGCACCGCATGTCCCAATCTGCACTCCCCGTCCATCCATCCGCTGACCGAAGAGACCCGACCCCGATGTCCGACACCCCGACTCCCGAGACCTCCACCGCTGCCGCCGACACGGCCCCGCAGCCCACCGCCCCGGCCGCCGACGAGCCCGTCGTCGTCGCGCAGGACCCCGGCGGCTCCATGACCTCCACCGGCGATGCCATCGTGGAGAACGACCTCACCGACGAAGAGTTCGAGGCGGCGCTCGAGGGCACCGTCACGGCGGTCGAAGAGGGCAAGATCATCGAAGGGGTGGTCGTCAAGGTCGACCCCGACGAGGTCCTGCTCGACATCGGCTGGAAGTCCGAGGGGGTGATCCCCTCCCGCGAGCTGTCCATCAAGCTCGACGTCGACCCCAACGAGATCGTGGCCGTCGGTGACGTGATCGAAGCCCTGGTCATGAAGAAGGAGGACGAGGAGGGCCGTCTCGTCCTGTCCAAGAAGCGCGCCCAGTACGAGCGCGCCTGGGGCACGATCGAGCAGATCTACACCGGCGACAAGACGGTGCAGGGCACGGTCATCGAGGTCGTCAAGGGTGGCCTCATCCTCGACATCGGCCTGCGTGGGTTCCTGCCCGCGTCGCTGGTCGAGATGCGCCGCGTGCGCGACCTCACCCCCTACGTCGGCGAGCAGCTCGAGTGCAAGATCATCGAGCTCGACAAGAACCGCAACAACGTGGTCCTGTCGCGGCGCAAGTTCCTCGAGGAGACCCAGAGCGAGTTCCGCAACGAATTCCTCACCTCGCTGCAGAAGGGCGAGATCCGCGCCGGTGTCGTGTCCTCGATCGTCAACTTCGGTGCGTTCGTGGACCTCGGTGGCGTCGACGGCCTGGTGCACGTCTCCGAGCTGTCGTGGAAGCACATCGACCACCCGAGCGAGGTCGTCGAGGTCGGCGACAACGTCGAGGTGGAGGTGCTGGACGTCGACCTGGACCGCGAGCGCGTCTCGCTGTCGCTGAAGGCGACGCAGGAGGACCCGTGGCAGAAGTTCGCCCGTGAGCACGCCGTCGGCGAGGTCGTCGACGGCGAGGTCACCAAGCTGGTGCCGTTCGGTTCCTTCGTCAAGGTCGCCGACGGCATCGAGGGTCTGGTCCACAT
>CAYTLZ010000082.1:286-14533 GCA_964438785.1 uncultured Actinomycetota bacterium | reverse complement strand
GCGAAGCCCTTGCCGGCCTCCCCGGCGCGAGCCGCCTCGATGGTGGCGTTCAGCGCCAGGATGTTGGTCTGGGCCGCGATCGTGGAGATCGTGCGGACCACCTCACCGATGGCCGAGGACGCGTCGTCGAGCTCGAGGACCGCCTTCTGGGTGTGCTCGGCGTCGTCGAGCCCACGGCTGGTCGTGTCGGCGGCCTGACTGGCGGAGCGGGCGATCTCCCCGATCGACACGCCGAGCTCCTCGACGGCGGCCGCGGCCGTGTCGAGGTGTTCACCGAGCTCCCGGACGGCGTTCTGCGACTCGGTGAGGGCGGAGACGTCCTCCCACGCGACCGCGTAGCCGACGTGGGTGCCGTTGGCGTCGTTCACCGCGTCGATCTTGGTCGACAGGGACACGGCACCGAAGCCGAACGTGGCATCGTGCGGCAGGGTGAAGCCCTGCTGGTGCAGCACCCGTTCGACCCGTGAGGGGTCCTTGTGGAAGCGGTGGATCGAGCCGCCGACGATGTCCTTGGCGCTGATGCCGAACGACGCCTGCAGGGTGGGCTCGATCGTCTTCAGCGTCGCCCAGGCCTTGCGGTTGGCGAAGATCAGGGTCAGGTCGAGGTCGGCGAGGAAGATGTTGGTGCCGAGCGCGTCGAGCACCGGACGCCAACTGACGATGAGGTCGTCGAGGGTGGCAGCCCCGGCGGCGACGGCACGCGCCGGACCGGCACCAGGGGCGCGCTTGGCTCGGGCTAGCGGACGGGACAGGGTGGCAGACATCGTGCAGCTACTCCCGGTGGCGAGGGAGACCGGGGCGGTCTCGTTGCATCGCCTGTCGCCCCGGCGGACGGTCGTCCAAGCGGTCGATCAGCGGAGAAGCCATGCAATTGCTGATCAGAACCTGAACAGGAATCGACGGGCACCGTCATGGCTGGGGCGCGAGCCCCCTGCCTGCTGGTCGATTGACCGGTCCGCTCGTCAGTTGTTGCGCAGCAGCTGGAGCTTCTCGAGGATCATCTGGCGGCGACGCGCCTCTTCCTCGGGGTCGGTCTCCAGGACGTCCTGGAGCACCTGGGACAGGGCCAATGGGGAGAACGGTTTGGTGATGTAGTCGGCTGCGCCCTGTGACCAGCCGCGGATCTGGTCCTGGTCCTGCACCTTGGCGGTGAGCATCACGACCGGGATGTCCGCGAGTTCGGGATCCTCCTTGATCGCGCCCAGTACCTGCCACCCGTCCATCTTGGGCATCATCACATCGAGCAGGACGACGTCCGGGCGGGCGGAGCGCACCCGCTCCATGGCCTCCTCGCCGTCGGCGGCCTCGATGACCTCGTAGCCCTCGAACTCGAGGTTGACGCGGCAGAGGAGCAGGACGTCGGGCTCGTCGTCGACGACGAGAACGGTGCGCCGGTCGCTCATGTTCGTCTCCTGACGCGCCTGTGCGGTCGGCTCGTGACGGTGCGTAGTCACCCTACCGCCCTGCAGGCGTGCTGTGCTGTCTGAGGGTCGTTCCGTTGTCAGGTGCGACGGGCCGGATCGTCCCGGGGGCCGTGCACCCGCCAGTGGTGGCATCAACCCCGCCGTACGGAGGTCAACGGCGGACGTTCGTCCGACGAGATCTCCGCCACCCGTCGGCCAAGGATGCCACGTTCCGAGCGTCGGGGTTGCGGGAGTTGGCATCCCGGCTCCACGGCGAGTTCGAGGATGCCCTTGCGGTCGGCACGTCGGAGCGCGACCTGAAGGATCTCGCTGGCCATCCGACCGAGCGCATCCAGGCGTTGATGTTCGTGCTCGCGCCGGCCGACATCGACCTCCACGATGCGCCCGGCACCGTGGGCATCGTGGATGTCCACCAGCAGCCCCAGTTCCACGCCGTACCCACGCACGAACGGCAGCGCCTCCAGGACCTCGCGTCGGGCGGCGTACTCCCCACCGAGTGGCTGGGCCAACCAGGCCAGGGCCGGCCAGAGGGCGGCGAGCACCGGCCGGGCGAGCAGCTCGGTGACGCGCCCGCCGCCCGTGGGGTCATGGTGCCCCTCGAGCGTCAGGGGTCGGTCGTAGGCGGCCTTCACCAGGACCGGATCGGGATCGAGCAGCAACGGTTCCACCAGCCGGGCCACGAGTTGCGGGTCGAACGCCGTCAGGTCGGCGTCCACGAAGGCGACGAGCGAGCCCTGGCTGGCCGCCAGGCCCTTCCACATCGCCTCGCCTTTTCCCGGACCCGTGCCGAGCGCCGGCAGCACCTCGCTCTGGCGAACCACACGGGCTCCGGCGCGACGTGCGACTCCACCGGTGTCATCGGTCGAGTCCGCATCGACGACGAGCAGCTCGTCGACGAGGCCGACCTGCACCTGCAGCGCGGTACGGATGGCCGTGACGACCCCGCCGACGCGGTCGGCCTCGTCGCGGGCGGGGATGACGACCGACACGGTCGCACCCGTGGCCGCCTTGGCCGCCACGAGTTCGCGGACGTCCATCGTGCTCGGCGGTGGCCGCCGGATGCCGGTGGCACCCCCGGGTGCCACCGTCGCGGCACCGACGGTGGTGGTCGATGCGGTGGCGGTCGATGCGGTGGCGGGGTCACGATCCGGCAAGGAGGGACGTCCGATCCGTGGTCAGCTGGGATGCCCGATCGACGCACGACGGCGTGCATTCACCGCTCAGCACGAATCGGCGGTCGCGGTCGATGCCGGCCGCATTGGCGGTCGGCCGAGCGGGATGGCACTCTAGGAGCACTGGTTGCTCATCCAGAGAGGTGGAGGGCTCGGGCCCGTCGAAACCTCGGCAACCCCCGATCGTGTCGATCCGTCGTGAGACGCATCGGCACCGGTGGGAAGGTGCCAAACCCGGACCCGTCTCGGCGTGGTCGATGAGCGTGGGACTCTGCGACGGGTCTCGACGTCGTCCGGCCTCCCCGACGGGGAGGCCGTCGCTGTGTGGGGCGGGCTCGGGCCGTCCGCCCGACGCGGACGGTGACGACGATGAGAACAGGACACCCGTGAGCACACTCGACATCCCCCGTACCGCATCGCCCGATGCACCGACGCCGAATCTGCTGGGCCTGCGTTGTCGCGAGTGTGGTGAGCCCGAGGACCTCGCGGCCCTGCACGTCTGCAGCTTCTGCTTCGGTCCGCTCGAGGTCGCCTACGACACCGAGGCGATCGCCGCGCGGGTCACGCGCGAGCGCATCGAGTCCGGTCCGCGGTCGCTGTGGCGCTATGCCGACCTGTTGCCGGTGCTGAGCGCGGATCCGGACCACCGCGTCGACCTGGGAACCGGGATGACCCCGTTGCGCCCGGCACCCCGTCTGGCCGCCCACCTCGGGCTCGACGAGTTGTGGCTCAAGGACGACACGCGCAACCCCTCGGGCTCGTTCAAGGACCGCGTGGTCACCATCGCCCTGTCGGCGGCACGGGCGCTCGGGATCGACACGATCGCCTGCGCCTCGACGGGCAATCTCGCCAACTCGGTCGCCGCCCACGGGGCGGCCACCGGTTCGCGGACGTTCGTGTTCATCCCGCACGATCTCGAGCGCGGCAAGGTCGTCGGCTCCGCGATCTTCGGGGCCGACGTCATCGCGGTCGAGGGCAGCTACGACGACGTCAACCGGCTCGCGTCCGAGGTCGCCGACGTCCACGGGTGGGGCTTCGTCAACGTCAACCTGCGGGCGTACTACGCGGAGGGGTCCAAGTCGATCGGCTACGAGATCATCGAGCAGCTCGGCTGGGAACGGCCCGACCACGTGGTGGTCCCGCTCGCGTCCGGATCGATGTTCACCAAGATCCACAAGGCCTTCGGTGAACTCGAGCACTACGGGCTGCTCGCGCCCGGAACGACACCGCGGATGAGTGGAGCGCAGGCGACGGGCTGTTCGCCGATCGCCGAGGCGTTCGAACGCGACAGCCTCGACGTGCGACCGCAGAAGGCGGACACGATCGCCCGGTCGTTGGCGATCGGCAACCCGGCCGACGGCTACTACGCCCTGAAGGTCGCCGCCGCGACCGACGGGGCGGTGTCCCACGTGTCCGACGACGAGGTGGTCGACGGCATCCGGCTGCTGGCCGAGAAGGAGGGCCTGTTCGCCGAGACCGCGGGTGGGGTGACCATCGCGAACCTCGTCAAGCTGGTCCGTGCCGGGGTCATCGACCGCGGCGAACGCACCGTCGCCGTCATCTCCGGCAACGGCTACAAGACGATCGAGGCCGTCGCGGACTCGGCCGGTCCGACCCACACCATCGCCCCGTCGCTGGACCATCTCGACCAGATCCTCGGCGGCTGATCCACCGCAGCCGCCGCCCGCGTCCTGAAGCTGGAGACCAGACATCATGCCCAAGGTCCGAATTCCGACCCCGCTGCGCAAGCTGACCGATGGCGAGGCCGTCGTCGAGGTGCCCGGCGGTGATCTGCGCACTGTCGTCGCCAACCTGCAGGAGCAGCACCCCGGCATCGGTGCGCGCCTGCTCGATGACGAGGGCGAGCTGCGCCGGTTCGTCAACGTGTTCGTCCGTGACGAGGACGTGCGCTTCCTCGACGGCCTCGACACCAGCCTGCAGGACGGCGACACCGTGTCGATCGTCCCCGCGGTCGCCGGCGGATCCTGACACGATCCGCCGGCCGTCGGCCCGGCGGCGGGCGGGAATCGCCGTCGATGACCCGGCGGTGGGGCAGTCGCCCGTGTCTACGACCCGGCGGCCCGGGCCCGCACCGGACCGTCGAGCCAGCGGCCGAGCAGTGCACGTCCCTGGGCCCGGGTGAAGCGGCTGCGACGATCGGCTTCGTGAAGCAGCGCCGACGCATCGGTGCCGGCGCGTTCGAACTGCGCGTCGAGCAGGTGCGCGTCGACCCAGCGTTGCAGCTGGTCGGCGGCGACCTCCGGATGGAACTGCACGGCGAGCGCCGAGCCGTACCGCCACGCCGCGGCACCGTCGGAGCCCTCGAGCAAGTGCACCGCACCGGGTGGCAGCTCGATCACCTCGTCCTCGTGGACGAGCAGCGCCGGGGCGTCGTCCGGCCAGCCCGCCAGGAGCGGATCGTCCCGCCCGGCGGTCGTGCGTCGCAGCGCCCGGAAGCCGACCTCGGGGCTCGGCCGGCGCTCGACCCGCCCACCGAGTGCCTGGCCCAGCAGCTGCGCTCCGAGGCAGACACCGAACACCGGGATGTCGGCCGCGACCGCCCGTTCGAGCCAGGCGATCTCCGGGGGCATCCAGTCGTGGACCGTCGGGAGCGTGGCGGACATCGTCCCGCCCATGGCCAGGATGCCGGCCACCTCGTCGTCGAGTGACGGCAAGGGTGCGCCGTCCGGGACGTGGATGGTGCGCCAGGGCAGTGCGCCGGCGCGGGCATCGAGCGTCGCCGCGAACGCCGCGACGCCCGTCGCGGTGGTGTGTTCGAGCACGAGGACCGTCGCCATCAGCCGGCCAACAACGGCAGGGTCACCGCGTAGGCGACCAGCAGGACCACGCCCTCGACCCGGACGACCCGTCGGCCGGTGACCATGAACACGGTGGCGAGCACCGCGATCCCGACCATCAGGCCGACGCCGAGTGTCGTGATGGTCGGGTCGATGACCGCACCGGCCCCGGCGAAACCGACGGTGGCCCCGACGGCCCCGCTGTTGAACACGTTGCTGCCGAGCAGATTGCCCACGATGAGCTCCGTCTCGCCCTTGCGTGCCGCGGTGATCGCCGTGGCGAGCTCCGGCAGTGAGGTGCCGATCGCGACCACGGTCAGCCCGATGAAGCCCTCGTTGAGCCCGAGTTCGGCGGCGATCGTCGTCGCCGACACGACCAGCAACTGTGCCGCACCCAGTGTGCCGAGCAGTCCCAGGGCCGTGCGCACCGTCTCACGCCGCCGCGACGGCAGCCGGCCGTGGAGATACTCCTCGACCTCGCCACCGAGGTCGTCATCACCCCGGCGCGCCGTCCACACGATCACGGTCAGGGTCGCCGCCAGCGCGAGGGCGAGCACCACACCCTCGACGGGGCCGACCCCGCCCTGGATCAACACGGCGAACAGCACCGTCAGACCCAGCGACAGGGGGGCCTCGCGCTTCAGTGCCGGGGACCGCACGGCGATCGGGGTGATCATCGCGGCGACACCGAGCACGAGCGTGAGGTTGGCCACGTTCGACCCGACGATGTTGCCGACCGCCAGGTCGACCGAGCCCTGGATCCCCGCGAGGCCGGACACCAGCAGTTCCGGTGCGCTGGTCCCGAATCCGATGATCACCGCGCCGACCACGATCGGGGAGATGCGCATCACGACGGCCAGCCGGGCGGCTCCGGCCACGAACTGATCGGCCGCCACCGTGAGCACGGCGAGGCCGACGAGGATCCCGAGCGAGGCGAGCAGCATGGGCGGAACGTAGACGCTGACGTGGTGGCCTACCGTCGTCGCACCCCGAACACCGCCGGAGCCGTCATGACCGCATCGATCCCGCCCGGTGCCGATTCCCCGACACCCGGTGCCGATTCCCCGACACCCGGTGGAGCGCCACCCCTGCATGACGCACTGGCCCCGCTCGCCGGCCTCGTCGGGGTGTTCACCGGCTCCGGGCGTGGCGACTATCCGACCATCGATGCGTTCGCGTACCGCGAGCGGGTCAGCTTCGGGCATGTCGGCAAACCGTTCCTCGCCTACGAACAGCGCACCTCGCATCCGCAGACCGGTGCGCCGATGCACGCCGAGCGCGGGTACCTGCGCGTGGTCGGCCCGCAGCGCATCGAGCTGGTGCTGGCGCACCCGACCGGGATCGTCGAGGTGCAGGAGGGCACGGTGGACACGGGTGTGCTCGAGCTGCGCTCCACGGTCGTGGACGGCTCCTCGACCGCGAAGCGTGTGGCGGCGTTGCGCCGGACGTTTCGCCTCGACGGTGACATCCTGCGCTATGACCTGTGGATGGCCTACGGCGAGGTGCCCGAGACCCACCATCTGCACGCCGAGCTGCACCGGACCGACTGAGGCCGAGCAGCACCCGACCGCCTGAGGGGGCGCGACATGACCGAACGCCTGATCGTGATCGGGGGTGACGCCGCCGGAATGAGCGGGGCGTCACAGGCCCGACGACGGCGCGCGGCGGACAAGTTGGAGATCCTCGCCTTCGAGCGAGGGACCGCCACGTCCTACTCGGCGTGCGGGATCCCCTACTGGATCGGGGGGGTGGTGGACGAGCGTGAGGAGCTGATCGCCCGTCATCCCCAGGAGTTCCGCGACCGTCAGCAGATCGACGTGCACATCCGTCACGAGGTCGTCGACATCGACACGCAGGCGGCCCGGGTGGACGTGCGGGACCTGGCCACGGACCGGGTGCGCTCCCACGACTACGACGCCCTGCTGATCGCCACCGGGGCCCGGCCGCTGCGCCCACCGGTGGACGGCATCGACGCCCCGGGGGTGTTCGGCGTGCAGTCGCTGGACGACGGCCAGCGGGTGTTGGATGCGATCGCGGACCGGGATCCGCGACGAGCCGTGATCATCGGGGCCGGCTACATCGGCCTCGAGATGGCCGAGGCGATGATCGAGCGCGGGATCGACGTCGACCTGGTCGACCGCGGCGAGCGTCCCATGACCACGATCGACGCGGACATGGGGAAGCGCATCGCGGACGCGCTGCAGGGCATGGGCGTCACGCTGCACCTCGGCGTCGAGGTGCAGGGCATCGAGGTGGCCGGCGACGGTTGGGTGGCCGCGGTGAGCACCGATGCGGGCGAGCTGCCCTGTGACCTGATCGTGCTCGGCACCGGCGCGCGACCCGACAGTGCGCTGGCCGGCGACGCGGACATCCCGACGGGCGTGCGGGGTGGCATCGTGACCGACCCGCGGCAGGCGACCTCCGTCCCGGGCGTGTGGGCCGCGGGTGACTGCACCCAGGTGTTCCACCGCATCACCGAGCAGCCCACCGCGATCGCGCTCGGCACCATCGCGAACAAGCAGGGGCGCGTCGCCGGGATCAACCTCGGCGGCGGGTACGCGCGGTTCCCCGGCGTGCTCGGGACGGCTGTCACCAAGGTCTGCGGCCTGGAGATCGCACGCACGGGGCTCGGCGAGCAGGAGGCCCGCGACGCCGGTTTCGAGCCGATCTGCACCACGGTCCGGTCCACCACGCGGGCGCACTACTACCCCGGAGCCGCCTGGGTGACGATCAAGGTCGTCGCCGAACGCGGGACCGGTCGGCTGCTCGGTGCCCAGATCGTCGGTGAGGAGGGCGGCGCGAAGCGCATCGACGTGTTCGCGATGGCCCTGTGGAACGGCATCACCGTCCAGGAGCTCATCGACGTGGATCTGTCCTACGCCCCACCGTTCTCGCCGGTGTGGGACCCCGTGCTGATCGCTGCTCGCAAGGCCTGGGACGAGGTGGAGGCGGCCCGCGGTTGAGCCGGCGGACCCGGCCCGTCGTCCCCGGCTCGCCGGCCGGCCCGGCGTCGCGTCGGCCGCGTGTGATCGTCCGTTCGGGCGGTGGTCGCCCGTGTGGTCGCGGTACCGTCCGTCCGGTCACCACTCCCGCCGCCGAGGCCCGCCGTGATCCAGATCGTCCCCACCGTGCTGCTGGGTCTACTGGTGATCCTGTCGCTGCCGGTGTGGCACTGGAGCCGGGGCTGGGGTTGGGCACCTGCGGGCATGCTCGCGATGGGGCTCGGATCGCTGGTGTTGTTCTCGTTCACCGTCACGCCGCCCTAGCCGGGAGCGGCCCGACCGCGGCCCGGGCCCGGGTCTCGCTGGCGCGCCTCAGCCGGTCTCCGCCCGCTTGGCCGCCTTCGCCGCCTGCTTGGTCTCGCGGACCCGGGCGAGCGTCTCCGGACTGGTCACGTCCGCGATGGACCGGTAGCCCTCGAGGCCGTAGTCACCGGCCGCCTCCCGCCAACCGTCGGGTGCGACCCCGCACTGCTTGCCGAGCAACGCCACGAAGATGCGGGCCTTCTGATCGCCGAAGCCCGGCAGGGCCTTGAGCCGCTTGCGCAGGTCCCGGCCGTCGTCGGCACCGTCCCACACGTCCCGGGCATCGCCGTCGTGCTGCTCGACGAGATGGACCGCCAGGGCATGGACCCGCTTGGACATCGAGCCCGGGTAGCGGTGCAGGGCGGGCTTGGTCCGGAAGTGGGCCTCGAGCTCGTCCGGGTCCGTCGCTGCGACGGTCGCCGGGTCCAGCGTCCCGCCGAGTCGGTCCGCGAGCCGCTGGGGGCCGACGAAGGCCAGCTCCATCGCGATCTGCTGGTCGAGCAGCATGCCGACCAGCAGCGCGAACGCATTGTCCGACAGCAGCTGGTCCGCATCGTGGTCACCGGTGAGGCTCAGCGTGGGCACGGTGGTTCCTCTCGCGTCGGCGGCGTCGCCGTGCAGTTCGGGTCGTCCGGGCAGTTCGGGTCGTCCGGGCAGTTCGGGTCGTCCGGGCGGATCGGGTCGTCCGGGCGGCTCTCAGGTGTCGGCGGACTCGTCGTCGGCATCGACCGGGCCCGGCTCCGCGTCTTCGAGGTCGTCGAGGTCCTCGGGTGGGGCGGCATCGGCCGGCAGGGATGGATCGCCACCGTCGCGCACCAGCGCCGCCAGCCGTTCGACCAGCCGACCGGCGATCGGCCCGGCCACCTCGCCACCGGCACCGCCACCCTCGACGAGCACGGCGAACCCGAGCCCTTCCCAGGTCCCGATGAACCAGGCGTGGGTGATGCCCTCCACGCTCTGGGAACTGCCCGTCTTACCGCGGACCTCCTCGCCGTCCACGGCCGCGGGTGCGCCCGTGCCGTCCACCACGGCCTCGAGCAGCAACGCCCGCAGGACGTCGGCGCTGCCCGTGGCCAGTGGTCGGGCCTCGCCGGGGCCATCGTCGACGAGCAGATAGGGCTGGTGCCACACACCCTGTGTGGTGGCGGCGGCCGCCGCGGCGAGGTGCAGCGGCGAGGTCTCGACCCGGCCCTGACCGAACGCCGCGGCACCCTGCTCCGCGGTGTCCTCCGGGCGGGGAAAGGATCCACCGAACGCATCGAGCGGGCTGAGCGGCTCCACGCCGAACCCGAACCGTGCAGCGCTGTCCAGCTGTTGCTGGGTCTCGAGCTCGGCTCCGAGGGTCGCGAACGTGGTGTTGCAGGAGGCGGCGAACGCACCGGCCAGGGTGGTCGCCCCGAGCGACCGGCCGCCGGCGTTGGGGACGCGCAGGCCGCCGACGCTGGTCTCGGCGGGGCAGTCGACCGGCGTGTCCGCAGCCATACCGGCACCGACGAGCGCCTCCGCCGTGATCAGCTTCAGCGTCGAGCCGGGGGGATAGCGGCCGGCGAGTGCCCGGTTGAACCCGGTGAGCGGCCGACTGGCGCTGCCGCGGATGGCCCCGTCCGCGCCGTCGACCACGACGATGGCCGCGGGCTGGTCGACGTCGGCGAGCGCATCCTCCACGGCACGCTGCACCGCGACGTCGAGGGTCGTGGCGACGGGGCTGGAGGGGTCGTCCTGCGCCTCGCCGAGCACGACGTCGAGCGGGGTGTCCTCGCCGCCGTCGTCGCGCAGGCCGACCAGGATGCGGTCGCTGCCCTCGAGCTGGTCGTCGAACACGGCTTCGAGCCCGAACTGGGGGATCTCGTCGCCGAGCTCGAGGGTGGCGTCCGCGTCGAGCTGCTCCGCCGTCGCCTCGCTGATGACCCCGACCACGTGCCGGGCGAACCCGTCGTCGTAGGGCGCACGGGTGCCGGGCGGTGCATCCCGGCGGATCGTGCCCGCGGCCCGCCGGATCCGGTCCCAGGCGAGCTCCGCGCGGGCCTCGCTGACCTCCACCACCGGGTAGAACCAGTCGTCGACCAGATCGTCACGGTCGAGCTCCCGTTCCACGACCGTCTCCGATCCGGGCAGTGCGGTGGCGAACGCCCGGATCACCGCCTCCGGATCGCTGACGCCCCCGGGTGCGAACCCGAACGTCACCCGGGTGCCGTTGTCGGCCAGGGCGGTCCCGTCGGTGGCGAGGATCGGTTCGCGGTCGACCTGCTCCAGGAAGCGACCGAACGACGAGCTCGGCCCCATCCGGGGATGCAGGGTCGCCAGCGACCAGTCGATCATCCACACGCCGCGATCACGCAGCAGGCGCAGTTCGATGTCCCAGCCGGCCTCGAGGTCGAGATCGTCGAACGTCGTGGTGACCGCGACCGGGACGGTGGCGCGCCCGTCGACGTCGCTGACGAGTTCGCCCGGCTCGAAGCGGATCGCGGCGGCACCGAGTCCGGCCAGCAACTGGCGGTGGCGGGCGTCGAAGTCCTCTGGCACCTCGCCCCGGACCAGCCGGGCGAGTCGCACCACGTCACCGGCGGACCAGGCCTCGAGGTAGGCGTCGGCCGTGGCCGCCGGGTCCTGCCCGGGCTCGGCCACCGTCTCCTCGGCCGGATCGAGGGTGTCGGTCAACCACCACCAGCCGCCGTAGCCCACGCCCGCCAGGACGGCCAGGCCGAGCACCACGGCGATCACGTCGCGCAAGCGCACGCGGTCCCTCCCGACGGTGTTGACAGCGTGTCGGCACCGTACCCGCAGGCCGTCAGGTGGTCGCCTCGCCATCACCCGTGGACGGCGAGTTGGCCGGAGCGCCGACCGTGGAGGCCGTTGGTGGCGTTGGTGGCGTAGGGGCCGCCGGAGCTGTTGGAGCCGTGGGACCGACGACCGGGGCGTCCGCGCCGCCACCCGTCCCGCCCGATGACGGCCCGTCCGGTGTCCGGCGGCGCCGCCGCCAGATCCACACGCCGGGGACCAGGATCGGGGCGGCCAGCAGCAGGGCGATCGGCAGGACCGTCAGCAGCAGGCGGATCGCGCCGTCGGCGATGCCCGTCAGCGCGCGCGCGGTGGCGGTCAGGGCGTCACGGACGGTCTCGCCGGCCGACCAGCTGGGATCGGCGACCGGGAGGGCACTGGCGGCCGGACGCAGCCCGACGGTGATGGTCGCCAGCGCGACCCGGTCGCCGAGGCTGGCGAGTTGGGCGTCCAGCCGGTCGATCTCGCCGCGGACCTCACGGATGCGCTCGAAGACCACGAGCAACTCGTCCGCCCGTTCGGCGGAGTCCCGCACGTCGCCCAGCAGCGCGTTCAGTTCCGTCTCGTAGGCCCGCAGATTGTCGCGCTGGGCCCGTAGATCGGTGGTCTGCGCGGTCACGTCACGCTCGTCGATCCGTCGGACCGGGACGGCGACGGCCAGTTCGTCGAGTGCCTCCACGGTGTCGAACAGCTTCGCCGTCGGCACCCGGAGGGTGATCGAGCCGCGGACGACCCCCTCCCGATCGCGCTGCAGGTCCGTCTCGGCGACGAACCCGCCGGCGTCCGTCGCGATGCCCACGATGCGGTCGGCCGCCGCGGCGGTGTCCTCCACCTCCAACTCCAGGGTCGCGGTGCGGATGACCCGTCGACCGGCGTCCGCGACCGCCGTCGCCCCGTTCCCGTCGGTGGTGCCGGTCGGCTGCCCGGTGTCCTCGTCGGCCATCGCGGCGGTGTCACGGTCAGCGGCCTCCGGGGCGGCCGCGTCATCGGCCATGTCATCGGCCATCTCGTCCACGGATCCGTCGACGCCCGCCCCGGCGACCTCGTCCCGCGGCCCGACGTCACCGTCGAATGCGTCGTCACCGGCACAGGCACCGAGCAGCAGCGCGCCGGCCGCGAGCCCGGCGATGCCGCGGACGAGCACGGTGGCCCGCCGTCGATGGGATGCGGGGGTCGTCGTGGCGTGGCGTCGGTTCATGGTCGGGCTCCCGGTCGGTGGCGTGGCGTACGCCACGGTGCTGGTCGGTCTGACGGCGACCGTCGCCGCGCGGTTCCGGGGCGTGCCCCGAGTTCCGGCGGCGCGCATCGGTGCGCGGTCCCGGTGCGACCCGAATGGGCCCCGGCACCGTGTCCGGCTTGACCTCTGATGCGCCAAGCGGTCAAATCGCGCGCGGGTGTGCGAACCGGTCCGTGATGCGGTCGACTCGTCCCCCGAGATGCGAGTCGCCCCTCGCACCTGCCTACGCTCGGCGACACCGGGACCCGGCCGTGACGGCCCCGCACCCGCTTCCCGACGCCGCGCACGACGAGAGCCCCGCCACGATGGCTGACAGCAGCGCCCGCTCCCCGCATTCACAGTCCGAGTTGAACTCGTGGCTGGTCGAGGAGATGTACGAGCAGTTCCGTGACGATCCGTCCGCCCTGCCCAAGAGCTGGCAGGACTTCTTCGCGGACTATCGACCGGATGATGTCGGCGGTGGGAATGGTGCCCGCAGCGGGGCCGGCGGCGACACCGACGCCACGCCGGCCGGGGACCGTGCCACCTCGACGTCCGCGCGCAAGGCGGTGGCATCGCTGTCCGACGACGACGAGCCGACCCGCCTGCGTGGGGTGGGTGCCCGCATCGTGGAGAACATGGAGACCTCGCTCGGGGTCCCGACCGCGACCAGCGTGCGCGATGTGCCGGCGAAGCTGCTCGAGGTCAACCGCCGGATCATCAACAACTACCTCAAGCGCACACGCGGGGGCAAGGTCTCGTTCACGCACCTGATCGCCTATGCGATCGTCAAGGCGGTGGCCGACGTCCCGGCGATGACCACGACGTTCACGGAGACCGAGGACGGCAAGCCGGCGACGCTCCGCCGGGAGGACTTCGGGCTGGGCCTGGCCGTCGACATCGAGAACGACGACGGTTCGCGGTCGTTGCTGGTGCCGGTCATCAAGGACGCGAACACGCTGTCCTTCGAGGCGTTCCTGCGCGCCTACGAGGAGATCATCCGCAAGATCCGGACCAAGAAGCTCGATCCGGCGATGTTCTCCGGCGGGACCATCACCCTGACCAACCCCGGCGGCATCGGCACCATCCACTCGATCCCGCGGCTGATGGCCGGGCAGTCGGCGATCATCGGGGTCGGGGCCCTCGACCACCCCGCGGAGTACCAGGCCACCGACGCGCGCACGCTCGCCAAGCTCGGGGTCGGCAAGGTCATCACGCTGACCTCGACCTACGACCACCGGGTCATCCAGGGAGCCGAGTCGGGGCTCTATCTCAACCGGGTGCACCAGCTGCTGCTCGGCGGGGACGGGTTCTACGACGAGGTGTTCCGCTCGCTCGGGCTGCCCTACGAGCCGGCCCGTTGGCGCCCCGACTCGACCGACGTCGACAGCCACACCGACCTCCTGACCAAGCAGATGAAGGTCGGTCAGCTGGCCAACAACTACCGGGTGCGTGGTCACCTGATCGCGGACCTCGACCCGCTGCGTCAGCGTCCGCCACTGATGCATCCCGAGCTCGACCCCACGACCTACGGGTTGTCGATCTGGGACAACG
>CAYTLZ010000082.1:0-276 GCA_964438785.1 uncultured Actinomycetota bacterium | reverse complement strand
ATTCGCCGGCCGCAGCGCGAGAATGCCGGCGTCGACATCGGTGGCAGCGAGCGCAAGATGAAGCTCGGCGACATCATGGGCGTGCTGCGTGACGCCTACTGCCGCACGATCGGGATCGAGTACGGCCACGTGCTCGACCCGGAGGAGAAGGCCTGGATCCGCGCGCAGGTCGAGGGCGTCGAGGCCGACGTCGACCCCGAGGACCAGCCCTGGATCCTGGAGCGACTGAACGCCGCGGAGGCCTTCGAGTCGTTCCTGCACACCAAGTACGTCGGG
>CAYTLZ010000081.1:9894-14555 GCA_964438785.1 uncultured Actinomycetota bacterium | reverse complement strand
GACGACCCGTACGCGCTGCAGGGGGCCGGCGACCAGGGGATGATGTTCGGCTACGCGACGGATGAGACGCCGACGCTGATGCCGCTGCCCATCCACCTCGCGCACCGGATGGCGGAACGGCTCACCGAGGTCCGCAAGTCCGGCGAGCTTCCCTACCTGCGGCCCGACGGCAAGACCCAGGTCACCGTCGCCTACGAGGACGGGGTGCCCAAGGGCATCAGCGCTGTGGTCCTGTCCACCCAGCACCGCGCGGAGATCGACCTGTCGACCTTCCTGCGGCCCGACGTCGAGGAACAGGTCATCCGGCCGCTGCTGCCCGAGGACCTGCTGACCGACGACCTGGCGATCTACGTCAACCCGACCGGGCGGTTCGAGCTCGGTGGTCCGGTGGCCGACGCCGGTCTGACCGGCCGCAAGATCATCGTCGACACCTACGGCGGGATGGCGCGCCACGGCGGTGGGGCGTTCTCCGGCAAGGACCCCTCGAAGGTCGACCGGTCGGCGACCTACGCCACCCGGTGGGTCGCGAAGAACATCGTGGCCGCGGGACTCGCGAAGAAGGTCGAGCTGCAGGTGGCCTACGCCATCGGCGTGTCGACCCCGGTCAGCCTCAACATCGACACCTTCGGCACCGAGCAGGCCGACCCCGACCAGATCCTCGAGGCCGTCCGCGAGGTCTTCGACCTGCGTCCGGCGGCGATCGTCGACGCGCTGGATCTGCGGCGGCCCGGCTACCTCGCCACCGCGGCCTACGGCCACTTCGGCCGTGAGGGCGACCGGTTCACCTGGGAGCGCACCGACCGCGCGGATGCGTTGCGCGCCGCGGTCGGTGCCTGAGCCGCGCTCGTCGACGACGGTGACGAGCTGAGCGCGACACCCGGCCGTCCGGGTGTGGCACAGGTCGTCGTCGAGGTGGCCCCGTTCCACCTCGACCGGCCGTTCGACTACCTCGTCCCCGACGACCTCGAGGTGGAGGTCGGCCAGCGGGTCCAGGTGGTCTTCGCCGGCCGACGGGTCCGTGGGCTCATCGTCGGGCTCACCGACTCCAGCGACGTCGACTCGGCCAGGCTGCGCCCGCTGGCCCGGCTGCTCGGTGACCACGTCTGGGTGCGTCCCGACGAACTCGAGGTGCTGCGGTGGGCGGCCCGACGGTTCGGTGCGCCGTTGGCCGACATCGTGCGTCATGCCCTGCCGCCACGCACCGTGGACGTCGAGCGTCGTGCCGCGCAGGCCGGCTGGTTCCCCCCCGGATCCGCGCGGCGGCCGTCCTCGGACCCCGCGCCCGACCGGGACGTGCTCGACGAACGGTGGGCCGCCTACGGCGCCACGGGCCAGGGGCTGCTCGACGCGGTGGTGGGCGGTGCCGGGTCGTTCCTGTGGCGGCCGCTGCCCGGTGAGGACCTGGCCGCGCGCCTCAACGAGCTCACCCAGCTGACGCTGGCGGGCGACCGTGACGTGCTCATCATCGTGCCCGACCCGGCCTCACCGACCGCCGATGCGGTCCTGCGCGACGCCGGGGACCTGGCGGTCGATCTGCGGGGTGGACCGTCACCACGGGTCACCTACCGCAGCTGGTTGGAAGCACGCTGTGGGCAGGCCCGGGTGGTCATCGGTGAGCGCGGTGCCGCCTTCATGCCGCTCGAACGCCTCGGGCTCGCCGTGGTGCTCGACGAGGCGAACCCGGTGCTCAAGGAACGGCGCAGTCCGCGCCACCACGCCCGTGAGGTGGTCTACGAGCGGGCGCGGCGCGCCGGGGGCGTGGGCCTGAGTGTGGGCACGGTGCCCTCGGCGGTCGCCTGGGGTCTGCTGCGCGAGCGGCGGGTCACGCCGGTGGTGCCCCTGCGTGAGCACGAGCGGCGGGCCCGGCCGCGGGTGCAGGTGGTCACGATGGCCGATCAGCCCCGGGCCCGGATGAGTCTCGAGGCGATGCAGGCGCTGCGCACCGCGACCGGGGCGGGGGCCTACGGCGTGGTGCTCGCGGCGCGCCGCGGCGAGGGCCGGGCGCTCGTCTGTGGCGGCTGCGGGGACCGGGTGACCTGCCCGCGCTGTTCGTCGTCGGTGGGGATCCCCGGGGCACGCGGCACCGCGCTGTTCTGCGAGGGCTGCGGCTGGCGGACCCGTCGACCGCCCCCGTGCAGCCGGTGCCGGGATCGCACGGTGGTGCCGTTGGCGGCGGGGGCGGCCCGGCTCGGCGCGGAGCTCGGCCGGTCCCTGGACGTCCCCGTGGCGGTGCTCGAGGGCTACGACCAGCAGCCCCCGCCACCACCCGCCGTGCTGGTCACCACCCGCGGCTCGGTCCTGGACGCGCCACCGGGACGCGTCGACGCGGTCGTGCTGCCCGACCTCGACGGCACGCTGCGCCGCCCGTCGCTGGATGCGGCCGAGGACGCGCTGCGGCTGGCCTGTGCCATCGCCGGCTGGACCGTGCACGGTCGCCGGGACCCGACCGACTCGGTGGTCGTCGCGCAGAGTCGCGAGCCGGAGCACCATGTGCTCGCCGCCCTGGCCGCCTGGGACGCCGGTGGGTTCTGGCGGGCCGAGATCGAGCAGCGGGCACCGTTGCGGTTCCCCCCGATCGCCCACGTCCTGCGGCTCGAGATCGCCGGTGACGCGCCCGCCGACCTCGACCGGCGCATCCGCGGGCTGCTGCCCGCCGACGACGAACTGCTCGGGCCACTGCCGATGGACGGCCGCGACGGCTACCTGCTCAAGGCAGGCGACCGCATGGCCTCCCTGGCCGCACTCGCGCCGCTGCGAGCCGAGCTCAGCAAGGCCGGCGTGGAGTGCCGCGTCGACGTCGACCCCGTCGATGCCCTGTGAGGGCCCAGCCGGGCCCGGTGCGTGCCCACCCAGGCCCGGTGCGTGCCCACCCGTCGGCATCGCCGGCGGGCGTGCAGGCTCTACCCTCGGTCCCCAACATGTCGGCATGCCGTGGAGGACGTCCGTGAGTCAGCTCGAAATCCGGATCTTCGGCGATCCGGTCCTGCGCCAGCGCGCCCACGTCGTCGAGGACTTCGACGGCCGGCTGGCCGATCTCGCCGCCGACATGTTCGACACGATGCGTGCCGCCGAGGGGGTCGGGCTGGCGGCGAACCAGGTCGGGGTGCTCAAGCGCCTGTTCACCTGGGAGGTCACCCGCGAGACCGCCGAGGGGGAACTGGTGCCCCACGGCAGTGCGGTCGTGAACCCCGAGCTGCTCAGCAGTTCCGAGGAGATCCAGCAGGGCGACGAGGGCTGCCTGTCCTTCCCGGGGCTGTTCTATCCCGTCGACCGGCCGCTCAAGGTCGTGGTCGGCTACCACGACCTCGGCGGCGAGCATCACGAGGCCGAACTCGACGGTTTCCTCGCGCGGGTGTGGCTGCACGAGATGGACCATCTCAACGGGATCCTGTTCATCGACCACCTCGCCAAGCACGACCGTCAGGCCGCCCTGAAGGCCATGCGCGAGCAGCGCCTCGACGAGCCGGACGACGACCCCCGTCCCGGTGGGCTGCTGCTCGGCCGCCGGCGCGGCTGAACGCGCGTCGCCCCACCCGACCACGCGCGCCCGTCGACGGCGTGCAGGAAGTCTCCGTCCATGCGTATCGCGTTCCTCGGCACCCCGGAGGTCGCCGTGCCGGCGCTCACCACGCTGGTGGCCGCCGACGACATCGAGGTGGCGGTCGTCATCACCAACCCGGACCGGCCACGTGGACGGCGCGGTACGCCCCAGCCGCCCCCGGTGAAGGTCGCCGCCGAGGCCGCCGGCATCCCCGTCTGGCAGCCGGTCAAGCCCCGTGAGGTGCTCGCCGAGTTCGAGGCGCTGGAACTCGACGCCGCCGCCGTGGTCGCCTACGGGGCGCTGCTGCCCACCGACGTGCTGGCCGCCGCCGGGCGCGGATTCATCAACCTGCACTTCTCCCTGCTGCCCCGGTGGCGCGGAGCCGCCCCGGTGCAGCACGCGCTGCGGGCCGGTGACGAGGTCACCGGGGTCACCACCTTCGTGCTCGACAAGGGCATGGACACCGGCCCGGTGCTCGAGCGACTCGAGGTGCGCATCGAACCCGACGAGAGCGCCGGTGCGCTGCTCGCCCGGCTCGCCGAGCTCGGCGGCCCCGTGCTGCGCGACTCGCTGCGCGCCCTGGTCGCCGGGACCGAGCCGGTGCCCCAACCCGACGAGGGCGCGACGCTGGCCCCGAAGATCACCCCCGACGACGTGGCCATCGACTTCGCCGCCCCGGCCCGGCAGGTGGCCGATCTGGTGCGCAGCGCCGATCCCGCACCGGGAGCGCACACCACCTTCCGGGACCGGCGGCTGAAGGTGCTCGCCGCCCGGGTCGTGGACCCCGCGGAGGTCGCCGGGGCGGCCGACCACGAGGTACCCGGCACCATCGTGGCCGTCACGAAGGCCGCGGCCGTCGTCGCCTGCGGGACGGGCGCGATCGAGCTCGTGACGGTCCAACCGGAGGGCAAGGCCCGCATCGACGCCGCGGCGTTCGTCAACGGCTACCGGCCGGAAGCCGGCGAACGGCTCGGTGCCGCCCCGGACGGCGCGGCGGACGGCACCCCGTGAGTGCGCCCACCAGCGAGGGGCTGCCGGCGCGACGTGCCGCGCTCGCCGCGCTCAAGAGCGTCGACGAGGACGACGCGTGGTCGAACCTCGCGGTTCCCGCGGCGATCGA
>CAYTLZ010000081.1:0-9794 GCA_964438785.1 uncultured Actinomycetota bacterium | reverse complement strand
GACGCCACCGGCGTGCGCGCAGGGGACCGGGTCCTGGACCTGTGTGCCGGACCGGGTGGCAAGGCCACGCACCTGGCCCGACTGGCCGGCCCGGACGGGCAGGTCACCGCCATCGAGCTGCACCGTCACCGCGCCGAGCTGATCCGGCAGGCCGCCGCCCGCCAGTCGCAGGTGATCGACGTCCAGGTCGGGGACGCCACCGCCCCGCCCCTGCCGGCCGATGCGACCTACGACGCGGTCCTGCTCGACGCGCCCTGCACGGGCCTCGGGACCGGGCGTCGCCGACCGGAGGTCCGCTGGCGTCGCCGGCCCGAGGACGTCGCCGGGCTCGCCGCCCTGCAGGTGCAGCTGCTGGAGGCCGCGGCCCCGCGGGTCGCCGCCGGTGGCCGGCTCACGTATGCGGTCTGCACCTGGACGGCCGGCGAGACGACCGGGGTGATCGACGCGACGCGGGCGCACCTCGACGGTCTCGGGTTCACCGCCACCTCGACGCGGCAGCTGCTGCCCGACACCGACGACACTGACGGCATGTTCATCGCGACCTGGCGACGGGACGCGGCGGTCGGGGCCGACGCGGCGGACGGGGCCGACGCACCCGACGCGGCCGCCACCACCGGCTGACAGCTAGGGTGCGCCGGCAGTGCAGCCGGTGTGCGAGACCCGAGTACGGGGGACGTGGATGACCATGGACGTGCGGATCGCCCCGTCGATCCTGGCGGCCGATTTCGCGCGGCTGGGTGACGAGGTCGCCGACGTCGCCCCGGCCGTACCGATGATCCACGTCGACGTCATGGACGGGCACTACGTGCCCAACATCACGCTGGGCCCGCCGGTGGTGCGCTCGCTGCGGGCGGCGACCGACCGGCTGCTGGACTGCCACCTCATGATCACCGATCCCGGTGTCTACGCCCCGCAGCTGCTCGAGCTCGGCGCGGAGTCGGTGACCTTCCACCCGGAGGTCGAGGACGACCCCGGGGCGCTGGTCGACCGGCTGCACGAGCTCGGCGGACAGGTCGGGGTCGCGATCAAGCCGGCCCACGATCTCGCGCTCGTGGAGGAACTGCTCGACCGCGTCGACATGCTGCTGGTCATGACCGTGGAGCCCGGGTTCGGGGGGCAGTCCTTCCGGGCCGACTGTGTGCCCAAGGTCGCCCAGGCCGCGGCGTGGCGGGAGGCGAACGGGGCGTCGTTCCGCATCCAGGTCGACGGCGGGATCGGGCCCGAGACCATCGAGGCGGCGGCCGAGGCCGGCGCGGACACGTTCGTGGCCGGCTCGTCGATCTTCAACGCCGCCGACCGCGTGGCGGCGGCGCGGGCCCTGCAGCAGCGGGCCGAGTCGGTGCGGGCGCGCACCGGGGCGGGCACGTCGTGACCACCCGGGTCCTGATCGCCGACGACGACGACGACATCCGTGCCTACCTGGAGATCACGCTCGGGCTCGCCGGCTACGAGGTCATCCAGGCCGGCGACGGGGTCGAGGCGCTGGACCTCGCCCGCCATCGCGGCCCCGACGTCATCGTGCTGGACGTGATGATGCCGCGCATGGACGGGCTCGAGGCCCTGCGACGGTTGCGGGAGGACGCGCGCACCAGCCACATCCCGGTGCTCCTGCTCACCGCCCGGGTGCAGAAGCAGGATGCGATCCACGGGTTGGATGCCGGCGCGGACGACTACGTCACCAAACCCTTCGATGCCGACGAGCTGCTGGCCAGGATCCGCTCGGCGCTGCGACGGGCCGATCAGCAGCGCACCCGCAACCCGCTGACCGGCCTGCCCGGCAACGAGTCGATCCTGTCCGAGCTGTCGGACCGGATCACCCTCGACGAGCCGTTCGCGCTGCTGTACGTCGACCTGGACCAGTTCAAGCCCTACAACGACCACTACGGCTTCCTGCGGGGCGACGAGGCGCTGCGTGCCCTGGCGCGACTGCTGGTGGCGGTACAGCAGGACCTCGATGACGAGCGCACGTTCGTCGGCCACGTCGGTGGTGACGACTTCGTCATCGTGGTGCGCCCCGAGCTGGCCGAACAGGCCGCCCGCGACATCGCCGCCCGGTTCGACGCCCTGGCCCCGTCCTTCTACGACCCGGACGACGCGGAGGCCGGCTCCATCGAGGTGGCGGACCGTCGCGGGGTGCCGCAGCGGTTCGCCCTGCTGTCGTTGTCCGTCGGGATCGCCAGCTCCGAGGTGCGGCCGTTCGACCATCACGGTGAGGCGGTGGCGACGGCCACGGAGATGAAGCGCTACGCCAAGTCGCGCCGCACCGAGGGGTCGAGCTTCGCGATGGACCGGCGCGGCGACACCGACGACGACGGGGCCGAGCTCGAGGTGGAGCTGCCCTGACGGCCACGACCCCGCCGCCACCCACGGAACACCCCCGTGCCGAGCGCCGGGCGTTGGCCACCGCGCTCGCCCACGCACAGGCGGCGGTGCGCCGGGTGGCCCCGAACCCCGGGGTGGGTTGTGTGCTGCTGGTCGACGGGACGGTCGTCGGGATCGGGACGACCGCACCACCCGGCGGGCCGCACGCCGAGCGGGTCGCGCTGGCCGTGGCCGGGGACCGGGCCCGCGGGGCGACCGCCTGCGTGACGCTGGAACCCTGTGCGCACCACGGGCGGACCCCGCCGTGCACCGATGCGCTCATCGCCGCCGGTGTGGCCAGGGTGGTCATCGCGCATCCGGATCCGAACCCGATCGCCGCCGGCGGAGCCGCGGTCCTGCGCGACGCCGGCATCGAGGTGGTGGGACCGCTCGACCCCGGCGATCCCCTCCGGGCGGCGGTCGCGGGGCAGCTCGAGGGTTTCCTGCAGCTGGTGCATCGGGGACGGCCTCACGTGACGCTCAAGATGGCCCAGACCTTCGACGGGGCGCTGGTCGCGCCGGACGGTGCGCGCTGGCTGACCGGCCCGACGGCCCGCCGGGCCGTGCACCGCTGGCGGGCCGCGCGCGATGCGGTGCTCGTCGGCGTCGGCACGGTGCTGGCCGACGACCCGCGACTCGACGTGCGTGGGATGGCCGTGGACCACCAACCCCGCGCGGTCGTCATCGACTCGCAGCTGCGCACCCCGCCGACGGCCCGGGTGGTCCGCCCGGGCACCGTGCTGCTCACCCGCATCGAGGCAGCGGACCCCCGGGCGGTGGCGTTGACGGCCCGCGGCGCCGACGTCGTGACGGTCGCGCCGACCGACGACGGGCGCGTGGACCTGCCGACGGCCCTGCACGCGCTGGCGGACCGGGGCGTGACGTCGGTCCTGGCCGAACCGGGGCGTACCCTGGCGGATGCCCTGCTGGCGGCCGGGCTGGTGGACCGCATCGTGCTGCACGTCGCGACCCACCTCGGGACCGGTGGCTGGCGCGCCGCCGCGCCGACCCCACCCGGGGACCGGTGGCGGACCGAACGGGTGGGTGGTGCCGGCCGCGACCTGATCCGCCAGGTGGTGCGCATCCCGGACACCACCGGGCCACCGGATACCACCGAGCCGCCCGGCACCGAGCCGCCGGGCACCGAGCCGCCCCGCACCACCGAGTCGTGAAGGAGCGCCCATGTTCACCGGGATCGTCGAGGAGGTCGGGCGTGTCGTCGCCATCGACCGGCACGAGACGCACGCTCGGCTGACGATCGGCTGCGACACGGTCGTGGCGGATGTCGCCATCGGTGACTCGATCGCGGTCGACGGGTGCTGCCTCACGGCGACGACGCTGCCCGGGGACGGGTTCACGGCCGACCTGATGGCCGAGACCCTGCGCGCCACCAGTCTCGGTGACCTCGAGGTCGGCTCACCGGTCAACCTGGAACGGGCCATGCGTGCCGACGCCCGGTTCGGTGGCCACCTCGTGCAGGGACACGTCGACGCCGTCGGCGAGATCGTGGCCCGCGAGGAGCTGCCCGGCACCGTGTTCGTGTCGGTGCGCGCGCCCGACGAGGTGGCGCGCTACCTCGTCGACAAGGGCTCCGTCACCGTCAACGGCACGTCGCTGACCGTCGTGGACGTGGCCGACGGGGTGTTCCGGGTCGGCCTGATCCCCCACACCCTGGAGGCGACGTCGCTGCACGCGGTGGCCGTGGGGGACCGGGTGAACCTCGAGGCGGACGTGATCGCCAAGTACGTCGAGCGGCTGCTCGGTGGCGGTGCCGTCTCGCCCTACACCAGCACCGCGGCCGCCACCGACGCCGTCGCGGCCACGAACGACGCCGTCGCAGCCGCGGCCGCCGGACAGGATCGCTCATGACCCGCTTCGCCCCCATCGAGGACGCCATCGCCGTCATGCGCGACGGTGGGATGGTCGTGGTCGTCGACGACGAGGACCGGGAGAACGAGGGCGACCTCGTCATGGCCGCCGACGCGGCCACACCCGAGACGCTGGCGTTCATCATCAACCACAGCTCCGGGGTGATCTGCGTGCCCATGCTGGGTGACGATCTCGATCGGCTCGAGATCCCGATGATGGTCGCGGCCAACGAGGACCCCAAGGGGACCGCCTACACCATCTCCGTCGACGCGACCGACGAGACCTCGACGGGCATCTCCGCGGCCGACCGGGCGCGCACCTGCCGGGTGCTCGCCGACCCGGACACCCGGGTCGGGGACCTGACCCGCCCCGGCCACGTCTTCCCCCTGCGCTATCACCCCGGCGGGGTGCTGCGGCGCCTCGGCCACACCGAGGCGTCGGTTGACCTCGCACGGCTCGCCGGTCGCCGGCCCGCCGCGGTGATCTGCGAGGTCGTCAACACCGACGGGACCATGGCCCGGGTGCCGGACCTCGCGGCCTTCTGTGCCGAGCACGACCTCGTCATGGTGACGATCGCGGATCTGGTCGCCTACCGCCGGGAGCGCGAGTCGGTCGTCGAGCGGGTCGCGCGCGCCAAGCTGCCCACGCCCTACGGCCCGTTCGAGGTCATCGGCTACCGCTCGAACGCCGCGGACGGCTTCGAGTCGACCGCACTGCTCTACGGCGACCCGGAGGGCAAGTCGGACGTGCTGGTGCGGATGCACTCCGAGTGTCTGACCGGGGACGTGTTCCGTTCACTGCGGTGCGACTGCGGGCCGCAGCTGGACCTGGCCATGGCCCGGATCGCCGAGGAGGGCTGCGGGGTCATCGTCTACCTGCGCGGCCACGAGGGCCGCGGCATCGGGCTGATGCACAAGCTGCAGGCCTACGAACTGCAGGACGCCGGGGCCGACACCGTCGACGCCAATCTGGCGCTCGGCCTGGCGGCCGACGCGCGTGACTACGGCATCGGGGCCTCGATCCTGGCCGATCTGGGGCTCACGACCCTGCGGCTGTTGACGAACAATCCGGCGAAGCGGGCGGCGCTCAACGGGTTCGGGCTGTCGATCGTGGAACGGGTGTCGTTGGAGATCGAACCCAACGAGGCGAACGCGTTCTACCTGCAGACCAAGGCCGATCGCATGGGCCACGAGTTCGGTGATCAGGATCTGCCGGTGTCCACCGGCGTCGGCGACATCGCCCGCCAGCAGGTCGTACGGCCCCGCAAGGTGCGGCGGCTACCCCACGGGTTGGCGATGGCACCCCCGGACGACGATGATGGTGAGCCGGACGACCCCGGTACCGCCCCCGACGACGGCGGTCACGCCCCCGCCGACGCCGGCGAGCAGGACGCCGTCGCGGCGCAGGGTGCCGGCCGACCCCACCAGTGAACGGAATGCACGTGCCCGAGATCACCAGCCACACCGGTGCCGTCGACGCCAGCGACCTGCGCGTCGCCATCGTCGCGGCGCGCTTCAACGACGCCGTGGTCGACCGTCTCGTGGATGCCGCCAGCGACGTGCTGGTGCGCCACGGTGCCGATCCGGCCGCCGTGCGGGTCGTGTGGGTGCCCGGAGCGTTCGAGATCCCCGTCGTGCTCGACAAGCTCGCCGCGAGCGGTGAGGTCGATGCGCTCGTCGCGCTCGGCTGCATCGTGCGCGGCGACACGCCCCACTTCGACTACGTGGCCGGTGGTGCGGCCTCCGGTGCGGCCGACGTCGCGCTGCGCCACGGCGTGCCGGTCGCGTTCGGGGTGCTCACCACCGAGACCTGGGACCAGGCCGTGCAACGTGCCGGTGGCAAGCTCGGGAACAAGGGTGCCGAGGCCGCACTCGCCGCCGTCGAGACCGCGAACCTGTTGCGGAGCCTGTGACCGACGACACCACCGACGTCGACGCCGACACGTCCGTGCCCCTCGCGCCGGGCGCGAAACAACGTGCGCTGAGCGACGAACAGGAGCACCTCGACCGGGTCCACGACCGGGTCGAGCTGTTGCGACGCCGGGCCGAGGAACGCGTGGCCGAGGCCGGTGCCGACCGGTCCGGCTCGACCTTCCAGGCCAAGTTCGAACGCGACGTGGTCGAACACCACCAGGCCTCCCGCCGCGCCCGGTTCACCTTCGGGGACGTCGAGTCGCTGGTGTTCGGTCGGGTCGACCTCGCGGACGCGGAGACCTTCCACATCGGCCGCGTCTCCGTGGTCGACGGCGAGGGCGAGGTCGTGCTCGTCGACTGGCGGGCCCCGGCGGCCGCGCCGTTCTACCAGGCGACGGCGGCGACCCCGTTGGACGTGGCGCGCCGCCGGACGCTGGTCACCCGGGGTCGGACGGTGCAGGACCTCGACGACGAGGTGCTGGACGTCGACGCCGCGGACACGCTCGGGCTGACGGCGGTCACCGGCCAGGGGGCGCTGCTGGCCGCCCTGACCCGGACCCGGGGCACCGCGATGCGCGACATCGTGGCCACGATCCAGGCCGACCAGGACGCGATCATTCGCTCGCCGGCCACCGGCACGCTGGTCGTGACCGGCGGGCCCGGGACCGGCAAGACCGTGGTCGCCCTGCACCGCGTGGCATCGCTGCTGTACCGCGACCGGGATCGGTTCGAGGGGCGCGGCGTGCTCGTCGTCGGGCCGAGCCGGGCCTTCACGGAGTACACCGCCCGGGTGCTGCCGGCGCTCGGTGAGGACCGCGCCGTGCAACGCCCGCTGGCGGCGCTGGCACCCCGCGGCGCGACCATCCGGGGTTACGACCACCTCGAGGTCGCCCGTGTCAAGGGCGACCTGAACATGGTCACGGTCTGCCAACGGATACTGGCGGCCGCGCTGCCCCCGATCCCGCCGGCGACCCGGGTGTCGTTCGAGGGCACCACCGTCACCGTGGAGGCCGCCACGATCGCGACATTGCGCGACCGGCAGCTCGAGAAGGTCCGGGCCGACCGGCAGGGTGGTACCTACCGGGCACGACGTGAAGCGGCCGAGGCGTCGCTGCAGGCGGCGCTGTTCAAGCGCTGGGCCCGCACCCACCGCTCGGCGGGTGGCCGGGTCCCCGAACATCGCGAGGGCTCCGGGTTCGACGCGGCGTTGGAGGACTCGGCGTCGATCACGATGCTGCGGCGGTGCTACTGGCCCGAGCTCGACGCCGAGCGGGTCCTGGCCTCGGTCGCGGCGGATCCCGACCGGGTCGCCTCGGTCGCGCCCGAGCTGGAGCCCGATGACCTGGCAGGGCTCATCGACGCCTGGGCGCAGGCGACGACCTGGACCCACGACGACGTGGCACTGCTCGACGAGCTGGCGGCCCTGATCGGCCGGGAACCGCGGGTGCGTGCTCCGCTGCGCCGTGACGACGGTGGCCTGACCGTGACCAGCGAACTGCTGAGCTACGACATCCCCGACATCGACGTGGAGGCCGACGACTACCGCGACTTCGCCCACGTCGTGGTCGACGAGGCGCAGGACCTGACCCCGATGCAGTGGCGCGCGGTCGCCCGACGCGGCCCCTACGCCTCCTGGACCGTGGTCGGTGATCTGGCCCAGCGCAGCCGGGTCGCCGAACCGAGCACCTGGGAGGAGATCGCCCGGCTCATCGGCCGACGCGAGGTCGCCATCCGGGAGCTACGCGTCAACTACCGCACGCCGGCCGCGATCGCCGACGTCGCCCGCGAGGTGCTCGCCGCGGCCGGGCACGACCCGGCTACCGCCCCGGACGCGGTCCGCAGCACCGACGACCACCCGCGCCTGCTCCTCGACGACGACGTCGAGGCAGCGGCGGCCCGCGCCGTCGACGGCCTGCTCGCCGCCCGGGACGGCTCCATCGCGGTGCTTGCCCCCGACGGGCGGGTCGCGGCGCTGACGGCCGAACTCGACGCCGATCGCGACGCCGCTGTCCGGGACCGGATCCGGGTGCTGGACCCACGGACCGCCAAGGGGCTCGAGTTCGACGATGTGATCGTGGTCGCACCCGACGAGATCGCGGACGCATCCGCGGTCGGGGCGCACCAGTTGTATGTCGCCGTGACCCGCGCGACGCGCACGCTCACGGTGGTTGCGGCACCCGACGCACGGTTCCCGGGCCGCGCGGCCCTGGAGCACGCCGAGCCTTGACCCTTGCCGCTCATCGGCGTCGGCTCAGGTGCCGCGCCATGCGAGAAACTGTTCCCGACAACAGCGGCGCGTCACCGGCCGCGCAGTGAGGGGACCTACAGGCGGCAGGCGAGGATGTCGGTGACCAGGATCCCGCGGGCCCCGACCTCCCACAGCTCGTCCATCACGCGGTTGGTCTCCTTCTGCTCGACCATCGCGCGGACCGCGACCCAGCCCTTGTCGTGCAACGGACTGACCGTCGGGGACTCGATGCCCGGCGTGATGGCGCAGGCGGCCTCGACCGTCTCCACCCGGCAGTCGTAGTCGATCATCACGTACTGCCGCGCGATGATCACGCCGTTCAGCCGCCGGATCAGCTGGGCCACACGTGGGTCGTCGGGGGCGTTGCGCCGGCGAATGAGCACGGCCTCCGACTCGAGGATCGGGTCACCGACGATCTCCAGACCGGCTTGCCGCAGCGTGGTCCCCGTCGACACCACGTCCGCGATGATGTCGGCCACGCCCAGGCGCACGGCGGTCTCCACCGCGCCGTCGAGGTGGATCACCTCGGCGCTCAGACCGCGGGCGGCGAGGTCGGCCCCGACCAGGCCGGCGTACGAGGTGGCGATGCGCTTGCCGGCGAAGTCGTCCACCCGGTCGGCGGTGCCCGGAACGGCCGCATAGCGGAACGTCGAGCCGCCGAAGCCGAGTGCGAGCACCTCGTCGGCGTCGCTGCCGCCGTCGAGCAGCAGATCGCGACCGGTGATGCCGACCTCGAGCTGGCCGGCGGCGACGTAGGTGGTGATGTCCCGGGGGCGCAGGAAGAAGAACTCGACGTCGTTGTTCGGATCGGCCAGCACCAGCTCGCGCTGGTCGCGGCGCTGGCGGTACCCGGCCTCGACCAGCATCTCACTGGCGGCACCGGACAGGGTGCCCTTGTTGGGGACGGCGACACGGAGCATGGTGGTACCTCGTCGGGATTCGTCCGGTCGTCGCGACCGGAGCGGTTCGGCCTGATCGGGGCAGGCAGGGGTCGGGGCAGGCAGTGGTCGGGGCGGCATGGCTGCCGGCGGGGCGCGGGGCTCAGAGGTGGGCGTAGACGTCCTCGAGCGTCAGCCCCGTGGCCAGCATCAGGACCTGCGCGTGGTAAAGCAGCTGGCTGATCTCCTCGGCGGCGCGCTCCGGGGACTCGTGCTCGGCGGCCATCCAGGACTCCGCGGCCTCCTCGACGACCTTCTTGCCGATGGCGTGGACGCCGGCATCCAGGGCGGCGACCGTGCCGGACCCCTCGGGTCGGGTGGCCGCCTTGTCGCTGAGTTCGGCGAACAACTGCTCGAAGGTCTTCACGTGGTCCTCGTCGTCGGCCGGTGCCCGTGCGGCGGGGAGCCTACGCCACCCGGTCGGTCGGCCCACCGCGTCGGTCGGTCGGCCCACCGCGTCGGTCG
>CAYTLZ010000080.1:0-14590 GCA_964438785.1 uncultured Actinomycetota bacterium | reverse complement strand
GGTGGTACTGCGCCCGGTTGGTGTCCTGGTACTCGTCGACCATCAGGTGGCTGAACCGACGGGTGTAGTGCTCGCGCACGTCGTCGAACAGCTGCAGCACCTCGACGGTCTTCACGATCAGGTCGTCGAAATCGAGCGCGTTGGCCTTGAACAGCCGGTCCTGATACGCGGTGTAGACCTCGGCGATCTGGATGTCGGGCCAGCCGGTCGCGCGCGACGCGTAGGTCTCGAAGTCGACCAGCTCGTCCTTGGCGTTCGAGATGGCGTTCTGGATCGCGCGGGGCGACAGGCGCTTGTCGTCGACCCCCAGCTGCTTGGCGAGCTGGGCGATCAGCCGGTTGGAGTCCTGCGCGTCGTAGATCGTGAACCCCGAGCGGTAGCCGAGTCGGGTCAGCTCACGCCGCAGGATCCGCACGCACGCCTTGTGGAAGGTGGTGACCCACATCCGCTGGCCGAGCTTCTCGCCCACGAGCCCACCGACCCGCTCGGCCATCTCGTTCGCGGCCTTGTTGGTGAACGTGATCGCCATGATCTCGAACGGGTGCACCCCGTGATCCCGGATCAGGTGCGCCGTGCGGTGGGTCAGCACCCGGGTCTTGCCCGAACCAGCCCCGGCCACGACCAGCACCGGCCCGTCGACCGCCGTGACCGCCTCACGCTGGGCCTCGTTGAGGCCCTCGAGCAACGGTGAGTCGGTCACGGCCACGGGCGCGGTCCTCGTCTCGGCGGCGTCTGCCCCGGTCTCGGCAGCGTCTGCCGCGAGGGTAGTGCTGCCCCCTGACACCGACCGCCGCGCCGACCGTCAGCGCACCAGGCGCAGCGTCAACGGATAGCGGTGGCCCTCACCCCGGGAGGCGGCGAGCGCCGCCTGGATCGGCAGCACGATCCACAGCACGAGTGCCGCCAGGGCGACGACCGCCATCAGCACCAGACCGATCCCGAGCGTGAGGATCCCGATGATCACCGCCGGCACGACCAGCAACGCCGCCACGATCACGGTGATGAGCACCGTGAGCTGGAAGTTCAGGGCCTCCTTGCCGTGATGATCGAGCGAGGGGTGCTCGTCACGCTTGACCAGCCAGATGATCAAGGGCGCGAGAAAGCCCAGCGACGCCGCGGACAGCGCGCCGGCACCCAGGCCACCGAGGTGCATGGCGACACCCCAGTTGCGGAGCTCGCTCGACAGCCCGGACGGGTGGTCGGCACCCGATGGCCGGTCGCCGGGCTCCAGCGGCGACTGCCACGACGGGGGTGGCGGTGGCGGCCGGTCGCCCGGACCGGAACCACCCGCACCCGGACCGTCGGACGCCCCGGTGACCGGTTCACCCGGACGGTCCGGACCGACGGGGGCGTCGCAGCTCGGGCACCGTGCAGCGTCGTCGGCGACGTCAGCACCGCAGGTCGGGCAGATCATGTTCAGCTCCTCGGGCCGGGGGCGGTCGTGACCATGGGGTCCGTCCGCCGGTGGACACCAGCATGCCGACCATCGCAACGGGCATCCATCCGGGACCACCCCCGTCCGACCCTGAGACCCTGAGTCATCCCCGGGCCCCACGACCCGGACCCCGAACACGCGGAAGGGATGGCCGCGAGGCCATCCCTTCCGTCGTCCCACATCCGGTCGGACGACCGGATCAGGCGCCGTCGTACATCACGGGACGATGCACGGCTCGTTGTACTCGAACGCATCCGCGGTCGCGCCGGTCACACCGGTCGCGAGCGTGGCGAGGTTCAGGGACTCCGAGCTGTCCGGACGCGAGATCACCGCGACGCGCGGGGCACCTTCGCCACCGTCGAGCGAGAAGTCGCGGTCCGGCAGGGCACCCTCGTAGTCGACGACCATCTGCGACGCGGCGGCACGCACACCCTCACGGGTCAGGTCACCGCTGGCCGCGGCGTCCTCCAGTGCGGTCAGCAGCGGGTAGCTCCAGATCCAACCGAACGTGAAGCCGTCGTTGGCGGGCAGTTCCCCACCGAGCGCGTCCTGCATGGCCACGTGGGCGTCACTGGTGCCCTCGAAGGCCTCCCAGGGACCGATGTGGTAGTACTGCGCCTCGAGCGCCGGACCTGCCGGCGAATCGACGATACCGGGGTTCCAGGTCGGCACGGAGCCGACGTAGATGCCCTCGAAGCCCTGCGCGGACGCACTGCCGACGATCTCGGCGAGCTCGGCCGGACCGGTGGCCAGTGCGACCACGTCGGCGTTGGCGCTCAGCACCTGCTGGATGGCCTCGTCCTGGGTCCCGACGGCTGCGTTCGGCAGCGTCTGCACCACACCGAGGAACTCGACTCCGTTGGCCTCGGCCCACGCCTCGGCACCGACCGCGAAGTCGCCGCCGTAGTCACCCGGGTAGCCGATGACCTGGATCGAGGAGATCTCGGTGACCTCGTCGTTGATGTAGTCCAGACCGATCTGCGACTCGACGCAGTACGAGTACCCGGAGTCCAGGATCAGACCCTGGTCCTGGCCGGCGAACTGCGAACCGGACCACCAGCTGGCCGGGACTCCGACGATGTTGTCGACGTCCATGTCCGGCAGGATGGCCTCCGTGGGCGGCGTGCCCAGCGTCTGGGCCAGCGCGAGGATGTTCGGCTCGATCGAGCGGTACTCGGAGGTCTGGGTCTGCGGGTCGTAGCGGTTGTCGCGGGTGTACTCGTCCATGTCGACGTCGTACTGCCCGGCGATACCACCGGCCTCGTTGACCCGGTTCCAGAACTCCTGCTGACCGGCGACGATCTCGACGCCGAGTGCGGCGAACGGACCCTCCGTCAGGTCGGACAGGACGCCGAGGTAGATGCAGCCGTTGTCCTCGTTGACGGCGTTCGGGCACGGGTCATCGGTGACACCGAAGTCCGTCGCGATCTCGGTCGGACCCTCGGTCGCGTCCTCACCGGCGTCCGCGTCGTCCTCGGTCTCGTCATCGGCGTCGTCCGCGACATCGGCGTCGGTGTCCGCGGGCGCATCGGTGTCGTCATCGGCCCCACACGCCACGACGAGCAGCGCGAGTGCACTGATCATCGCGGCGCTTCGACGCCATCTCGTCATCTGCCTCATACCTCAGACCTCCCAGTCCCAGGTTGTGGATCCCGTCGGCTGCTGCCGCGAGGATCTCCTGCTCTCCAGTTCGTGCAGCCGATCGACGACCGGCCGCCACTCCCTTGTACGGATCATACTACTACAGCTACTACCAGCGTCGTAGTGCCCCACCGGTCCGTCGTGCTGGTGTGACGGACCGGTGTACCGACCCGGCGAACCGGGCCGGGGGCCGGACAGAATGCAGCGGGGATTCAGCGGTGGTCGTGCGGGCCAGGCCGGCTAGTACGAGAACGGCCAGGCCTTCCAGTAGTTGCGGACCCGCAACCACAGACCGAACAGGCCCCGCGGCTCGAGGATCAGGAACAGCACGATCAGCACACCGAACAGGATCCCCTCGAGCTGTTGGACACTCAGGAAGGTCCCGTCGCCGATGAACGGGATGTCCCCGGCGTAGTTCTGGACCAGACGGGGCATGAGCACCACGAACGCGGCCCCGATGATCGAGCCGGAGATGGTCGCGACGCCACCGATCAGGATGATGGCCAGGAACTCGACCGACAGCAGCAGGCCGCCGAGCCCACCGAAGTTCTCCGGGGTGATCTGCCCGAACGAGACCGACAGCAGCCCGCCGCACACACCGGCGTAGAACGACGACACCGTGAAGGCGATCGTCTTGGTCTTGAGCAGCGGCACCCCCATGACCTCGGCGGCGATGTCCCGGTCACGGACGGCGGCGAAGGCACGGCCCATGCGCGAGCGGGCCAGGTTGCGGGCCAGCACCCCCATCAGGACCAGCAGCAGGAAGGTGAACAGGTAGAAGGGTGTCTCGCGGTCGAACTGGACCCCGAGGATCTCCTGGGGTTGGAACAGTCCGAACCCGAAGATGGTCGGATCGGGTCCGCGGCGTCCGACCCCGAGTCCACCACTGATGAACTGCAGCTCCTTGAACAGGTGCTCACCGATGAACACCAGCCCGAGGGTGAGGATCGCGAGGTAGAGCCCACGGACACGCGCGGCGAGCGGTGCCAGGACGAAGCCGACCGCGGCGGCGACGAGCCCGGCCGCCGGCAGCCAGAGCAGCAGGTCGAGCTCGTAGCCGACCACGTTCTGGGTCGAGGTCCCGCCGAGTGCCGCGGCGGTGAACGCCCCGAGTCCCACGAAGAAGGCGTGACCGAGGGACACCTGACCGGCGTAGCCCGTGACCAGGTTGAGTCCGATCCCGCCGATGGCCAGGATGAACACCAGGGTCAGGTCGGACTGTTGCGACCGGGTCACGAACGGCAGGAACGGTGCCGCGATCACCAGCGCGACCAGGATGAGGGTCCACACGCGCTTGGCAGGCGTGTTGAGCAGCGCCTGGTCGCGGGCGTACTCCGTGTAGAGCATCGGGCGGCCACGAAGCGTGGCCCGCGATGCCTTGGTGTCGATGGTCTTGTCGCTCTGCTCGGTCATACGCGCTGCACCTCCGGGGTGCCGAAGAAGCCATAGGGCCGAACCATGAGCGCCAGGATCATGATCAGGTAGGGCACGACCACGTCGAAGTTGGAGCCGAGCCATGGGGCGAAGGCCGGCTGGTAGGACCGGGTCAGCGACTCGGCGATCCCGATGAGCAGGCCCGCATAGACCGAGCCCTTGATCGAGTCCAGCCCACCGAGGATGATCACCGGCAGCGCCTTGAGCGCCACGAACGCGCTCAACGGTGTGATCCCGCCCGACCCGGTGCCGATCAGCATCCCGGCCAGGGCGGCGAGCGCTCCGGAGATGGCCCACGACAGCCCGAACATGCGGCCGACGTTGATGCCCTGGGCCAGCGAGGTCTCCTGGTCGAGCGCCGTGGCGCGCATGGCCAGCCCGACCTTCGAGCGCTGCAGGAACAACCCGACGGCCGCGATCGCCGCCAGCGACAGCACGGTGCGCGCGATGTCGGTCTGGGCGACCGTGGCCCCGAGGATCTCGACGCGCTGCAGACCCCAGGGATCGCCGGGGCTGATCACGTTCGTCCCGATCAGGCGGAACGACAGGATGAGCAGCGCGAAGAAGATACCCACGGTGACCATCGCCGCCGAGAACGGCGGCTCACCCACCATCGGTCGCAGTGCGACCCGCTCGGTCAGCGCCGACAGCAGCGCCATCGTCGCCATCGCCGCGATGACGGCGACCGGGAAGGGCATGCCGACGTTGAACACGAACAGCGCCGTGAAGTACGCGCCGAGGATCATCAGCGCCGGCTGGGCGAAGTTCACCACATCGGTCGCGCGATAGATGATCACGAAGCCGACGGCGATCAGCGCATAGGTGCTGCCGACGCCGACGCCCCGGATCAGAGCCGCGATGAACAGTTCCACTCAGGCCACCTCTGCGTCGTCGTCGACCGGACGGGATGAGCCGTGGACCTCGCTGAGGTCGCCCCCGGCGTGTTCCTTGCGGTTGCCGTACATGTCCTCGACGAGGTCACCGAAGATGTCGTGCAGCGCGGAGCGCTTGATCTTCTGGGTGGCGGTCATCTCGCCGTCCTCGTGGTCGAGCTCCTTGGGCATCATGCGGAACTTGCGCACGTTCTCGACCCGGGCGAACTTGTCGTTGGTCGCGACGATCGCCTTCTGGATCAGCTCGAGCACCTCGGGCTTCTCGGAGAGGTCGCGGTAGGTCGTGTAGGGCAGCTTGCGGCGCTGCGCCCAGTCACCGACCGTGTCCAACTCGATCCCGATCAGGGCCGTCAGGTAGGGCTTCTGGTCGCCGATGACGACCGCCTCCTTGATGAACGGCGAGGTCTTGAGCGAGTTCTCGATCTCCGAGGGCGAGATGTTCTTGCCGCCGGCGGTGATGATGATGTCCTTGATGCGGTCGACGATCTTGACGTGCGTGCCGTCGACCCACTCCCCGACGTCACCGGTCTTCAACCACCCGTCGGCGGTGAAGGTCTCCGCGGTCTTGTCGGGCTTGTTCCAGTACCCGGCGAACACGCCCGGGTGCTTGGTGAGGATCTCGCCGGTCTCCTCGTCGAGCTTGAACTCGATACCGGGCTGCGGTTCGCCCACCGTGCCGAGCTTCACCCGGCCGCGGCGGTTGACCGTGGCGACGGCGGCGTTCTCCGTCATCCCGTAGATCTCGTGGATCGGGACCCCGATGCCGAAGAAGAACTTCAGCACCTCGGGGGCGATCGGGGCGGCCCCGGAACCGGCGGCGCGGACCTTGCGCAGCCCGACCCGGTCACGCAGGGCGCGGAAGAGGAACGGATAGCCGATGGCGTACAGCACCCGGGTGAGCGGCGTGTGCGAGCCGTTGTTGGCGACCATGTCGTCGCCGATCCTGGTCGCCAGGCCCATCCCGACCTTGTAGATCAGCTTCTTCAGCGGCGACGCGGCGTTCATCTTGATGAAGATGCTGGCCTGCATCTTCTCCCAGATGCGCGGCACGGCGAAGAACAGCGTCGGCTGGACCTCGCGCAGGTTGGCCTGCACCGTCTCGATGGACTCCGCGAAGTGGACGGTGACGCCGGCTTCCGCGTTGGTCCAGGTCGTCGCGGCGCGCTCGGCGACGTGGCACAGCGGCAGGTACGACAGGATGACGTCGTCGGGGCCGGGGGCCGGGTTGTAGAACCCACCACCCTCGATCAGTTCGTGCATCGCGAACGAGACGTTGCCGTGGGTGAGCATCGCCCCCTTCGGCGGACCGGTGGTCCCCGAGGTGTAGATCAGCGTGGCGACGTCCGACTCCTCGGCCTCGGAGGTCAACCGCTCGACCATGCCGGGTTCGCGCTCACGGTGCTCGGCGCCGAGTTCGAGGAACTCGTCCCAGCTCATCAGCTTGGGGTGGTCGTAGTCGCGCACCCCGCGCGGTTCGAGGTAGACGATTCTTTGCAGGTCCGGGCAGTCGCCCTCGACCTCGAGCGCCTTGTCCACCTGTTCCTGATCCTCGGCGATGAGCACCTTGGAGCCGGAGTCCTGCATGAGGTAGCGGACCTCGGGCGACGGGTTGGTGGGGTACAGACCCATGGTGATGGCCCGGATCGCGTTGGTGCCGAGGTCCGCGTAGAGCCACTCGGGCCGGTTCTCGGAGTGCACCGCGACGCGGTCACCGGGCTCGACACCCATGGCCAGCAGGGCGTGGCCGACGAGCTGGACCTTGTCCCAGTACTCGCCCCACGTGATGTCCTGCCAGATGCCGTAGCGCTTCTCGCGCATGCTGACCCGACGTGGATCGCTGGTGGCCCGGTCGCGCACCTTGGTGACCACGGTGCGCAGACCGGTCGCGCCGGATGGTGCCGTTGGTTCCATGACCGTGCTCATGAGCCGATCTCCTCTGCTGCTGCCTGCTGTTCCCCGGCCGCCTCGTCGTCGAGCGTCGGCCCGTCGTCGCCCTCACCGAGGTAGGCGCGGATGACCTCGGGATCCTGCTGGACCTCGTCCGGACTCCCGATGGCGATGCGCGAGCCGAAGTCGAGCACCATCACGCGATCGGCGAGGTCCATGACCAGACCCATGTCGTGCTCGACCATGATCATGGCCAGGTCGAGTTCCGCGCGGATGTCGAGGATGAACCGCGCCATGTCCTCGGTCTCCTCGACGTTCATGCCGGCGACCGGCTCGTCGAGCAGGAGCAGCTTGGGCTCCATCGACAGGGCCCGGCCGAGCTCGACCCGCTTCTTGATGCCGTAGGGCAGCATCCCGACGGGGAACTTGCGGAAGGCCTCGATCTCGAGGAAGTCGATGACGTCCTCGACGATGCGGCGGTTCTCGAGCTCCACCCCGCGCGCCTTGCCCAGGTACAGCATCCCGGCGAAGCTGCCGTAGTCGAGGTGCTGGTGGCGGCCGAGCATCAGGTTGTCGAGCACGGTGAGGTTGTCGAACAACTCGATGTTCTGGAACATCCGGCTCACGCCGCGCTTGGCGGTGGCGTCCGGCCGGGCACCGAGCAGCGTCTCACCGAGGAAGTCCAGCGACCCCTCCTGCGGGCGGTAGACCCCTGACAGGCAGTTGAAGATCGAGGTCTTGCCGGCCCCGTTGGGTCCGATGATCGAGAACAGCTCCCCGCGCTTGACGTCGAAGCTGACCCCGTTGACCGCGGTGGTCCCACCGAAGCGCAGGACCAGGTCACGCACCTCGAGGATCGGCTCGCCCGGCGGGACGTCGACGGACGTCGAGGTCAGGGCCTCGGACAGTTGCCGCACCATCACCATGTCGTTGCCACCTTCCGCTGCATCCGCTGCAGGTCACCGACCATCATCAGCTCAGCCACCGCTTGCGGCGCTTGTAGTGCTTGACGTCCCGGAACGAGGTCGCCCCCTCCTCACGCAGACCGAGGTAGAACTCGCGGACGTCCTCGTCCTCGCGCAGTACCGCCGCCGGCTTGTCCATGACGACCTTGCCGGTCTCCATGATGTAGCCGTGGGTGGCGATGGACAGCGCCATGTTGGCGTTCTGTTCGACCAGCAGGACCGAGGTGCCCTGCTTGTTGATGTCGACGATCAGGTCGCGGATCTGCTGGACGATCAACGGGGCCAGACCGAGCGAGGGCTCGTCGAGCAGCAGGTACCGCGGCTGGGCCATCAGGGCGCGACCGATGGCGCACATCTGCTGCTCACCACCGGAGAGGTAGCCGGCGACCTGCTTGCGCCGTTCCTTGAGCCGCGGGAACAACTCGTAGATCCGGTCGAGCCCGGACTCCACGCTGCCACGCGGTGCGGTGTGGGCACCGATGCGCAGGTTCTCCTCGACGGTGAACTCCGTGAAGATCCGCCGCCCCTCCATGACCTGGCCGATGCCACTGGCGACGGTGTCGGTGGCGTCGAGCTGGTGGATGGGCTTGCCGTCGAGGGTGATCGTGCCCTTGGTGATCTCACCGCGGTGGATGTCCAGCAGCCCGGTGATGGCCCGCAGCACCGTGGTCTTGCCGGCCCCGTTGGCACCGAGCAACGCCACGATGGAGCCCTCCGGCACCGACAGGCTCACGCCCTTCAGCACCAGGATGACGTCCTCATAGACGACCTCGAGGTTCTCGATGGTCAGCACGGGCGCTCCCTCGACGTATCCGGTTCCACCTCCGACGCGCGGCGCACGGGACGGTGCCTCACCCGACCGGTCCTCCCAGACCGGCGGCACTGCTCCCGTCCGACGCATCCGCGGATGACGTGGAACGACTCTCCCTTGGCGGTTCGTGGTTCCCACGAACCGGTGTCCGGGGGCGTTTGATACCCGCCCCGTCGGCGCGTGTCAAAACTAGCGCGTTGCCGACGCTCGCGCGCGCACCGTCCATGGTGGCCGACGGCGCATCCAGCTCGTAGGATCACGCCCGTTCGGTCCCGGTACCTCGTGGTTCCCACAGGCCTGACCGAACGGTCGGACGGGCGATGTCCTCGGGAGAGGGGCGTCGACGTCCGCACACGTCGCGAAGGTGCCATCGTGGTCGAAGCCCGCGCCCGTCGAACGCCCGCCGAGCGACGCCCGCCGCCGCCCGTGGATCTGCGCGCCCCCGATTCGACCCCCTGGGACACGTTGGCGGTCCCCCCCGGAGCGGACCGGCTCGCGCGCATCGCGCGGCAGGTGGCGGCCGAACTCGATCCGCTGGTCGACCGGGTCGTCGGCTGCATCACCGACGAGATCGACGCCTATGCCCGGAGCAAGGTGCCGCGGCGCGACCTGCAGACGTCCGTGCGCCGCAACCTCGACGCCATCCTGGTCGGGTTGGCCGAGGGCCGGGGGCCGACCGACGAGGAGATCGCCGTACGGCGCGAACTCGGCACCCGTCGGGCGGCGCAGGCGCTACCGGTCGACGCGCTGATCCAGGCCTCGCAGGTCGTCTACCGGGAACTGTGGGTGGCGCTCGTGGCCGCGGTCGAGCCGGGCGACGAACGGGGAGCCCAGGAGCTGCTGGGCGCGGCCACGACCGTGTGGGCCTGGATGCATCACGTCACCGATGCGCTGGCCACCGCGCACGGGGCGATGGTGCGTTCGCTGCAGGCGCGCGAGGTCGGGGCCCGCCAACGACTCATCGAGCTGCTCGCGGCCGGCGACCTCGACAGCGACGAGGCAGCACGTCTCGGCCAGGCGCTCGGCTTCGGGGCCGACGACGCGTTCCACGTGCTGGCGATCCGCGGGGCCAGCGACGACCTCGACGCCGTCGAGTTGCAGCACGCCCTGGAGGTCACGGCCGGGATCCATGCCGTGGTCGCCCGCGGCCCACTGGTGATCGTCGTGACCCAGCACGCCGACCTCGACGCCCTGGTGGCGACCTGCCGGGCCACGTTCCCCGCGGCGACGATCGGGGTCGGGACCCCGCGCCGGGGGCTGCGCGGTGCCCGGGCCAGCCTGGAGGACGCCGAGCGGAGCCTGGCGGTCACCGACGAGGGCGACATCGGCCACTTCGAGCAGACCTGGCTGTGGGCCACGCTCGCGGGCGTCGGGGACCGGCTCGAGCCGCTGCTCGCGCCGGGTGCCGGCATCGCCGCCGACCACCCGCACCTCGCCGAGGCCGTGGACGCCTTCGCCGCGGCCGGCTTCAGCGTCAGCGAGGCGTCACGGACCCTGGCGGTGCACGCCAACACCGTCGCCTACCGCCTCGACCGGTGGGAGGAGCTGACCGGTTGGGACCCACGCTCGTTCAACGGCCTGGTCCGATCGGTGGCCGCGCTACGGTCCCTGCCGCCGCCGACGAGCTGACCGACCACCCGAGGCCGACGCCGTGACCGACGTGCCCGCGACCGACGCGTCGCCGTCCAGCGGTTCCGGCGCGGAGCCGTCCAGCGGTTCCGGCGCGGAGCCGTCAGCGTCCGCCACGCCCGCGACCGCCGGGGAGACGGCCGGCGAGACGCCGGCGGACGAGGCGGCCGCCGCCGGGACGATGGCAGCCGGGGACTGGCCGCCGCTGTCGGTCGTCATGCCGGCACGCAACGAGGCCGACCACCTCGACGACGCCGTCCGGGCCGTGCTCGCGCAGGACTACCCGGGGACGCTCGAGATGGTCGTGGCCGTGGCACCCTCCGACGACGACACCGCCGCCGTGGCCGCACGGCTGGCGACGGCTGACGGGCGGGTCCGGGTCGTGGACAACCCCGCCGGCACCGCACCGAGCGGCCTGAACCGCGCCATCGAGGTGGCGGACGGCGCGGTGATCGCCCGGGTCGACGCCCATGCGGAGCTCACCGCCGGCTATCTGCGGACGGCCGTGGCGACCCTGCGCGCCACCGGGGCCGGCAACGTGGGGGGCGTGCAGCGGGCCGTCGGTCGCGGGCCGATGCAGCGGGCCGTCGCGGCCGCGATGTCGAGCCGGTTCGGAACCGGCGACGCGCGCTTCCACTACGGCGGCGAGCCGGGCCCGACCGACACCGTCTACCTCGGGGTGTTCGACCGGGCGGCGCTGGATGCGGTGGGCCGGTTCGACGAGCGGCTGGTACGCAACCAGGACTACGAGCTCAACATCCGCCTGCGCGACGCCGGGCACGTGGTGTGGTTCGACCCGGAACTCCAGGTGGTCTACCGGCCGCGCGCCAGCCTCAAGGCGCTGGCCAGCCAGTACGGGCAGTACGGCCGGTGGAAACGGGTGGTGCTGCGCCAGCATCCCGGGTCGGTGAAGTGGCGGCAGCTGGTGCCGCCCGCTGCCCTGGTCGCCAACGTGGCCGGCCTGGTGGGTGCGGCGGTGACCCCGTGGGCGCTGGTCGTGCCCGGGACCTACCTCGCGGGGGTCGTCGGCGCCTCGGTGCTGGTCGCCAAGGGGGAGCCGGCGCTGCTGGTGCGCCTGCCGGGCGTGTTCGTGACGATGCACATGAGCTGGGGTGCCGGGTTCCTCGCCGGTCCGCCCCGTGGGGCGGTCTGAGCCGGCTCCCTCGCCGGTCCGCCGCACGGCGCGGGCTGAGGGCCGAGCCGTCGACGACGGCACGTTGCTGTCGCCCGGAACAGCTTCTCGCACGCACCCGCGCCGACCCACCGGACGTGCCGGCCACACCGGCGCGTTGCTGTCGTCCACGACAGTTTCTCGCACGCACCCGCGCCGCTGCGCCGCATCCGCCGATTCCGGACGACGCGTTGCTGTCGCCCGCGACAGCTGCGTGCACGAACGGCGTCAGCGGCCGGAGCCGGGCAGGCCGGGGATGCCCGGGAACCCGTGACCGCCAGGGGTGTTGGACCCGCCGGGCGGCGGGCTCGATGGCGGCGGGCTGGACGGACCGGACGGCCCGGCATCCGACCCGCCCCCACGACCACGCCCGGGCGGCGGCGGCAGCGGCGCGTCGAGCATGACGGTGCCGGCGTTCAGCCGGGCCAGACGCTCGATGCGGTCCTGAATCGACGGGTGGCTGGCGAACCGGCTGGCCATCTTGGCGGCACCGCCGTGCGACTTGTCCGTGTCGTTGGGTTCCTCGAACCACAGGTGCGCGGTCGCCACCTCGAAGCGCTGCAGCTCGGTCGTGTCGCCACTGATGCGACGCAGCGCGTTCACCATCGACTGCGGGTCACGCAGGATGTCGGCCGCGGTGGCATCGGCGAGGTACTCCCGCTGCCGGGACACGGCGAACCGGATGACCTGGGCCGCCAACGGGGCGAGCACCACGGCCAGCAGGCCCAGTACCAGGAAGATGATCTGGGCCCCGCCCTGGTTGCTGCCGCCACGACTCCGCCCCCCGCGCAGCCACAGCGAGCGCACCAGCACGTCGGCGAGCAGCGCGACCAGCCCGGCCGTCGCGACCGCGATGGTCACCGCCCGGATGTCGTCGTTGAGGATGTGGGCGACCTCGTGGGCGAGCACGGCCCGCAGCTCGTAGCGCGGCAGCGTCTCGATCAGCCCCGTGGTCACGGCGACGTGGGAGTCCTCGAGCTTCAGCCCGGTCGCGAAGGCGTTCGGGGCCGGATCGTCGACGATGTAGAGCTTCGGTGGGGTGTTGAGGATGCCGGCGCTGACGCAGACCTCGTCGAACAGGTTCCACAGCTCCGGGGCCTCCTGGCGGGTGACCTCGCGCGCCTTGGCGGCCCGCAACGCCACGGACGGCCCGGAGCGCACCGAGATGAGCACGAACAGCAGCCCGATGCCGAGCCCGATGGCGGTGATCGCCGACCCCGCGATCGGATCGAGCACCGGCACACCGAGCGCACCCGCGACGATCCAGACCATCACGCCCGCGAGCACGACGGAACCGATCAGCAACAGCCGGGAGGCACGCTTGTTCTCCCGCTGGAGCTGGTCGTAGAGCGCAGGTTCGGCGCGGACCACGGCTCAGGCCCCCAGACGACGGTGCGGACGGCGGTGCGGACGACGGTCGGTCGGACGGATGGCCGACCGGAACGGACGGTCGTGGCGCGGCTGGGTCACTCGAAGGAGACGTTCGGGGCGTCGCGCACCTCGACGGTCTCCACCTCGAAGTAGTCGCGCGGCTCGAAGTTGAAGGCCGCGGCGAAGATCGAGGTCGGGAAGACCTGACGCAACTCGTCGTAGGCGCGCACGGAGCCGTTGTAGTTCCCCCGCGAGCCGGCGACCATGTTCTCCGTGTGGGCGAGCTCCTCCTGCAGCTGACGGAAGTTCGCGTCGGCCTTCAGGTCGGGGTAGTTCTCCGTGATGGCGAGCAGCTTGCCCAGCGCCTGGGTCAGGCCGTTCTCCGCCTCGGCCGAGTCGGCCGCGCCCTGCACGGTGATGGCCTTGGCCCGGGCCGCGGTGACCTCCTCGAAGGTCTCGCGCTCGTGGGCCGCGTAGCCCTTGACAGTCTCGACCAGGTTCGGAATCAGGTCGTGCCGGCGCTGCAGCTGGGTGTCGATCTGTGCCCACGCCTCGTCGACGCGCACACGAGCGCGCACCAGCCGGTTGTAGAGCACGACCACGAAGCCGACGAGCGCGACGACGATCGCGAGGATGATCAGGATCTCGAGCATGACGGGTTCCCTCCGAAGCGCATGGCGCGCCGTTCTCGAACCACCAGCCTACTTGTCGGTCCGGCACCGGGCGGCGGAAGCGCTCACTCCCACTCGATGGTGCCGGGCGGCTTCGACGTGATGTCGAGCGTGACGCGGTTGACGTCGCGCACCTCGTTGGTGATCCGGGTCGAGATGCGGGCCAGCACGTCGTAGGGCAGCCGTGACCAGTCGGCGGTCATGGCGTCCTCGCTGGACACCGGCCGCAGCACGATCGGGTGGCCGTAGGTGCGACCGTCGCCCTGCACGCCGACCGAGCGCACGTCGGCGAGCAGCACCACCGGGCACTGCCAGATGTCGTCGTCGAGCCCGGCCGCGGTCAGCTCCGCCCGCGCGATGGCGTCGGCGGCGCGCAGGATGGTCAGGCGGTGTTCGTCGACCGCGCCGATGATGCGGATGGCCAGGCCCGGCCCCGGGAACGGCTGGCGGCTGACGATGTCGATGGGCAGCCCGAGCTGGCTACCGACCCGGCGGACCTCGTCCTTGAACAGGGTGCGCAGCGGCTCGACCAGCCCGAAGGCGAGGTCGTCGGGCAGGCCACCGACGTTGTGGTGGCTCTTGATGTTGGCGGTGCCGCTGCCGCCGCCGGACTCGACCACGTCGGGATACAGGGTCCCCTGGACCAGGAACTCGACCGTCTCGCCCGACGCGTCGGCGTCGG
>CAYTLZ010000079.1:0-14642 GCA_964438785.1 uncultured Actinomycetota bacterium | reverse complement strand
GGCTGCTGCTCGCCAAGCCCGACCTGCTGGTGCTCGACGAGCCGACCAACCACCTGGATCTCGACACCATCGCGTGGTTGGAGGGGACCCTGCGGGACCTGCCGGGCGGGCTGCTGCTCGTCAGCCACGACCGCGACTTCATCGACGCGACCGCCGACACGATCGTGGAACTCGCCGCCGGCACGACCATGGAGTACGAGGTCCGCTCCGGCACCGTCGCCGCCGAGGAGGGCGGGTTCCAGGCGTTCATCACCCAGCGCGAGGAACGGCTGGCCAGCCTGCGCGCCGCCAAGGTCCAGCAGGACAAGATGATCGCCGAGCAGGAACGGTTCGTCGAACGGTTCCGCTACAAGGCCAGCAAGGCGCGCCAGGTCCAGTCGCGCATCAAGAAGCTCGACAAGATGGACCGCATCGACATCCCCGACCACAAGGCGCTGGTCGCCAAGTTCGCCTTCCCGGAACCGGCGCGTGCCGGGCGGGTCGTCGCCGAGGTCGAGGACCTGACCGTCGCCTACGGCGACCTGGTCGTGCTCGATTCGGTCGACCTGGTCGTCGAGCGTGGCAAGACCGTGGCGCTGATCGGTCCCAACGGGGCGGGCAAGACCACCCTGCTGCGGTCGCTGATCGGGCAGGTGCCGATCACGGGCGGGCAGATCACGCTCGGGGCCAACGTCGAGGTGGCGGTCGTCGACCAGCACCAGGCCGAGGCGATGGACCTCGACAAGACGGTGCTCGACGAGTTCCGGACCGCGTTGAGCGACAAGCACCGTGCCCAGAACCACCGCACCATGCTCGGCGCGTTCGGGTTCCCCGGCGACCTCGCCGAGCGCAAGGTCGTGGAGCTCTCCGGCGGCGAGCGCACCCGGCTCGGGCTGGCCAAGGTCATGGCCTCACCGGTCAACCTGCTGCTGCTCGACGAGCCGACCAACCACCTCGACCTCGCCTCCCGCGACGTGCTCGAGGACGCCCTCGAGGCGTATCCCGGCACGGTCATCCTCATTACCCACGACCGGCACGTGATCCGTTCGACCGCCGACCAGATCGTCGAGGTCGGCGACGGCGGCCTGACCGTGTTCGACGGCACCTACGAGGAACTGCTGGAACGCCGAGGTGGCGGCGGCCCGCGCGGGTCGGCACCGACGAGCTCCGCGGGGACCGGGGCACCGGCCGATCAGCGGTCCGGCAAGCGCAGCAACGCCGCCGACCAGCGCCGTGACGCCGCCGGCAAGCGGCGGGAGGCCGAACAGCGCAACGCCCGGCACGCCGCCACCAAGGACCTCAAGCGCGAGGTCGCCACGATCGAGAAGGACCTGGCCAAGGCCGAGGCGCGGGTCGCGGAGCTGACCCGCCAGCTCGCCGAGCCCGGCGTCTACGACGACGGCGCGAAGGTCAAGCAGCTGGTCACCGAGCACGGCGAGGCCAAGGACACCGCGGCGGCGCTGCTCGAGCGGTGGGAGCAGACCCAGACCGCATTGGAGGCCGCCGAGGCCAGCGTCTGACCCGGTGGCGGTGCGGGGTCCGGTACGGGCGTCGCCCGGACCGGGCGCTAGCGTCGTCCCGATGCGCTGGCGGGCGCCGAGCTCGGCGAGGATCGCGCGGTGCGCGATCACCGTTCGATGTCGTCCTGCCACGCTGCGCGACCCGATGCCTCGTCCGCGCGCGGCGCCCGCCATGTGCCGCCCCGCGTACCGCCCCCGTACTGCCCCCCCGGTACCGCCCCCGTTCCGCCCCGCGTACCGCCCCCGTCCAGGAGTCCTGCTGCCGTGACCATCCAGTCGACCCAGCCGACCGCGTCCTACGCGATCACCCTGCGCCTCTACCTCGATGCCGACGACCCCCGGGCCGTGGGCCGGTTGACCACGGCCATCGGCGACGCCGGCGGCGCGGTCAGCGGCATGGACTTCGTCGAGACGGTGGGGGAGCGGCTCACCCTGGACGTCACCGTCAACGCCGGTGACGTCGACCACGCCGGGCGGATCTCGGACGCGGTCGACGCACTCGACGGCATCGAGGTCCATCGGGTCAGCGACCGCACGTTCCTGACGCACCTGAAGGGCAAGCTCGAGGTCCGTGCCACCGTGCCGCTCAAGACCCGTGACGACCTGTCCATGGCCTATACGCCGGGGGTGGCGCGGGTGTGCACCACGCTGGCGGAGCGGCCCGAGGACGCCCGCACGCTGACCATCAAGGGCAACACGGTCGCGATCGTGACCGACGGGTCGGCGGTGCTGGGTCTCGGGGACATCGGGGCGACCGCGTCGATCCCGGTGATGGAGGGCAAGGCGGCGCTGTTCAAGCGGTTCGCCGGCATCGACGCCTGGCCGGTCTGCCTCGACACCACCGACGTCGACGAGATCGTGCGCACCGTGATCGCCATGGCTCCGGTCTACGGCGGCATCAACCTGGAGGACATCGCCGCACCCCGCTGCTTCGAGGTCGAGGCGCGCCTGCGCGAGGCGCTGGACATCCCCGTGTTCCACGACGACCAGCACGGCACCGCCATCGTGGTGCTGGCCGCGCTGCTGAATGCGCTGCGCGTGGTCGACAAGGACATCACGCAGGTCCGGGTCGCGATGTCCGGTGCGGGTGCCGCTGGCGTGGCGATCGCCAATCTGCTGTTGCGTGAGGGAGTCGGTGACCTGGTCCTGGCCGACATCCACGGGGTGCTCAACGCCGACGAGCCGCGCGGGGTGCCGGTGCTCGACGAATTGGCCGGGCGCACGAACCACCAGCGCCTGACCGGTGGCCTGCGTGACGCGGTGCGGGGTGCGGACGTGTTCATCGGGGTGAGCGCGCCGAACCTGCTCGACGTCGAGGATCTGCTGACGATGGCCGAGGACCGCATCGTGTTCGCGCTGGCCAATCCGGACCCGGAGGTCGACCCCTACGCCGCCCGCGAGATCTGTGCAGTGGTCGCCACCGGTCGTAGCGATCTGCCCAACCAGATCAACAACGTGCTCGCGTTCCCCGGCGTGTTCCGCGGGGCGCTGGACGCCAAGGCCCGCCACATCACCGAGGGCATGAAGTCGGCGGCGGCCCGGGCACTGGCGGCGGTGGTGACCGACGTCGAACTGCGCCCCAACTACATCGTGCCGAGCGTGTTCAACGATCGGGTGGTGCGGGCCGTGGCCGATGCCGTCCTCGCGGAGGTCACCGACGAACGCGGTACCGGCGACGACGTCTGACCTCGTCGACTTGGGGCGGGGATCGGGGCCGGGGCGGCGGGTGTGGTGTGCGGCGGGGGTCGAAACTGATCGCCTGGGCACACCGCTCGGCCCGGGGCGGCGGAGGGCTGTGGTGTGCGGCGGGTGTGGTGTGCGGCGGGGGTCGAAACTGATCGCCCGGGCACACCGCTCGGCCCCGCTCGGCCGCGCTCGGTCTCCGGGGCACCGCCGACACTCAGGACTCGTCGGGCTCCGAGGCGACGGTCGTCGGCGCGTCGGTCCGCCAGCGGCTGACGAACCATGCCCCGGCCACCGCCACGCCGAGCAGCGCCAGCACCCGGTCGGGGATCGTGCGCCCGACCGTCTGGACCAGTTCCTCGGCGCGGGCCCCGATGAGAGCCAGGTCGCCGGCCTCGACGTTGCCGCTGCCGGTGACCAGCAGGATCCCCACGCCGATCAGCAGCAGGCCCGTGATCAGCGCGGTCGAGTGGATCCGCCACCGGCCGAGTGCGACCTCGCGGCCACGCAGCCACCGCATCGGCGTCGAGCCGATGCGCTCCCAGACCAGTGACAGCAGCGCGAGCGGCACCACCATGCCCAGCGCGTACACCGCCAGCAGCGCACCGCCCTGGGCCGGTCGTCCACCGACCGCGGCCAGGACCAGGATGCTCCCCAGGATCGGCCCGGTGCAGAACCCCGTGATGCCGTACACCAGCCCGAGCAGATAGACGGTGCCGGAGGTCGTCTGGCCGTTGCCGGCGTCGCCGCCGTTGCGCAGGCGTTCGGGGAGCAGGTTGAACCCGACGCCGCTCAGCATGAGCACGCCGAGCACGATCACCGCGGTGCCGGCCACCGTCAGCACCGTGTCCTGCTGGGTGCGCACGAACCGGGTGGCGAACGAGGCGGAGACGCCCAGCGGCACCAGCGTGGTGATGAGACCGAGGTAGAAGATCCCGGTGCGGGCGAGCAGGCGACCCCGTCGGTCGAACGCGTAGGCGAAGAACGACGGCAGGAGCAGCGCTCCGCAGGGGCTGAGCAGCGCCAGCAGCCCCCCGGCGAAGGCGGCGACGAAGCCGACCTCGGGTCCGAGTCCCGCCATCAGTCCTGCGCCGAGGCGTCGAGGACGGCCTGGAGGAACGCGGTGAACCGCTCGGGACCGGTGTAGCCGCCCTGCGGCACGCCGTTGACGACGACCGCGGGTGTGCCGGTGAAGCCGAGTGACCAGGCCAGCTGCTGGTCGCGTTCGACCGTCGCGGCGGTGGCCGGATCGTCGAGGTCCGCGCGCAGTCGGTCCATGTCGAGACCGATCTCGTCGGCGGCGAGTTCGGCCTGACGCAGCAGCGCCTCCTCACTCTGACGCACCTGGTAGGCGGCGAGCTCGTCGGGCGTCAGCTCGCGGCCCATGGGCGGCTCGTCGGTGCCGGCGATGAAGGGGTAGAGGTGCTCGGCGAGCTCCCAGTAACGGTCCTGCTGCGCGGCTGCCGCCGCGATCCTCGCGCCGGGGACGGCGCGCGGTTCGTAGGGCAGCAGGCGGGTCTCGATGCGCAGCAGGCCGGTGTCCACCCACTCCTCGAGCACGACCGGCAGGGTCTCACGGTGGAACACCCCGCACCACAGACATCCGAACGACTCGAAGGTCACCATGACCAACGGTGCGTCCGCGGCACCGATCGACAACCCGGCATCGGGCTCCACCCGCAACGCCGCCATCCGGGCCGTGCCCGGTGCGTCGTCGGCGGGGGTCGCGGCGTCGGGTGACGGGTCCTCGGGCGACGGCTCGTCGGCGGTCGCGCGCTCCTGCTCGGAGCCGTCGACCAGCACGGGGGAGTCGTCGCCGGTGAAGGCGACCGCGACGAGCACGAGTGCGGCCAGCAGGGCCACGCTCGGAGCGATCAGACGACGGGACATGACACCTCGAGGACGGCGGGGCGACACCGATGGATGGTGGCGGGCCGGGCAGCCGATGATGGACGCGGACGCATCTAGGATGCAAGCTGTATCCTACAGCTGGCGCGTCCCGGGACGTGGACGTGCGCGCGGGGAGCGCGAGCCCCGATACCCGAGTTGAGAGGCCAGTCGTGCATGCACCCGAGGCGCCGCCCGCCAGCAGTGCGGAGCGGGCGATCGCCGCCATCCGGGAGGCGATCATCGACGGGACCTACCCGGGCGAGTCGATGCTCAGTGAGAATCAGCTCGCCACGCAGCTCGGGATGAGCCGGACCCCGGTGCGGACCGCGCTCGCCCGGCTGCAGGACGAGGGCTGGATCCGCATCTACCCCAAGACCGGTGCGCTGGTGCGGGGCCTGACGGTCGAGGACGTGGCGGACATCGTCGACGCCAGGGTCGTGCTCGAGACCAGCGGGGTGCTGCGCGCCGATGCGACGGGGCGTGCCCGGCTCGCGGCCGACCTGCGGCCCTCGCTCGACGAGCAGCGGCGCGTCCTCGCCGAGGGGGACATGCGTCGGTTCGTCGAGCTGTCGGTCGCCTTCCACGGTGCCTTCCTCGCGGTCGGCGGCAACCCGTACCTCATCGATCTCGGCGAACGGCTGTCGAACCGGCAACGCCAGATGCTCTTCGCCCACCAGGAGGCCATGCGCGGCCGCAGCGACCACATCATCGAGGAGCACCGCCACCTGCTCGACTGCCTCCGCGACGACGATCCCGCGCGCTTCGACCGGATCCTGCGCGCACATCTGTCCGACACGCTGCTGCCCGACGCCGTGCCGGCCTGACGGCGGGTACCCCGCGGCCCTCGTCGGGTCCGACCTCGCGCCGGACGTGCACGTCGGGTCGGACGCCGGGTCGTGCGTCGCGTCGGGCGTGGCGGTCAGCGGGTGTCGATGGCCGCGTAGTCCCGCTCCCCGGCACCGACGTAGAGCTGGCGTGGACGCACGATGGCCTGCTCGTTGTCCAGCAGGTTCTCCTGCCAGTGGGCGAGCCAGCCCGGGATGCGGCCCATGGCGAACAGCACCGGGAACATCGAGGTCGGGAAGCCCATCGCCTGGTAGATGATCCCCGAGTAGAAGTCGACGTTGGGATACAGCTTGCGCTCGACGAAGTACTCGTCCTCGAGGGCGATCTTCTCGAGCTCCACCGCGATGTCGAGAAGTGGGTTCTTGCCGGTCACCTCGAAGACCTCGTGGGCGAGGCCCTGGATGACCTTCGCGCGCGGGTCGTAGTTCTTGTAGACGCGGTGGCCGAAGCCCATCAGCCGGAACTCGCCGTTCTTGGCGGCCGTGACGGCGTCGGCGACGTTGTCCACCGAGCCGATCTCGTTGAGCATGCGCAGGACGGCCTCGTTGGCCCCGCCGTGCTTCGGACCGTAGAGCGCTGCGGTCGCACCGGCCGCCGCGGAGTACGGATCGGCGTCGGACGAGCCGATCGTGCGCATGGTGGTGGTCGAACAGTTCTGCTCGTGGTCCGCATGCAGGATGAGCAGGGTGTCCATGGCCTTCTCGAGCACCGGATTCGGCTCGTACTTCAGCTCCGTGGTCTTCCACATCATGTTCAGGAAGTTGCCCGAGAACGACAGGTCGTTGTCCGGGTAGGCGTAGCGCATCCCGATCGAGTGGCGGTAGGCGAACGCCGCCAGTGTCGGGAACTTCGCGATCAGCCGGACGATCTGCATGTGGCGCGCGTCGGGGTCGTCGAGCCCCTTGGCCTCCGGGTAGAACGTCGACAGCGCACCCACGGTCGAGACCAGCATGCCCATCGGGTGGGCGTCGTGGTGGAACCCGTCCATGAACTGCTTGAGGTTCTCGTGGATGAACGTGTGGTGGGTGATCTCGTACTCCCAGGTCTCGTACTGAGACTGGGTGGGCAGTTCACCGTTGATGAGCAGGTAGGCGACCTCGAGGAAGTTCGACTGGTCGGCGAGCTGCTCGATGGGGTAGCCGCGGTAGCGCAGGATCCCGACGTCGCCGTCGATGTAGGTGACGTCGCTGCGGACGTTGGCCGTGTTCTTGAAGGCCGGGTCGTAGGCGAGCAGACCGAAATCGTCGTCGTCGACCTTGATCTGGCGCAGATCCATGGAGCGGACCGAGTTGTTCTCGATCGGCAGCTCGTAGGTCCGGCCGGTCCGGTTGTCCGTGACCGTGAGGGTGTCCTTGGACGATTCGGACGTGGATGGGGTGGGTGAGGTAGCGCTCATCGGGCAGGGTTCTCCTGGTCGTTCGAGCTTCGTGCCAACGCTAGCGGGGCCGACCTGCAACCGCCCGATCGGCGGGTGGCTCGCGGTGGGCTCCGCCGCCCGATTCGGCGGGTGCAGCGGCGGCCACGGCAACGGGGTGGGGCGCAGGGGCTGCACGGCGACGTGCAGCACGGGCCGGCCGGCGCGGCAACTTGTTGTGCGCGCAACGGACGCGGGTGACGGGTGGGGATGCGCAACGGGTGATGCCGGCGTTCGAGCCCTCTGAACGACACCGCCACCGGCTGTGGACCGATCAGCGCCAGCAGCCTCCCCCGAGCCAAGGAGTCACCTCAGATGAGCACCACCGTCACCCTGCCCCAGACCGGCACCTGGATCATCGATGCCTCGCACTCGAGCCTCGAGTTCGTCGCCAAGCACCTGATGGTGTCCAAGGTCCGCGGTCGCTTCGCGTCCTTCTCCGGCACGGTCGCCATCGCCGATCCGATCGAGAACTCGACCGTCGAGGTCTCGATCGACGCCGCGTCGATCACCACGAACGACGCCAAGCGTGACGGTCACCTCGTCAGCGAGGACTTCCTGCAGGTCGATGCGTTCCCGACCATGACCTTCACGGGCACCAGCGTCCGTCCGGCCGGCGGCGACACGTGGGTGATCCCGGGTGAACTCACCATCAAGGACGTCACCCGTTCGGTGGATCTCGACGTCGAGTACATGGGCGTGTTCAACGACCCGTGGGGTAACCCCAAGGCCGCCTTCAGCGCCACGGCGGAGATCGACCGCGAGGAGTTCGGTGTGACCTGGAACGCCGCGCTCGAATCCGGCGGCGTACTGGTCGGCAACATCGTCAAGATCGAGCTCGACGTGCAGCTGCAGCCGCAGGGCTGAGATGGCAGGGCTGAGCGGGGGCGTCCGCCCACGGGTGGACGGACCGCGGCGGCCGGGTCCCTCGGGATGCGGCCGCCGAGCCACGTCCGGGACCGTTCGGTCCGGCGGCTCAGCCCTGCTCGCGCGCCGCGTCGGCGATCCGGCGCAGCAGCGTGTGCAGCACGTCGGCCTCGTCCTCGTCGATGAGGTCGATGACGTGCCGCTTGACCCCGGCGAGGTGGGTCGGGGCCGTGTCGCGCAGCCGCTGCCGCCCGGCCGGGGTCAGCTCCGCGAAGGTGCCGCGACGGTCGTCGGGGCAGGGGGTCCGGGCCACCAGCCCCTCACGCTCCATGCGGTCGACCAGCCGGGTCAGCCCACTCTTGGACAGCAGCACCGTGTCGGCGAGTTCCTGCATGCGCAGTTTGCGCTCGGGGGCCTCGTTGAGCTGCAGGAGCACGTCGTACCAGGTGAGCGGGAGCTGTTCGGTCTCGCGCAGTTCACGTTCGAGGATCTCGGTCACCCGCGCATGCGCTTCGAGCAGCGCGCGCCAGGCCGCGAGCTGTGCCTCCGGTAGTGAGGTCCGGGTCGTTGTGCGATCCGCCATCGGACAAGCGTAGCGGCGCGGGTCGACGGCCACGCGGGGGTCCGGTCGCTCAGCCCGTGGCCGGGCGCGACGCCCACCGCGGCTGGCAGCGGGGACAGCGGTAGACGTAGCGGGCCTGTTCGCCGAGTCGTTCGACGACGATCGGGGTCTCGCAGCGTCGGCACGGCGCCCCGCCGCGGCCGTGTACCCACAGGCTGCCGCCCGGCGCGCCCGGCACGGTGGTTCGATCGGTGCCGAGCAGATTCGCCTGCAGCAACCGGGCCGCGTCGATCAGCAGGGCGCGTCGGGTCGGCTGCGCGATCGACCCGACCGGCGTGGCCGGATCGATGCCGTGGATGAACAGCACGTCGCAGCGGTAGACGTTGCCGATGCCGCAGGCGACCCGCTGGTCGAGCAGGACCTCGCCGATCGACCGGTCGGGCGGCACGATGCGGTCGATCCGACGCTGGACCTCGCCGATGTCGGCGGCCGGATCACACAGGTCGGGTCCGAGCGCGCGCAGCGTCGGATGGCGCCGCAGCGCCGCGACGTCGAGCACCTCGACGATCGGCGCGGCGAAGCAGACGGCCGTCAGCTGCTCGGTACCGAGCACCACCCGGGCCGATCCGGCGTGCTTCCGCCACCGTTCCCGCGGGCGGTACAGGTGCCAGGCGCCGGTCATGCGTTGATGGGTGTGGATCACCCGGTCGTCGGAGGTGGTGACCAGCAGATGCTTACCGCGGGCCTCGATGCGTACGACCCGGGCACCCACGGCGGGCAGCTGCGTGCGGGCCCGGGGGACCTCCACCCGGGTCAGGGCGTGCCCGAGCAGGCCGCGGCGCATGGCGGCCGCGGTGCGGTGGATCGTGTCACCCTCGGGCATGGTCCGGCAGCGTACGAGGCCCGAGGGACAGGGGGCCGGCCATGCCGCCGGACAGGGCAGCGGCCATGCCGCCGGACAGGGCACCGGCCACGCCGCAGGACAGGGTCCGGACATGGGCGTGGGGCCGGCATGACGCCGACCCCACGAACAGCGCCCCACCGCCTCGGTGACCGGTCTCGACCGGTCGACGACGGCGGTGACGTGCTGGTGGTGCTGCAGGTCCTACAGGTCGTAGGGACGCAGGGTCCCGCGGCCGTTCTCCTTGGCGCGTGCTGCGGCTTCCTTCAGCATCGCGTCGATCTTGGCGTTCAGCGCGTCGGGAAGCGACGAGTCCATCCGCAGCTCCAGGCCCTTGACGGCCTCCTTGACCTTGCTCTGCACGACGAGTGAGTCTGCCATGGTGTGCTCCTTGGGATCGTGGCGCGGGGACAGCCCGCGGATCGGGACGTCTCAGACCACGCGGGTCGCGTGGACCCGACGCCATCGGGCCGTTGTGGGACCGGTGGCGTCTGATGCGCGGATGCGTCGGAAACGAGCCTAGGACGCCTTTCCACCCGGATGCGAGCACCCGGGTCCGTCCGGGGGGCATGGCAGCGACCCGCCGCACCGACCCGTCGGGGCCGGCTGCAACGCGATACGGGTGTGCCTAGGGTCCGCCGCCGGAGGTGCGGATGCTCATACGGGGAGGAGACGGCATGTCGGTCCGACCGGCGAAATGGTCGATTCTGGCGGTTCTGAGCCTGTGCGCGGCATCCTGCGGGATCCTGGAGCTGGGCGCGATCGGCCGGACGGGTGAGACGGCCGACACGGCCCGTGCCGTCGACGTCGGCGCTGCGGACCGTTGGGTGCTGCCGATCGTCGTCGATCCGGACGATCTGCCGGATGTCGACGCAGATGTCGTCGAGTTGGCGTTCAACGCCGATGAACTGGCGTGTTTCGACGGTGCGGCCATCCGCCCGGACGCCGTGGCCGCCGGGTGGTCGGTGACCTTCGAACGCGCGGACGACCCCGGCGAGAGTCGCGAGGCGGTCGACCCGCCCGTGCTGCGGGCCGAGCAGGTACGTGTCGACTGCCCGGCCGACGACGCCGACGGGTGAGCGCGCCGCGGGGCGACGGACGGGCCAGCCGCAGCGGCCAGCCGCAGCGGCCATCCTCAGCGGCCGGCCGCAGCCCGGGTCGGCTGGGTGCTCGGCCCGCGACCGCGGTAGGTCATGCCCCGGTAGCCGCTGGTGAAGCCGGCGGTGTCCAGCGCGGCGGGCCACGGAGCCGCGTCGTGGACGGCGGTGCCGTCGACCTTGGTGATCTCCAGTTTCCGCAGCCGCCCGTCGTCGACCAGTGCGGTCAGGGCCCCGAGCCACACCGCCGGCTCGACCGGATGCGGGAAGCTGACCAGGCTGCGACCGCCGCGTTCCAGCAGCGCCGCGGGAGCGCCGTCGACCAGGACGACGTACGCCCCGGCGCTGCGGGCCGGCCGGCCCGGCGAGTCCGGCCAGGCCAGCGCCGCACCGAACGGCTGGGCCGGGTCGGTGGCGGCCAACGTGACGATCAGCGGCAGCTGCTCCTCCTCGCGCTCCCGCTCGGCGCGCAGACGTTCGACCGCACCGCTGTGCGCGAACTGGGCCGCACCGAGGCCGGCGACGAGGTAACCGCGGCGCACGGTGCCCGCCTCCTCCGCAGCCTTGAGCACCGGATAGACGGCCGCGAACCCGCCGTCGACCGCCTCGATCTTCAGCGCCTCACGGGTGAGCACGCCGTGGCGTTCGAGCAGCTGATCCGCCAGTGCGGCGCGTCGGGCGGTGGCCCGCTGGCGTGCCGCACCCGCGTCGGTGATGGGTTCGCGGTCGAGCAGCTGCCGGGTCGACGACCAGCGCCCCTGGGCCGTGGGTGGACCCAGCCGCGCCAGGCGACCCGGGCGGCCGCGGCCGTTGCCCGACCGGCCGCCGCGCCGCGCTCGCAGGGCCCGCACCGGCGCGTAGGTGTCGTTGGTCACCTCACCGGCCCACACCAGGTCCCACAGTGCGTCGAGCACCACGTCCTGGTCCGCCACCCCGGCGGCCGACCACAGCTCCGGCCAGAACGACGCTCCACGGGCATCGAGGTGGGCGCGCAGCGCGTCGTGGAGCTCGCTGTCCGGCGGGTCCCCGCCGGGCGTGGGCGCGAGTCGGTCGACCTGGTCGCGGAAGCACAGCACCACGCGGCCGTCGCGGGCACCGAGCGGCTCCACGCCGAGCCAGACGACCTCACCCGCGGCGATGAGCTGATCGAGGTCACCCGCTCGGTAGCCCTCGAGCCGGGCCGGCAGCACGTCCTGTTCGAGCACGCTGGCGGGGATCGGCGCACCCTGCAACTGCTGGATGGTCTCCACCAGTGCGTCGAGCCCGCGGCGGCGGTGTCGCCCGGTGGCGGCACGGACCTGATGCCAGGCCGGCAGGAACCGCCCGAGCACGTCGGCGTCGACCGGTTCGACCTCGGCCCGCAGCGCCGCCAGGGAACGTCGCTTGAGTCGGCGCAGCACCTCCGCGTCCACCCATTCACGCCCGGAACCGCCCGGTCGGAACTCGCCTTCGAGTACCCGGTCCTGACGTTCCAGCCAACGCAGCGTCGCGCCGACGCGCTCGGCGGGCACGGCGAGCCGGTCCGCGCAGGCCCGCGTCGTGAACGGTCCGTGGGTCCGGGCGTAGCGCGCCACCAGGTCGGCCAGTGGATCCTCGACCGGTTCGGTGAAGGCCTGGGGCAGGCCCGGCGGCAGCGCCACGCCGATGGCGTCACGTAGCCGGGCGGCGTCCTCGGCCGCGGCGAGTTGCGGCTCGCCACCGATGCGGACCTCGATCGCCCGACGCGCCTCGAGCAGCTCGTCGATCCAGGCACCCGGGTCCTCACGCGATCGGGTGGCGAGTTCGTCCCGGGTCAACGCGCCGAGCTGGCGCAGCACGTCGTGGAGCTGGTCGACATCGCGGGCCCGCCGGTCCCACGTGTCGGTCGGCGGTGCCGGGGGAGTCGCCGCCTCGTCGACGTCGGCTGCCACCTCGTCGCTGTCGCCTGCTGCCCCGTCGTCGTCGGCTGCCGCCTCGCCGTCGCCCTCGCCGTCGCCGTCACCGTCGCCTGCTGCCTCGTCGCTGTCGTCGTCGCCGGTGTCCGCGTCGGGGGGTGCGAGCCGCTGCAGCTCCGCCTCGAGCCGGTCGAGCACGTCGGCGTCGAGCAGTTCACGCAGCTCGTCGCCACCGAGCAGCTCCCGGAGCAGGTCGCGGTCCAGGGCCAGCGCGGCGGCGCGCCGTTCGGCCAGCGGCGCGTCGTACTCGTACATGTACTGCCCGACCCAGCCGAACAGCAACGACTGGGCGAACGGCGACGCGGACCCCGTCTCCACGGTGTGGATGCGGATCCGGCGTTGCTGCAGGTCGCGCAGCAGCGACTTGAGCGCCGGCAGGTCGAACACGTCCTGCAGCGCCTCGCGGGTCGTCTCCAGCAGGATCGGAAAGGATGGATAGCGACTGGCGACCTGCAGCAGGTCCGCCGCCCGTTGGCGCTGCTGCCACAGCGCGGTGCGCTTGCCGGGCATGCGCTTGGGCAGGAGCAGCGCCCGACCGGCGGCCTCGCGGAACAGGGTGGTGAACAGCGCCGTGCCGGCGAGCTGGTCGACCACCAGCTGTTCGATCTCGTCCGCGTCGATCAGCAGGTCCTCGAGGAACGCGGCCTCGTCCTCCGGCCCGGGCCGTGCGGGTGCGGCGAACGGGTCCGGACCGCCGCCGGGCAGCGGCACCAACGGCGACGCCGAGGCAGCGGTCGCGTCGCCGTCAGCGGACGGCTCGCCGCCGTCGGGACTGCCGGCGGACGGGGCGCCGCCACCGACATCGCCGTAGGGATTGCCGCCGTACGGGTCGCCTCCGAACGGGTCACCGCCGTAGGGATCCCCGCCGAACCCGGGGTCCATCGGCGCGCCGTAGGCGTCGAACGCACCGAACGACTCCTGCAGGCGCAGCACGATGCCGTCATCCGCCCACATGATCTCCGGGTCGTAGCCGGACGCGGACAGCCGCCGCTCGATCGCCATCGCCCAGGGTGCGTGGACCTGCGCGCCGAACGGCGACAGGATGCACACCCGCCAGTCCCCGAGCTCGTCGCGGAAGCGTTCGACCACCACGGTGCGGTCGTCGGGGAGCGCCTCGGTGGCCTCGCGCTGCTCGTCGAGGTAGGCGACGAGGTTGTCCGCCGCCCAGGCGTCGAGGTCGTGCTCGGCCTGCAGCCGGGCCACCTCGGCGTCGCGGTCGTCGTCGGCGGCGTCCGCGACCTCGCGCAGGAACGTGCCGATGGCCTGACCGAGCTCGAAGGGTCGGCCAGGGCCGTCGCCGTGCCAGAACGGCAGCTTGCCGGGCTCGCCCGGTGCCGGGGTGACCACGACCCGTTCGTGGGTGATGTCCTCGATCCGCCAGGTCGAGGCACCCAGCACGAACGTCTCGCCGGGCCGCGACTCGTGGACCATCTCCTCGTCGAGCTCACCGACGCGGGCACCATCGGGCAGGAACACCCCGAACAGCCCGCGATCGGGGATCGTGCCCGGGTTGGTGACCGCCAGACGTTGCGCTCCGGCGCGGGCGCGGATGGTCCCGGCACCTGTCGTCGCGAGCCGGTCCCACACGATGCGTGGCCGCAGCTCGCTGAACTCCTCGGAGGGGTAGCGCCCCGCGAGCAGGTCGAGCACGGCGTGCAGCACGTCGTCGGACAGCTCCCGGAACGGTGCCGCGCGGCGCACCAGCTGCCCGATCGCCTCCACGTCCCAGTCGTCCATGGCGGCCATGGTGACCACCTGCTGGGCGAGCACGTCGAGCGGGTTACGGGGGTAGTGGGTCGACTCGATCGCCCCGGCGTGCATCCGCTGGGTGACCACGGCCGTCTCCACCAGATCCCCGCGGAACTTCGGGAACAGCACCCCGCGGGAGGGCTGTCCGACCTGGTGGCCGGCCCGGCCGATGCGCTGCAGGCCGCGGCTGACCGCACCGG
>CAYTLZ010000078.1:3099-15199 GCA_964438785.1 uncultured Actinomycetota bacterium | reverse complement strand
TGACCGAGATCTCCACGGTGTGGCTGGACCTCTACGGTGTCCAGTCCCTGGCGGACATCACGACACGGCTCGACGACGCGCTGGTCCGCGCGCCTGCAGCCTTCCTGACCGAGGCCAACCACGTCGCGGCGAAGGTGCAGATCAACCTCGGGGTCGTCCGCGCCGAGTTCGCACGACCACGGCGCAGCCAGCCCGATCCGACCGCCCGGTTCGGGCAGCTGCTCGAGGTGTTCGTCGATGCGGCTGCTCGTCGCCCGGCACTGCTCGTCATCGACGAGTTCTCCGACATCGGGCGCGTCCGGGGAGCAGCCGAGCACCTACGGGCCACGTTCCAACACCGTGCCTCCACCTTCGGTCTGGTGCTCGCGGGCTCGCACGTGTCCGCGATGCGGCAGATGTTCGCCGGGCGCGAGCAGCCGTTCTACGGCCAGGCGGAACTGCTCGGAATCGGCCCGCTCGACGCCGTGACGGTCCAGGCGATCGTCACGGACGGGTTCGCCGCCACCGGCCGCGCCCCGGGCAACGTCGCCGCGCGCATCCACGCCGTCGCCGGCGGCCACCCACAGCGGACCATGCTGCTCGCCGACGCTGCCTGGACCCACGCCGCCGGCAGCCCCGCTGACGACCAGTGGGGCCGCGCGCTCGCCGATGTGCGGGCCCGTCTCGACGGTGCGATGCGGACCGTGCACGACACACTCACCGTGTCCGAGCAGCGCGTGCTCCGTCTGCTCGCCCACGACGAGCCGTTGTTCGGCACCGTCGCCGACCAACTCGGCCTCACGGCCGGCGCCGCGCAGTCAGCGCTGAAGCAACTGGTCGGTCACGGTCATCTCACCGTCGACGCCCCCAGAAGCGTCACCGATCCGCTGCTCGCCGACTGGTTCCGCCAGACCCTGCCCCTGTGACCACGCGCGGACGGGAACTGCCGGCGGGAGCATCCCCCGCAGCGACCCGCGACACGCATCCATGACAGTCGCGCGTACTCGCGCGCCACCCGGTGACGCCCACGTCGGGACGACGCACACCTCGGGATGACGCTCAGGCGGGGATGACCACCTCGCGCAGCGCGGTGGTCGGCACGTAGATCGCGCCGGCATCACCGCCGGTCGTCCGCACGGTCAGCACGTCCTCCCCGAGCCCCACCATTCGGACGTTGATGGGATCCTCGGTGTCCCGCAGCACGAGCACGACCTCCGTCGACTGCTCGGCGATGCGTTCGAGCGCCTCGACCAGGGTGCGGTCCTGCGAGGTGCCGCGGTCACCCATGGCAACCGGGGCCGGGCGTCCCGGTTCCGTTCGGACACTGCGGATCGTGTCGCCCATGATGAGCACCGTCGCGCCGCTGGCCAGTCGCAGTGCGACGTGATCCCGACCGACCGCCACGAGGACGCCCCGGTGGATCCGGTCGGCCGCGAGCCGGACCACGACACCGACGCCCCGTTCGGCGAGGTCACGCAGCGTTCCGGTCCACGTCGCGACGTCCGCCGCGCGTTCACGCCGTTGGCGTCCCTCCTGGCGGGCCTCGATCGCGGCCCGGATCCGCTCGTCGTCCCCGAGCTCGACGAAGGGATCGGGCTCGGGCGGGTGCCAACCGTCCCCACTCACGCCGGCAGTGGGGGCAGACGCACGACCTGGCCCGGGAAGATCAGATCGGGGTTCTGCGGGTCGGCCAGCGCGTCCCGGTTGGCCTCGACCACCAGGAGCCAGTAGGTGGCGACCGCCTCGTCGTCCAGCGAGTGCTCCCCGTCGGCCACCAACGCCGTCTCGGCGATGGACCACAGCGAGTCCCCGGCCGTGACGACGTACTCGTCGGACCGAGGTTCGGCTCCGCCCGCCGCGGTCGCGCTCCGGTCGGTCGCGGTGTCCGCCCCGACGTCGGGGCCGGTATCGGTGTCGGCGGCGTCGGCCTCGGGCATCGGCGCCTGTTCCCGGGCCCGTTCGAGCAACTCCAGTGGCAGCGGACGATCCGCCGGTTCCAGCCGTTCGAGGGTGACCCCGTCCCCCTCCCCGCCGGTGGCGTCCTCCTCGCCGGCGGCGACGGCGCGCAACTCGACCTCCGCGCCGTCGGCGGCTTCGGCCGGCCCGTCGATCGACGACGCCGACAGGGTCACGGACGACGCGTTCGACGACGGTTGCACCGATCCGGACGGCATGGCGCTGACGGCCATCGTCGTGGCGAGCGTGACCCCCAGGGTGGTCTGCAGCAGTCGCCGGACGAACGGCACCGTCAGCGCGTCGGCGGCCCGCACCAGGCGCGCCGCGGGCGCGAGCCGGGCGGCGATCCCGATCGTGGTGGCCCCGACCAGATACCAACTGAGTGCGAGCACGACCAGCCGCAGCAGCGCGACGGCGGCGACGATCGCGTCCCGCTCCGCGAGCCAGGCCGACCATCCCGCCGGGTCCCGCGGAGGCGCGGCGAGGGGACCGCTGCCGAGCGCGTGGAACAGCACGGTGCCGACGACCAGGCCGCCGAGCCACGCGATCAACGGCAGCCAGCGCCGCCCCGCGTCCGCCTGCGCTGGTCCGTCGGGAGCGCGGACACGCGAACCGGTGACGCCGGTCGACTGCTCGGTCATGACGCTCCCCCTGCCACCGTTTCCCACCATGCCGCCACGGTCCCGGTCGACGACCGCCGACGCGGGCCAGCTGTTGCATGCAGACCGTACCCTGTCATGCCACTTCACTCAATCATTCCTCCGAACGCCGGTGGACAGCGGGCAGAGCTATCCTCCGCCGACGCGCGTGGGCGGCAACCGGTGGCTGGACCGGGGTCCGGGTGCCGGGACGCCGCGACGGACCGGGAGAACGGGGGTGAGGCCGGGTGCGGACACCGATGCCCGAGGTTCCCGGCTACGTCCTGCGGGAGCGCATCGGCCGCGGTGCCGACGCCACGGTGTGGCGGGCAGAACCCGCCGGCTCACCCGGCCGACTCGTCGCCGTCAAGCTCATCGACGACCCGGCCCCGGGTGCCGCCCGGATCATCGAGCGTGAGGCCGAGGCCCTGGCCCGGCTGTCGCACCCGAGCATCCTGCAGGTGCTCGACATCGTGCCGCTCGACGACGGCCTCGCCCTGGTCACGCCGTTCACGACCGGCGGGTCGCTGGCGGCCCGGCTGGCCGCCACGCCGGGTGGCCTCGATCCGCAGGAGGTCTGCGAGGTCGGTGCCCGACTGGCATCGGCGCTGGCCGTCGCACACGACGCCGGACTCGTCCATCGGGACGTCAAGCCGGCGAACGTGCTGTTCGACCGGGAGGCACAGCCGCTGCTGGCCGATTTCGGCACGGCGCGCCTGATCGGTGCGGTCGACGACGTCGCCGGTACCCCCGGGTACCTCGATCCCGACGTGCCCGCCGGACAGCCCCCGGACGCCGCGACCGACATCTACGCCCTGGGCGTCACCCTGTACGAATGCCTGGCCGGCGTGCCGCCCTACGCGGGAGCCACCCCGATGCAGACCCTCGCGGCGGCCGACCGGGGGCTCCACGTTCCCCTGGGCGACCATCTCCCCCTGCCCGATGGGCTGATCGTGACCGTCGAAACGGCGATGGCACGCCACCGGACCGAACGTCAGGCCAGTGCCAACGAGCTCGCCGGCGATCTCGACGAACTCGGGCGTGCCCTGCGGGCCGGCTCGGGCCCCCCGCCACCACCCCACCGGCCCACCGGTCGCGCCGGCGTACTCGGGGCGCAGCCACCCGACGGCGACCGCACCGGCCAGCGGCCCGGCCGGTCGATGCCGAGGTGGACACTGATCGCCGCGGCGGCGGCGATCGTGGCCGTGCCGGTGGTGATCGCCGTCGCGAGCCTGCTCGGTGGGGAGGACACGGTGGGGCTCCTACCGCTGACGGCTGCCGATGACCGACCGGCACCGGAGGCCGACGGTGTCGCTCCGGACGATGCCGGCGGTGACGAAGCCAGAACCGACGCCATCGATCCCGAACGGATCGCCGCCGCCCCCTGCCCCGGTGTGACCATCGACCAGCCGTCCACGCCCCTGCTGGCCGACATCGACGGACGGGGGTGCAGCCTGTCGATCGACGTCGACGGCCGCGAACTGCGCATCGACGATCCCGACGGCGCGCCGGTGCGCTTCGAGCTCGGTGCCGATCCCGATGATGTGCTGCTGTTCGGCGACTGGAGTTGCGACGGGCGGGACGCCCCGGCGCTCTACCGGCCGGGCGACGGACGGATCTTCCGCTTCGACGCCCTCGTGGGCGACGACGAACGGGTCACCGTGAGCGGGGAGCCGTCCGGCGTCACCGACGGCGTGCCGATCGTGCGGACCGACCCGGACGGCTGCGACCGCATCGAGGTGGCCCCGGGCCCGTGAGCACGGGCGCGCCGGGCCGCCCGTGGCGCTCAGGCGTGGCGGTCGATGTCCCCCACGAAGCCCTCGAGCCGGGCGAGCATGTCGGTGTCGAGTCCCGGACGCTGCCGCCGGATGGCATGGATGACCCGGTCGACGACCTCCACCTCGATGCCACACCGGTCGCAGTGTTCGAGGTGCTCGGCGACCCGCTCCGCGTCCTGCGGGCCGAGCTCGCCGTCGACGAACGACTGCAGCACGCGGCCCACCTGCTCGCAGGAGGGCTGCGCCGGCAGCGGCGTGGCCGCGCGGGAGAACCGGCTCATGGCCCCTCCTCCGACTCGGGGTTGACCCCGGCGCGGCCGCTCCGACCGGGTGCGGCGTCGTCCGCCGGCTCGGTGCCGTCCGCCGGCTCATCGATCAGCGGCGCGCCCCGGGCGTCGAACCCGGCGGTCTCGAGGTGCGCGCGCACCTTCGCCCGTGCCCGGTGCAGGCGGCTCATGACGGTCCCCACCGGGACCTCGAGGATGTCCGCTGCCTCGCGGTAGCTGAGCCCGTCGAGGTCGACCAGCGCGATGACGGCGCGGTGGTTGCGGCCCAACCGTCCGAGTGCGTCGCGCACCACGGGGTCGAGGTCGCCGGCGAACGCCTCGTCGTCCACCCCGTCGGCGCGCCCGGTGGCGCCACGGCCCGGGAGGCGCTGGGCGACCTCGTCGTCGAGCAGATCGGGCCGACGCTTGCGGACCGTGTTGCGGTGGGTGTTGCGCAGGATCGTCAGCAGCCAGGCCCTTGGATACCGGCCGTCGAACCGGTCCAGTGCCCGGTAGGCCCGCACCAGCGCGTCCTGGACGAGATCCTCCGCACGGTGCGCGTCCCCCGTCAGACGGCGGGCCACCCGGAGCATGACCTCGAGCTCCGGGAGCACGAACTCCCGGAAGGCCTCCTGGCGCTGATCATCGATCACGCCCGGCAAGGTACTCGAAGCGACCATGGCACCGTCCTGTCTGGAAGCGTGAACCCCGACGGGTGGTTCCCTCATTCCATCGCCGGGTGGCGCGACCGTCGCCCGGTACCTCTGCCGGCCGCCCGACCCCGGGTCGTCCGCGCGCGAAGGCCGACTATGCCCCTCCCCGGTGTCCCGTCATCGATCCCCGTCCCGGCCGACCCCCGCCCTGCCGACCGCGGTCACGTCGTGCTCGTCGGTGCGGGTCACGCCCACCTCGAGGTGGTCCGTCAGTCGGCCCGACTGCACGCGGCCGGGATCCGGGTGACCCTGATCGCGCCGACCGAGTTCCGCTACAGCGGCCTGATCTCCCCGGTCGCCGCCGGGTTGCTGCCCGCGGACGACAACCGGATCGACGTCGCGGCCCTCACCGCCCACCACGGGGTCGAGCACCTGCCGACCACCGTCGCCGACGTGGACACCACGACCCGGACGGTCGCGACCGCGTCCGGCGGCCGCGTCGCCTATTCGGCGGTGTCGTTCAACATCGGCTCCGTGTCCGGGACCGCCGGGGTCGTCGTCGACGATGCCACACACCTGACCAAGCCACTGGTGTCGCTGATCGCCCTGCGGGAGCGACTCCCGTCCCTCGCGGGCCAGGCCGCCTCCATCGCCGTCGTCGGTGGCGGCGCGACGGCCGTGGAGCTCGCCGCCTGCCTGAGCGCTCGACTCCCCGACGCGCACCTCACCCTCTACGGCCGCGGCGATGCGCCGATCGCGTCCCTGCCGCTCGGGGCACGTCGTCGGGCCGTGCGTCGACTTCTAGAACGCGGCGTGGTGCTGCGGATGCCCGCGACGGTGCTCGAGGTCGCGGACGGCGTCGTGAGCTTCCATGGCGGCGACACGACCGCGTCGACCCCGCCCCGGCAGGGCCACCACGACCTCGTCGTCCTGGCCACCGGGCTGATCCCGCCGCCACTGGTCACCCGCTCCGGGCTCGGTGACGACCGCGGCATCCCGACCCGGGCGACCCTGCAGCACCGTGATCACGACGACGTGTTCGCCGTCGGTGACTGCAGCCACTTCCTGCCGCGGCCACTGCCACAACTCGGGGTCTTCGCCGTCCGCGCCGCGCCGCTGCTCGTCGAGGGATTGCTGGCCGTGCACACCCCGGGCGTGACGCCGCCGGTGTTCGAACCGCAACGTCGCGCGCTGCAGGTCCTGGAACTCGGCCACGGCCGCGGACTGGGCGTGCGCGGCCGCGGCTGGTCGGAGGGTCGGGCCGCGCTGGCGCTCAAGCGCGGGATCGACCGCCGCTGGATGGCCCGCTACCGACCCGGGTGAGGCGGACCGGGCACCCGGACGCGGTCCACCCAATCCAACGTGCCCGCCGGCGCGAAACGCCGGCGTCCCGGAGACGTCGAAGCCGTGGCAAGGATCGCCGTGCAGATCAGCCCCAGCACCCGCGTCGGGGCGACCGGACTGATGGCCCTGGTGGCGACCTATGGCATCGGCCGACTGGCGTACGGCCTGTTCGTGCCGAGCTTCAGCGACGAGTTCGACCTGTCCCTGGACGTACTCGGCTACTACGCCAGTGGTGCGCAGGCCGGCTACCTGGCCGCCACCCTGGCAACGGGCGTGCTCACCGTCCGCTACGGACCCCGGGTGCCGGTGGTGTCCGGCTGTCTGCTGCTGGCCGCGGGCTCGGCCGTCACCGCCTCGGCCGCTGATCCGGTGCTGCTGGCCGTGGGGGTGATCGCCGCGGGGACGAGCGCCGGCGGCGCGTGGGCCCCGTTCTCGGATGCGGTCGCCAACCAGGTGCCGCGGTCGGGCCACCGACGGACCCTGGCGCTGGTCAACGCCGGATCTCCCGTCGGCCTGCTCGTCGCCAGCGCGCTGCTGCTGGCGACCGGGGACCAGTGGCGCACCGTGTGGTGGGTGTTCACGGTCATCGGACTCGTCGCGGCCGTGGCCGCCTGGCGAGTGCTCGATCCGGAGGCGATGGGTCCGGTGGACGACTACCGGTGGCCCTCGGCGGCCTGGCTCTTCAATCGGCACTCGGCACCGTTGTTCCTCGTCGCCGTCGGGATCTCGATCACCTCGGGTGCCTACTTCTCCTATGCCCCGGAGACCGTCCAGGACGCCGGACTCCCGAGCTGGATCGGCCCGGCGATGTGGACGGTCCTGGGTGTCGCCGGTGCCGGCGTCGGTGCCTTCGCCGGCACCTTCGTTCGGCGTCTGGGACGACGGGGGCCGCTGGCGGCGACGCTGCTCCTGACCGGCGGCTCGACCCTGGTGTTGCCGATCGATCCCGGATCGACGCTCGTCGCCCTGCTGTCGGCCGGCCTGTTCGGCGTGGGGTTCACGACCGGCTTCGCGCTGCTGGTGATCTGGAACCAGCAGGTGTTCAGCGACCGCCCCACCACCGGGTTCACCGCGACACTCGTCTTCATCGCGGCCGGATTCATCGTCGGCCCGAGCCTGTTCGGCGTCCTGGCCACCGGATCGGGCCGCACCGTGGCGCTGCTGGTCAGCGCCGCGCCCGTGCTGGTGGCCGCGTTCGTACCCCCGGCCCCCGACGATCGTCGGCGACCCCACGCCCCGTGGTAGAGGCGCCGCCGGTTGACGTCGCCGACGACCGCGCCCACGCTCGAAGGTTCACGTGGAATCGAACACGGAGCGCCCCATGGCCGCACCGGACCACTTCTGGCTGTCGCACCTGCTGTTCCTGCTCGGGGGTGTCCTGCTCGGCTACTCGATCGCCGGTCTGACCATCCCCGACGACCCGGACCTGACCCTGCGGATGAGCGGCATCGTGGTCGCGCTGTGCACCCTGGTGGTGGGCCAGCAGACCGCCACCCGCGACGGCACGTCGGTGTCGGAGGACTGAGCGCGGGTGGCACCGGGGGGATCGCCGCCCCCGGGACGGCGTCAGGCCGTCGACTCGGCGGCGCGGACCTCCTCGAGCAGACGCAGCCACACCTCCGACATCGTCGGGAACGGCGGGACCGCGTGCCACAGCTGCTCGATCGTGACCTCGCCGACGATGGCGATGGTGGCCGCGTGGAGCATCTCACCGACGCCGGGGCCGACGAACGTCGCGCCGACGATGACGCGGCGCTCCCGGTCGACCACCAGCTGGGTCGTCCCGGCGGTGCCCTTGCCGTTGAGCGCCCCACCGGCGGTGTGGCCGATGTCGTAGGACACCACCAGCGGGTCGATGCCCGCGTCGCGGGCACCGGCCTCGGTCAGGCCGACCGCCGCGATCTGCGGGTCGGTGTAGACGACCCGCGGCACGGCGCGCTCGTCCGCCCAGGCCGGGTCGACGTCGATCCCGGCCAGCGCGTCGCCGACGAGCCGGGCCTGGTACTTGCCCTGGTGGGTCAACAGCGCCCGACCGTTGGCGTCCCCGACGACGTAGAGCCAGTCGTGACCGGGGACCTTCAGATGGCCGTCGACCTCGATGAACCCGCCGCGGCCGGCCTCGACCCCGATCGCGTCGAGCCCGATGTCGTCGGTCAGTGCCCGCCGACCGACCGCGACCAGCAACTCGTCACCGGTGATCGTGCGCCCATCCTCGAGCGTCACCGTGACCTCGCCGTCCTCGCCGACACGCTTGACCTGCGTCGCGCGCGCGTCGACATGGACGGTGATGCCCTCGGCTTCGAGCGCCGCCTGCAACTCCGCGCCGACGAACGCCTCCTCGGTGGCGATCATGCGCGGGGCCGCCTCGATGACCGTGACCTCGTCGGCTCCGAGCCGAGCGACGGCCTGCGCCATCTCCGCGCCGATGACCCCGCCGCCGAGCACGAGCAGTCGCGCGGGAACCGTGTCGATGGCGATCACCTCGCGGTTGCCCCAGGTCCTGGTCTCCGCGAGCCCGTCGATCGGTGGCGCGCTTGCCCTGGTCCCGGTCGCGATGACCACGCCGCGTTCCGCGGTCAGCGTCGTCACGCTGCCGTCGGGTGCCGTCACCTCGACGGTGCGCTCGCCGGTGAGCCGGCCGTGCCCACGCACCAGGGTGACACCCGCTCCCTCGAGCCAGTCGACCTGGCCCTGGTCCTCCCAGTTGGACGCGAACGCGTCGCGGTTGCGCAGCACGCCGGCCACGTCGACGTCACCGGTGACGGCCGACGCCGCGGCCGGGATGCGCCTGGCCGCCGCGAGCGCCTCGGTCGGGCGCAACAGGGCCTTGGAGGGCATGCAGCCCCAGTAGGAGCACTCCCCGCCGACGAGCTCGGCCTCCACGATCGCGGCGGACAGGCCGTGCTTCACGGCGTAGTCGGCGGCGTTCTCGCCGGCGGGGCCGGCACCGATGACGACGACGTCGTAGGTCTGGGTGGTCATGGTTCGTCCTTCGGTCGTGGCCCGAGCGGGCGTCGAGGTTGGTGGGATGGCCGGGCCGCTGTGCTTCGATGGATCGGTCGGTGACGACGGGAGACGTGATGGCCACCGTGGATGCCGTGCTGTTCGACGTCAACGAGACGCTGGTCGACTTCGCACCCGTCGCGGACGGGTTCGCGGCCGTCGGACTCGATCCGCGACGGCTGGATGCGTGGTGGCGGGGGGTGCTGCTCGACGGGATCGCCGCGAGCGCTGCCGGGACCCATGCCGCGTTCCCGGACCTGCTCCGCCAGCACCTCGAAACCGAGCTGATCGCGGCCGGTCGGCGCGATGATGGGGGAACCGACCGGCTGCTCGCGCTATTCCCGGAACTCGAGTGCCACCCGGACGTCGCCCCCGCGCTGCGGCTGCTGGACGAGGTTGGTATCCGGGCGGTGCCGTTCACCAACGGCTCCGCGTCGATCGCCCGCCGGGCGCTGGAGCGTGCCGGGCTCGACGGGCTGGTCCACGACTGCTGGGACGTCGGCGCGGCCGATCGGTGGAAGCCCGCGGCGGACCCCTACCACTGGGCGTGCGACCGGCTCGACGTCCCCCGCGAACGCGTCGCGCTGATCGCGGTGCATCCCTGGGACGTCCACGGGGCGCTGGCCGCCGCACTGCAGGGGGCCTGGGTCGACCGGGACGGCAGCCGGCGGTGGCCGTCGTACTTCCACGCGCCGACCGCCACCGGTGACCAACTCGACGACACGCTGCGGACCCTGCTGGCCGGATGAGGCAGCGACCCACCGCAGCGCCGGAACGGACCGGGGTGGGGTGTGCCAGACTCCGCGCCCCCCGACGCGACAGGGGATCCCGATGCCCGCCGATGCCGACCCGCGCCCACCGGGCGTCGGCGCGCGCTGGTCCCGGGCGCGCGCCTCGGCGTGGTTCGCCGTCGCCACCGGGATGGTCCTCTTCGTCGCGGCCTACGTCGCGGTGCGCACGGGGCTCGCAACCACGTCAATCGGTGGTTTCGCCGAGGGCGATGAGCCGAACCCCCGCCCCGCGGGACTCACGACGGGAGCCATCCTGTTGGGCGGTGCCGGGCTGGCGTGGGCGGCGACGATGCGCCGGGTCGCGGTCGCCGGGGCCGTCGCCGCCGCGGTACTGCTCGGCACGCTCGCAGCCCCGCGCAGCGCGGTCGTGACGTGGACGGCGGTCGCCGTCGCCGGGATCGGTGCCGGCGCAGCCGCGGTCGCCTTCCGCTGGCACGCACGATCGGTCCACTGGCGTCGCCGGCGGGCTGCGCTGGTCGCCATCGTGCTCGCTGTCGGGGCCGCCCTCGCGACGGGCAACATCCTGGCGGTGCTGGCCCTGGTGGTCGTGCTGCCGCTCGCCGCGGCCAGCGCCGCCCTGCTGCTGGAGGACGACGACCGGCGCTGACCACGGTCGAGGCGTCGAGCCCGTCGTCGAGTCGTCGAACCTCGATGGCGGCCCGGTCACCGGCCTCGGAGGCCGACAGACCGCCGTCCGGCTCAGCTGCGGGAGAAGTCGAACCGGATCTGGGCGAGCCGGTCCTGTTCGCCGGGCACCGGGATCGGGTAGTCACCACTGAAGCACGCATGGCACAGCTCGTCGCGGGGCGTGGGCACCGACTCGATCAGCGCGTCCAGGTCGATGTAGTGCAGCGAGTCCGCCCCGACGAATGCCCGGATCTCCTCGACGGTCAGATCCGCACCGATCAGCTCGGCCCGGCTCGCCATGTCGATGCCGTAGTAGCACGGGTTGGCGATCGGCGGTGAGGTGATGCGCAGGTGCACCTCGGCGGCGCCGGCCTCCCGCAGCATCGCGACCAGCTGCCGGGAGGTGTTGCCCCGCACGATCGAGTCGTCCACCACGACGAGCCGGCGGCCCTCGACGATCTCGCGCACCGGCGACAACTTCAGCTTGATCCCGAGCTGGCGCAGCGACTGGGTCGGTTGGATGAAGGTGCGTCCGACGTAGCGGTTCTTCACCAGCCCGTCCGCGAACGGCAGCGCCGCCTCCGCCGCATAGCCGGCGGCCGCATCACGGCCGGCCTCCGGCACGGGGATCACGATGTCGGCGTCGACCGGGGCCTCCCGGGCCAGGCGACGACCCATCTCCCGGCGGGCGGCCAGCACGCTGCCACCCTCCTGGCGGTGGTCGGGCCGGGCGAGGTAGACCCATTCGAACAGACAGAACGTCGGTGCCGGCTCACCGAAGCGGTAGCTGCGCAGCCCGCGTTCGTCGACCACGACCAGCTCGCCGGGCGCGACGTCCCGTACGTACACGGCACCCACGATGTCCAGTGCGGCGGTCTCGGAGGCCACGACCCAGCCGCCGGCGGGCAGACGCCCGATCTGCAGGGGGCGGACCCCGTTGACGTCACGGAAGGCGTACAGCCGCTCGGTGTCCATCACCACGACCGAGAACGCCCCGGCCAGTTCCGGCGCGATCCGCAGGATCGATGCCGCGAGGCTGGACGACGCTTCGCCCGGCTGCGCGGC
>CAYTLZ010000078.1:0-2999 GCA_964438785.1 uncultured Actinomycetota bacterium | reverse complement strand
GGCTGCGCGGCGGCGAGCGGATCGTCGCGGTCCGGCTCCACGTACCCGCGGGCGATCAGCGTGGCCATCACCTCGGAGTCGTTGCCGGTCGACAATCCGGAGCGCTCGGCCAGCGCCACCGTGTTCACGAGGTTGCCGTTGTGTCCGAGGGCGAGGCCCCGACCGTGCGCGCTCTCGCGGTACTGCGGCTGGGCGTTGACCCACGACGACGCCCCGGTGGTCGAGTACCGGCAGTGCCCGACGGCGAGGTGGCCCTCCAGCCCCGCCAGGCTGGTCGCGGAGAAGACCTGGTTGACCAGGCCCATGTCCTTGTGGACGACGATCCGGCGCCCGTCCGACGCCGCGATCCCGGCCGACTCCTGCCCCCGGTGCTGCAGCGCGTACAGCGCGAAATAGGTCAGCGTCGCGACGTCCTCACCGGGCGCGTAGATGCCGAACACACCGCACTCGTCGCGGGGCCCTTCGGCGTAGGAGGCCAGGTCGACGTCGGCGGGCAACGAAGCCATGTCGGGCGCGATCGCAGGCACGGCGGCGTCGGACAGCGGATCAACGGACACGGTGACCTCGATACGACGTGCCGGAGACGGCAGCGTAGCGCTCGGGATATCGTTACCCGCCGCGCCGCGAACGGAGGATGCCGCGCCATGGATCCCTTCGAACAGCTCATCGCCGAGAACAACCGCTACGTCCGTGAGGGCGAACACGTCGAGTTGGGCGTCCGCCCCTCCCGGCACATCGCCGTGGTGACCTGCATGGACGCCCGCATCGACACCTTCGCGGCCTATGGACTCCAACTCGGTGAATGCCACGTGATCCGCAATGCGGGTGGACGGGTGACCGACGACGTGTTGCGTTCGCTGACCCTGTCGACCCACGTGCTCGGTGTCCGCGCGGTCCTGGTCGCGACGCACACCGACTGCGGGGTGCGGGACCCCGAGGGCACGATCGTGGAGCGGCTGGAGTCGGTGCTCGGGCATCCGGCGATCCCACGGGACTGGGGCACCTTCAGCGACCCGGCGGAGGCCGTGCGCGCCGACTGCGACCTGCTGCGGTCATGGCCCGACCGCCCCGAGGGCCTGACCGTCGGCGGGTTCGTGTTCGACGTCACCGACGGTCGGCTCGATCAGGTCGTCGCCCCGTTCGAGGCACCCGCCCCCTGACACCGCCCGACGGTCGTGGGTGCCAGTTGAACCGGGTGCCGGCGGGGCCGCGCGGCGGGGTACTCCCCGTGCCGCGTCGCGCTCGGCGTGGTACCCAGGTGCCCGACCATCAGGCAGGAGCGCTGCGTGCCCAGCGACGACGGCAGCGTGACCGCACGCGCCTCGACGGGACCACTGCGGGGCGCGCTTCCCCTGCTGCGCGCCGCACACATCGGACCGTCGGTCGCGGTGACGGCCATCGCCGCCCTGCTGGCCCTGGCGCTGGACCTGCCGGCCACCACCGGCGCGATCGTGGTGGCGGCGGTCCTCACCGGCCAGCTCACCATCGGGTGGGGCAACGACCTGCTGGACCTCGATCGGGACCGTGACGTCGGCCGGGCCGACAAACCGCTGGCGAACGGCGAGCTGCCGCCCGCCACCGTGCGTCGCTGGCTCAGCGTCGCGGCCGCCGCCTGCGTGGTGCTGTCGCTGCTCGCGGGCTGGCGCAGCGGAGCGACCCACCTGGCGCTGCTGGTCGCCTTCGGGCACCTGTACAACGTGCACTTCAAGGCGACGCCGTGGTCGTGGCTCCCCTATGCGGTGGCCTTCGGCTCGCTACCGGCCGTCGTCAGCCTGGCGAACAGCCCGCCCCGGTGGCCGCCGACGTGGATGGTCGCCACCGCGGCCGCGCTCGGGATCGCCGCGCACTTCCTCAACGCCCTGCCCGACCTCGAGGACGATGCCGCCACCGGCGTGCGGGGTCTGCCGCACCGCCTGGGTGCCGGTCGGAGTCGGACCGTCGCCACCGCGTTGCTGCTCGCCGCCTCGCTCGTCGCCGTCCTCGGCCCCGCCGGCACGCCCGACACCTGGGCCGTCGCGGCGCTCGCCGTCGTCGTCGTGCTCGCGGGCGTCGTGTCGTTCGGCCGGGGCAGGACACCGTTCCAAGCGGCGATCGGTATCGCGCTGACCGTCGTCGCGCTGCTCACGGTGGTGTCGCCATGACGGTCTGGGACCTCGCCATCGTCGGTGCCGGGCCGGCTGGTGCCGCCACCGCGATCGGGGCTCTGCGCACCGACCCGTCACTGCGGGTGGTGCTGCTCGACCGAGCCGAGTTCCCCCGTGACAAGTCCTGCGGGGACGGCATCGCTCCACACGTCATCGACCTGCTCGACCGCGTGGGCGTCACCGGGATCGTCGACGGCCACGCCCCCGTGCCCCGGCTGCGGCTCGATCGCGCCTCCTGCGGCGTCGACCGACGGATGGCGCGACCGACCTGGGTGATCCCCCGGCGCGTGTTCGACCTCCGGCTGGTCGAGGCGGCCCAGGCCGCCGGGGCGACGCTGGCACGCCAGAAGGTCCGCGCGCTCGTCCAGGGCCCCTCGGTCGTGCTGGACGGCGAGGTGGAAGCGCGCACGGTCGTCGGCGCGGACGGCCCGCACTCGATGGTCCGGCGGGCACTGGGCCAACCACCGGGGCCGATGGCCGTCGCGTTGCGCGGCTACGCCCCGACCACGCCGGACCGTGCCGGCGCGCAGGTGATCGTCTACGACACGGCCAGGCAACCGGCCTACGCCTGGTCCTTCGACCGCGGTGACGGACTCGCCAACGTCGGCTACGGCGAACTGCTCGGTGACCGCCACGGCCGGGCGACCAGGGCCCAGCTCCTGGAGCGGCTCGAGGTCCTGCTGCCCGGGTCGACCCACGGCGCGACCGACTGGAAGGGTGCCCAGTTGCCCCTGTCCACGGGCCGCTGGCGCCCGCCCACCGGACGCGTCCTGCTGGCCGGCGATGCCGCCGGGCTGGTGAACCCGATGACCGGCGAGGGCATCTACTACGCCGTGGCGACCGGGCTGGCCGCGG
>CAYTLZ010000077.1:0-15242 GCA_964438785.1 uncultured Actinomycetota bacterium | reverse complement strand
GATCCGCAACCACTTCAACGACTGGCAGATGCACATCTCGCCGGACATCGCCGTGGCCGTCGACGGCTACGTCCGGGCGACCGGGGATACCGGGTTCGTCGCCGCCGGCGGGGCCGAGATCGTGTTCGAGGTGGCGCGCTTCCTGGCCTCGTTCGTCCATCTGCGCCCGGCCGACGGTGCCTACCACCTGCTGCGCCTGCTCGGCCCCGACGAGTACCACGAGAACGTCGACGACAACGTGTTCACGCTCGAGCAGTCCCGCGTCGCGCTGTCCGAGGCGCTGACGCTGTGGTCCCAGCTCGCCGAGGAGCAGCCGGAGGTCTTCGCCCAACTGCGTGAGGAGCTCGACCTGCGCGACGACGAGCGCGCGCTGTGGGCCGACATCCTCGACCGCCTGCAGACGGTCGCCCCGGATCCGGACACCGGTCTGCTCGAACAGTTCACCGGCTACTTCCAGCTCGAGGACGTCGAGCCGGCGGTGGTCAAGGAGCGCCTCGGACATCCCGACGAGTACTGGGGCTGGCCCAACGGCGTGGCGGTCCACACCCAGGTCATCAAGCAGCCCGACGTCGTGCAGCTGTTCGTCGCGCAGCCGGAGCGCTACCCCTACGAGGTGATCGCGAGCAACTACGAGTACTACCTGCCCCGCACCCAGCACGGATCGAGCCTGTCGCGGCCGATGTACGCGCTCGTCGCCGCCCGCATGGGGCGGGTCGACGAGGCCTACGAGCTGTTCATGCGCGGAGCCACGGTGGACCTGCTGGCTGATTCGCATCCCGCACCGGGGGGCACGTTCATCGGTGGGATCCACGTCGCGGCCTGCGGCGCGACGTGGCAGGTCGCCGTGCTCGGCTTCGGCGGCGTGCACGTGCGCGACGACCACGTCGAGGTGGCACCACGACTACCGGTTGGGTGGGACCGGCTCGACTTCGGGCTCGCCGTGCGCGGCTCGTGGCTGGACGTCGAGGCAGCCCATGACCGCGTGGTCGTGCGGGGAGCCGAGGACAATCCGGCGACGGTGCGGGTCCTGCTCCACGGTCGCGACCTGCAGGTGCCGCCGGGGGAGGAGATCGTGGTGACCATCGATCTCGATCAGGAGCTGATCCCCGGCTGACCGACGAGGTGTCAGTCCGTTGCGGGCCCGAGTGGTGCCGTCGGACGTGGCTGGCGCCGGGGCTTGCCCAGGTGGTAGCCCTGCACGCCGTGGATCCTGGGTCCGTCGGCCGCGGTGCCGCGGAGTCGTTTCGCGGTCGCCAGCAGGCGCGCGTTCTCGACGCCGGTGGCGATGACGAGCATGTCGGCGTGCTGCGCGAACGTGCACAGGGCGTCGACCGCGGCCGCGCTGGGTGCGTCGTCCGCCACGCCGGCCAACAGCGTGGGCGCGAGCTTGATGAAGCGGAACGGCACGGCCTGCATGGCGCCCAGCCCGCCTCCCGGACCACCGGCATCGTCGAGTGCGACGGTGAAGCCACGTTCGATCAGCCGTCGGGCCTCGGTCTGGAACAGTTCGGTGGTGATGGTCGGGGCCGTGGTCAGCTCGAAGACGACCTGCCGGGGGTCGAGTCCCGCCTGGCTGATCTGTCGGTGCAGCTCGTGGCGGTGCAGCGTGCGGTGACCGAGCGCCTCGGGCGCGACGTTGACGAACAGACGGGTCGATGCCGCCATGTCGAACCCGGGCCCGTCACTGAAGATCGAGTGCCGGCAGACGGCATCGAGTTCGGGCACCAGCCCGAGCTGGGCGGCGACCTCGAACGCCTCCTGCGGACCGCTGAGTCCATGGTCGAGCTGCGGCCGGACGAGCGCCTCGTAGCCGAGGACCGCTTCGTCGGGCAGGGTGTAGATCGGCTGGTAGTGCACGCGCAGTTCCCCCGCGCGGAGCACCGCGTACAGGGCGCGGGCCTGCGCCGAGGTGGCCGGCTCGGACGTCAATGCGGTGGTCGGGCCCTCCTGGACCGAGCCGACTCCCCGCCGTTTGGCCTGCTCGAGCGCCCGTTGCGCCTGCGCCGACAGGCCGGCGACGGTCGTGGCGGGGCCGCTGACGGCGACGCCCACGCAGGCGGTGGTGCCCTTCGGGCCCTGCGCGAGCGCGGCCAGGTCGACCTGGCTGGACACCGGGCCCCGTCGGGCGTCGTCGAGCACCACCGCGAACAGGGCCTCGTCCAGGCGGAATGCCCGGCCGGCCTCGATGAGGCGCAGGCGGGCCGCCTCACCTCGCAGCAGCGCCTCGCTGAGCTCCTGGCCGCGCATCAGGTGGAAGGCCTGGAAGCCGTCGATCTCGACGAGCAGGAGGACGGGTCGCCGGCCCTCGGCGATCGCCTCGTGCAGGGCCGTCTGGGCCGCGCGGCGGTTGCCCAGCCCGGTCAGCGGATCCAGATCGGCGTGGGTGTCCGCGCCGGGCGTCGCCGGCTCCGCGTCCCCGCCGCGAAGCGTCCGCCGTACCCGCTCCACCAACGGCCGCCGCTGCTCGCCGCCGGGGCGGACCAGGCAGGCGGCGAGGAGCTCCGCGCCCTCGTCGACGGCTTCGGCGAGCCCGGCGACGGGCACGGGGCGGGCGAGATAGAACCCGGCCACGAAGTCGCAGCCGACGGCACGCAGCGCCACCAGCTGGCTCTCGGACTCGACCCCCTCGGCGATGGCCGTGGCGTCGATGGCGTGCGCGAGGTCGACGATCGCGGACACCGTGGCCCGGCCCGCACGGGTCGTGATCTCGGCCACGAACGACCGGTCGATCTTGATCATGTCGATGGGCAGTGTCCGTAGCCGTGACAACGAGCTGTAGCCCGTCCCGAAGTCGTCGAGCGCGATCTGGACACCGACCTCGCGGAGCTGGCGCAGCTCCGCCGCGACGGCGTCGGTGTCCGCCATGATCACCGTCTCGGTGACCTCGATGCCGATGGCGGTCGGCTCGACGTCGGCCGCGGCCAGTTCCAGGAGCACCCGGGCGGCGAACCCTCCTGTGCGTAGCTGCGCGAGCGACACGTTGATCCAGGTCCGGGCGGACGCGGCCGTCCGGCGGCCGGTGTCGGCCCGGGCGCTGCGGGCCCGGCGGAGTGCGGTCGCCAGCACCCAGTCGCCGATGGGGCCGATCAGGCCCGTCTCCTCGGCCACCGGGATGAACTGCCCGGGCGGGATCAGGCCGCGCTCGGGATGTTCCCACCGGATCAGGGCCTCGGTGCCGATGCAGGCCCCGGACGCCAGGTCGTAGGCCGGCTGATGGTGCAGGACGAACTGGTCGCGTTCGAGCGCGCTGCGCAGCTCGCCGGTCAGACGCAACCGCTCGGCGACCTCGCCCGCCACCTCGGGGGTGAACCAACGCGACCGGTCCCGACCCGCGGTCTTGGCCCGGTGCAGGGCGATGTCGGCGTTGCGCAGGCTGGTCCGTGGTGCCACGTCATCGGCCGCGGCGATTCCGACGCTGGCGGTCAGGAACACCGCCTGGCCGGCGACCGTCCACGGCGCGGCGACCGCGGCGCGGAGCCGGTCCACGACGGACTCCACCGCGGGTTCGTCCGGTCGGTCGGCCAGGACGACGAACAGGTCACCGACGGACCGGGCCAGCTCGTCACCTGGGGCCAGCGCGGCGCGCAGGGTCTCGGTCACCTGGCACAGCAGTTCGTCGCCGGCGTCGTGACCGAGCGCGTCGTTGACGTGCCGGAAGCCGTCGAGGTCGATCGCGATGACGAACCGTCGACCGGTGGTCGCCGACGGCCGCGGTGCCGTGAGCCGGCGCAGCAGTTCCTCGCTGGTGAGTGCCCCCGTCAGCGCGTCGTAGGTCCGCTGCTGCAGGAGTTCGGCCTCGAGCGCCGCGGTCGCCTCGCGGGCGGCCTGCTCGGCGGTGGCCAGGCGTTCACGCTCGAGACGTTCGGCCGCCAGCAGCGAGCTCGTCTGACTCGCCCGGGTCTCGAACTGGTGCACACGGGTGACGTCGACGACCGTGCCGATCAGCCGCTCGGTGGTGTCGAGGGGGAGCCGGTGGCCACGGACCAACAGATGGCGCTCGGCACCCTCGGCCGTGTGGACCCGCACCCACAGGCCCTCGTCACACAACGACTCGAGCGTGATCCCCGCCGCCCGGTCCCGGTCGTCGGGATGGACGGCGGCGAGCCAGGTGTCGCGTGACGCCGCCTCGCCGGCCGGGACGCCGAGCAGATCGCGCAGCGCCTGGTTCCAGTGGGTGAGACCGCTCGCCGGGTCGAACTCCCACACCCCGATCGGCAGGTGGGGCAGCGCGCCGGGTTCCGTCGGTGCGTCCGTGTGAGCACGCGATGTCGTGGCAGCGTCGAGCGGAGGCAGCGGCGCTGCCTCCGGTGTCGCCGCCCGCGGATGCGGATCACGGATCAGGTCCATGTCGTCGATGCGCTCGACCGCCCTCCAGGGTCGTGCTGACGCGGTGCCAGCGTGGTTCCGTCGACCGGGTCGGCGACGGAACGCGAGCCTTGGTCCCCGTCGGCTGGGCACCCGGCCGGTCAAGGCCCGGCCCCGTCACGGCCTCGGCGCGACGCGATCCCGCGCGCAAGCCGCACATGCCCGGCGGGTACCGTCACGGCCCCGATCCGCCGTCACCGTCCCGGATCGGTTGGAGGTCGTCGATGTCCACGATCCGTGCCCGCGACGAGCGGCTGCGTGGGTTCCCGCCCCCGTTCGTGGGCCGTGCCACCTCGATGCTGTCGTGGGTCGTGGTGGCGGGCGTCCTGGTGCAGGCGGTGCTGGCCGGACAGGGGTGGTTCGCCGGCCAGCAGGGGCTGTTCGGGCTGCACGGCGGGATTGGACACGGCGTGCTGCTGGTGGCGGCGCTCGTGGCCGTCGGCTCGTGGCTGATGGGTGTCGGGCGGCTGATCCCGGTCCTGGCGAGTGCCAATGTCGTCCTGCTGGTCGCCCAGACGGGGCTCGGCTACACCGGCCGGCGGGGCGGTGTGGCCATCGCCTCGTCGCTGCACGTCCCGCTGGGGGTGGCCATCCTGGGTGTCGCCGTGGCCGTCGGCGTGCTGCTCGCGGTCCGTGGCTCGCGGCCGGCGGCGTGAGCGCGCCGGGCGTGGGCGAACGGCCCCTGGTCCTGCTCCCGCCCTCCAAGGGCAAATCCGATGGTGGGACGGGCCCGGCCTACGCGTCCACGCTGCGCCGCGCCCATCCCCTGAAGGCACCCCGGGGCGCGGTCCTCGGTGCCGTGACGAGCGCCGGACCGGGGTTGGACGACGCCGCGGTCGCACGCATCGCCGGGGTGCGACGCAGCCACGTCGACGACGGCCGGCGGCGGCTGGTGGACCTCGCCGGGCTGCCGACCGAGCCGGCCCACCGCCGCTACACCGGCATCGTCCACGGCAACGCCGGTCTGGCCGAGCTCGATCCGGCAGCGCTGGAGGTCGACGTGCACATCGTGTCCGCGCTGCTGGGGCTGGTGGCGCTCGACGAGTCCGTGCCGAGCTACCGCCTCGAGTTCGCGGCGAGCGTGGCCCCCCTCGGTGGGCTCGCGACCCACTGGCGTGACGCCGCGGCCGGACATCTGGCGACGATCACCCGTGACCGGCCGGTGTGGGACCTGCTGCCGGGCGAGCACGCGCGGATCTGGCCGCGCGGCCTGACTGCCGAGCGCGACCACCGACCCGTGCGGTTCGTGCGACCGGACGGCCGGCCGGCTAACGCCGCACGCACGAAGGTCGCCAAGGGCCGCCTGGCGGGCTGGCTGATCGCGACCGCCACACCGACGCTCACCAGCGACGAGGTCGCCGGGGCCGCGGACCTCGGTGCCGGCTGGCAGCTGGCGGCGGACGGTGCCGGGCTCGTCGCGACCGACGCGGGTTGACCGTCGGCCGACGATGGCCCGGTGACGCTCCGCTCGTGACCGATCACGGCCAGCGAGCGACTCGCGCGGTCGGGGGCGAGCATGCCCTGCTGAGCGCACGTCTGGCTGCCGGCGTACCACTACGAGCGTTGTTCTGATCGCTCAGAGTGCACACTACGCCCGCTCGAGGGCCGGGTGAAGGGCGACGCCGGAGGGGTCGATGGCAGCGATGGGGACCGAACAGCAACGCAGCGCGATCGCGGTGCAACTGGGTGGGGCACTGGTCAACGCCGCCGGTGCCGACGTCGGGGCGAGCCGGGAACGGATGCGTCGCGGGCGGCTGCGCACCCTGGCGATCGTGCTCGGGATCCCGACCCTGTTCCTCTGGTTCCGCATCCTCGACGGTCGACCCATCAACCTGCTGCAGGCACCCCCGATGCCGCAGGACCCGGTGCTGTGGATCATCCCGGCCGTGTTCGTGCTCGCGATCCTGATCCTGGTGGCGATGCCGCTGATGAGCGGCCGATCACCGCACATGCTCTACCGGCCGGAACAGATCGACGTGACCCTCGACGACGTCAAGGGGCTCGACGGCATCGTCGCGGAGGTCGTGCGCACGCTCAACACCTTCCTCGGCTACGCCCGGTTCCGCGAACAGCTCGGCGGCACGCCCCGGCGCGGTCTGTTGTTCGAGGGCCCGCCGGGCACGGGCAAGACCCACCTGGCCAAGGCCCTGGCCCGCGAGGCCGGGGTGCCGTTCCTGTTCGTCTCCGCGACCAGCTTCCAGTCCATGTGGTACGGCGCGACCGCCCGCAAGATCCGGGCCTACTTCCGAGCGCTGCGCAAGGCGGCGCGCCGGGAGGGTGGGGCGATCGGCTTCATCGAGGAGATCGATGCGATCGCCACGGCCCGCGGCGGGATGGACGCCACCCCGATGCCCGACACGCTGCGCCTGTCCGGCTGCGGGCACGCCTCCATGTCCGCTGGCCCCGACGCGATGTCCGGATTGTCCGCCGCGGCGCTCGGCGGGGTCCCGGCGGCGACCGGGGCGCGTGGTGGTGGCTCGATCCTCGCACGGCTCGGCCTGCGGGTCGACCGGGCCGTCAGCGAGGGGACCGGCGGGGTGGTCAACGAGCTGCTGATCCAGATGCAGTCGTTCGACCAGCCACCGCTCGGTCAGCGGCTGTACAACGGCTTCACCGACCGCATCAACGCCTACCTGCCGGCCCACCGTCAGCTCAAGCGCAAGCCGTCGGACTACAACAACCTGCTGCTGATCGCCGCGACCAACCGGGCCGACCGGCTCGACCCCGCGCTGCTGCGCCCGGGCCGTTTCGACCGACGGCTGACCTTCGAGCCGCCGGCCAAGGCGTCACGGCGTGAACTGGTCGACCACTTCCTGGCCCGTAAGCGTCACAGTGACGACCTCGACCGTGACGAGCAGCGCGACGCCATCGCCGGGCAGACCTTCGGCTACACCCCCGTCATGATCGAGCACCTGCTCGACGAGGCCCTGCTCAACGGTCTGCGCGAGGGCCGCGACCACCTCGACTTCAGCGACATCCAGGCGGCGCGACTGACCGAGGAGATCGGGTTGAAGAACCCGGTCGCCTACACCGAGCACGAACGTCGGGTCGTCGCCACCCACGAGGCCGGGCACGCCACCGTGGCGTTCCTCACCGGCACGCGCACGCTCGAGGTCCTGTCGATCGTCAAGCGGTCGGGATCGCTGGGGCTGCTCGCCCACGGGGACCTCGACGAGGTCTACCAGCGCTCGCACAGCGAACTGCGGGCGCTCATCGACATCGCGATGGGTGGGATGGTCGCCGAGGAGTTGTGGTTCGGCGAGTCGGGGACCGGCCCGTCGGGGGATCTGCTCTCCGCCACCCGAGTCGCCGCCGAGATCGTCGGTGCCGCGGGGATGGCGGGCAGTCTGGTGTCCCTGGCCGCGGTCCAGAACGGCCCCTTCTCCGACACCAACCTGGTCGGTCGGGTGCTCGCCGATGCCCAGGCCCGTCCGCAGGTCGACCGCATCCTGGCGCAGGCCAAGGCGCGGGTCCGCGCCCTGCTCGACGCCAACCGCCACATCGTCGAGGCACTCCGCGATGCGCTGATCGAACGTGACGAGCTGATCGGCGAGGAGATCAGCGCAGTGGCCCGGGCCGCCGGGGAACCGGTGCGTGACGGGTTGAGCGTCGAGCGTCGCGGCGTCGACCGGCGACGGACCGACCACCTCGAGGATGCGGCGCTGTCCGAGACCTGGGTCCGGGTCGACGATCCGGCCCCCTCGGCCGACGCGCCGACCGTCGGCGCGGACTGACTCGCGTCAGCGGGCGGGTGCCCGGCGGGCGGGGTGTTCAGCGAGCGGGGTGTTCAGCGAGCGGGGTGCTGAGCGATCGGGGTGTTCAGCGATCGGGGTGTTCGGCGGGCACCCAGGCAGGCAGCCGCTTCTCCCCGAAGGCGCGGATGCCCTCCTGGCCCTCGTCCGAGGCGAAGTGCCGGGCGGACAGCCCGAGCATGGCGTCGAAGGCCGCGTCCATGTCCGTGCCGTTGGCGTCGAGCAGGACCCGCTTGGTGGCGGCCAGCGCCGCCGGCCCGCCGAGCGCGAGCCGGTCGCAGCTCGCCGCCACCTCGGTGTCGAGTTCGTCGCGCGGGACGGCCCGTGTGAGCAGGCCGATCGCGGCCGCCCTGGTGGCGTCGAACGGTTCACCGGTGAGCATGAGTTCATGGGCGGCGCGGGCGGCCAGACGCGGCAGGACGGGCACGGAGATGACCGCCGGCACGACCCCGATCCGGACCTCGGAGAACGCGAAGCGCACGTCGTCGGCGGCCACGGCCAGGTCGCAGGCGGCCACGATCCCCACGCCGCCCGCCCGCGCCGTGCCGGCCAGCCGTGCCACGATCGGGGTGGGGGAGTGCCACAGGGCCGACAGGATCCGGGGGAACTCGTTGACCCCCTGACCGGCGGCGTCCGCGCCCTTCGCCTCCTTGAGGTCCATTCCCGCGCAGAACACCGGACCCGTGTGCGTGAGCACGATCACCCGCGCCTCGTCGGTGTCGATGGCCGTCTGCAGGTGGGCGAGCAGCTCACGCCGTAGCTGCGCGGACAGGGCGTTGCGGTTGGCCGGCGAGTCGAGCGTGATGGTGGCCACACCCCGGGCGATGTCGAGGTGGACCAGTTCGTCGGTCGGGTCGTCGGCGGGCGCGGGGTCGGTCATGGTGGGTCCTGTGGTGGCGATGGGCTGGTGGCGATGGGTGGACGGTGTCCGGGGTCCGCGGTCGGGTCGTTCGGCGGTCGGGGCGGTCGGTGGTCGGGGCGTCGACCGGGTGGCTCGTGCTCAGGCCGGGTCGTGGTCGGCGCCCGGCTCCGTCACGAAGTCGATCAGTGACTCGACCGCCCGGATCAGGCTGCGGTCCAGATCGTCCCAGGTGCGCACGCGGCCGCGGACGTGGTGCCACAGCTGCAGCGGCCCGTCGAAGCCGAGCCGGTCGGCGAGCCCCTGTTTGTAGTCCTCGTCGCGGGGGACCTGCGGCCAGGCGGTGATACCGACCACCTCGGGCTTCACGGCCGTGAAGATGTCGACGAAGTCGTGTCCGGTGACCAGCACGTGGGGATGGCGCACGCTGGCCGCGATCCGGCTCTCCTTGGTGCCGTCCACGAGGTGGTCGAGCAGGACGCCGAGCCGGCGGTGCGGCCCGGGGGCGAAGTCACGTACCACCGCATCGAGGTCGTCGGCCCCGTGGAGCACCTCGACGACGATGCCCTCGATCCGCAGATCGTCGCCCCAGACCTGTTCGACGAGTGCGGCGTCGTGGACCCCCTCGACGAGGATGCGGCTGGGCTGCGCGATCCGGGCCGGGACCGCGGGCAGCGCGACGGAGCCGCTGTTGGTGATCCGGGGCCCCGGGCCCGTCGTCGGGTGGGATCCGGCCCGGGGGCGCGGTGGCGGGGTCAGCGTGACCCGCCGGTCGCCGACGTAGAAGGCACCCGGGGTGCGCTCGAAGCGACGTTCGCGGTCGCGCCGGTCGCGCAGGACGACCGTGCGGTCGTCGCAGCGCACGACCGCGCCGACGAAGGCGCTGCTCGCCACCTCGACGAGCAGACCGGGGCGGGCCTCGACCTCGGGGATCGCGCGCGGGGAACCGTCGCCGGCGAGCGTGCCGGCGTGCGGGTCGATGGGGAGTCGGGCCATGGTCGGGACGCTAGCGAGCCAGGTCCCGTGCGCCGCGCATCCGGTGGCCGTGGTGCGGGGTCCGGCACCGGGACCCGTCAGGGGATCCGGTGGTCGGCCGCGAGCGTCTCGGCGCGAGTCCGGGTCGCGGCGTCGAGCGACCAGGGTTCGAGTCCGACGCGGTCCGCGAACGCCCCGACGATCGCGTCACGCATGGTCGTCCAGGCGACCCCGGGAACCTCGTCGGCGACGGCCCCGGTCGCTGCCGGATCCCACGGCAGGCCCATGGCGGCGTGGACCGGGGTGAGCACCGCGTTGATCGCCTCCGCGCCGTCGACCACCACGACCCCGCCGGTGTGGGCCGCCCGGCGCAGCAGCCGCTGCCCGACACCGGCCAGCTTGCGGCGTCCACCGGCGTTGACCGACCAGCTGCCGGGGCAGTACTCGCCGGGCACCTCGCCGACGCGGGCGTCGACGCCGACCGTGGCGAACGCGGTCCGTAGTGCCGAGGCCATCAGGGCGAATCGCGCTTCGATGGCCTCGGCGGGGATCACCGTCGGTACGGCCCAGGCGAACGCGATCGTGTCGGGGGTGAACACCGCCGCCCGCCCGCCGGCGAGCCGCAGCACCGGGGTGAACCCGGCGGCCCGTGCGGCGGCGACAGCGGTGTCGAAGCCGCCCGCGCGGGCGTCGCGGGCGCTGAATGCCAGCACCCGTGCGGGTCGTGACAATCGCAGCGTGGGGGGCAGCTCGCCCGCATCGACGCGTTGCAGGATGGCGCGCGACATCGCGGTGTCCAGCGCCGGATCGTCGGTGACGTCGTCGAGGCAGAGCCGCAACGGGCCGTCCACGATCCCGGACGGTTCCGGCGCGCCCGCGTTCACGCCGCGTCGGTGTCGAGTGCCCGCGCCGCCAGGGTGCGGACCAGCGTGTCCCGCTGTTCGAGCAGCACGCGGCGCAGCGGCCGGTCGAGCTCGGGCTCGCCCAGTCGTTGATCGACCTGTGCGAGCAGTTCGGAGCCGGCGGAGGCGTGCGGGAACATGCCGGTGGAGAACTCGATCGCCCAGTCCAGGGACCGGGAGGCCCAGACGGTGGGGAGCGCGTCGAAGTAGCGGTCGCGGTAGGGCTCGAGCACCTCGGCCTGGTCCAGCGGACCGAAGCCGCTCCAGATCTGCCGGGACATGGTGTGGGACAACTCGCGGTCCTCGAGCAGGCGGGTGAAGGCCGCTTCCTTGGCCGCGGGCGTCGGCTGCAGCGCACGGGCGGTGGCGGCCTGGCGCTGCCCGAGATCGGTGGGGTCGCGTTCGAGCTCCCGGTCGATGGCGGCATCGTCACGTCGCCCGGCGGCGGCCAGCACGCTGAGCAGGTGCCAGCGCAGGTCGGTGTCGAGGCTGAGCCCGGGGATGGCGAGCTCCCCGTCGAGCAGTGCCTCCACGGCGGCGAGCTCGTCCACGTCGCCACGTGCGACCGCGGCCCAGTGCCGGACCCAGGCGAGCTGGTGGTCGCTGCCGGGGTCCGCGGACTCGAAGCCACGCCGCGCCCGGGCCGCGAGCGCCGCGTAGGCCGGTGTCCGCGCGGCGGGGTCGCCGTAGCGCTGGGCGGCACCCAGCGCCCGCAGCTGCAGGCGCTGCAGCGACCCGACCTGCGTCTCCGCATGGATGTTGCGGCGCACGAGTTCGACGAAGCGGCGTGCCGGCAGCTCCGCGTCGCGCACCATGTCCCAACTGGCGGACCACACCTGGGCCCGGGCGAGCGGGTCGACCAACCGGTCGAGTGCGGTGGTCAGCACCTCGGTCGACGCGGGGTCCAGCGTGACCTTGGTGTAGGTCAGGTCGTCGTCGTTGACGATGACCACGTCACCGCGCGCGACGCCGACGAGCTCGGCCACCTCGGTGCGTTCGCCGGTGACGTCGAGCTCGATGCGCTGGTCACGGACCAGGCCGGCGTCGGTGTCCCGGTAGACGCCGACCGCCACCCGGTGGCGGCGCAGCACGGGCACGCCACCGGTGACGCCGGGCAGGTCGGTCCAGCTCGGTGCCGGGGCCTGCTGCACGACGGTCACCGACCGGTAGGTGTCGTCGTCCGCCACCTCGGCGTCGACGGCCAACCGGTTCACGCCGGTGGTGAGCAGCCATTCGTCCCGCCAGGCGGCCAGGTCACGGCCCGAGGCCCGCTCGAGTGCGCCGAGGAAGTCCGCCAGCGTCGTGTTGGACCACGCGTGGCGGTCGAAGTAGTCGCGGCAGCCCGCGAAGAACGCCTCCTCGCCGACCCAGGCGACCAGCTGGCGCAGCACCGACGCGCCCTTGGCGTAGGTGATGCCGTCGAAGTTCTGGTGCACGCTCTCCACGTCGGGCATCGCGTCGGCGACCGGGTGCGTGGACGGCAGTTGGTCCTGGAACTTCGCCCACGCCTTCTCGGCGTCCAGGAACGTCACCCACGCGTTGGACCAGCGGGTCGCCGTCGCCTGGACGTGGACGGCCATGAAGGTGGCGAACGACTCGTTCAACCACAGATCGTCCCACCACCGCATGGTGACGAGGTCGCCGAACCACATGTGCGCCATCTCGTGGATGATCGTCTCCGCACGGCGTTCGCGGATGGCGTCGGTGACCTTGGACCGGAAGACGTAGGACTCGGAGAAGGTGACGCACCCCGGGTTCTCCATCGCCCCGGCGGAGAACTCGGGCACGAACAGCTGGTCGTACTGGTCGCCGAACGGGTAGTTCATCCCGAACAGGTGCTCGAACGCGGCGAAACTCTGCGTGGTGACCTCGAACAGCTCGTCGGCGTCGAGGTGGGTGGCCAACGAACGTCGTACGAACAGTCGCAGGTCGATCCCGGTGCCGTCGGCACGCGCATACCGGCTCGCCACCGAGGCGTACGACCCGGCGACACACGCGGTGATGTAGGTGCTGATCACCGGGGTGGTGGCGAACACCCACCGGCCGGCCTGTCCCTCGGGCGGCTGCTCGACCGCACGCTCGTTGGAGACCACGACCCACTCCTCGGGTGCATCCACGCTGAGCGTGAACCGGGTCTTGAGGTCGGGCTGGTCGAAACAGGCGTAGACCAGGTGCGCGTCGAACGGCTCGAACTGGGTGTGCAGGTACACGCGGTCGTCGACCGGGTCCACGAACCGGTGCAGGCCGGAGCCCTCATGGCGGTAGGCGAAGGTGGCCTCGATGCGCAGGGTGTGCGTCCCGGGTTCGAGATGGGGGAGCTCGATCCGGGTGGGACCGATGGCGTCCTGGTCCAGCGGGGCACCGTCGAGGGTCACGCGGTGGACCCGCTCGGCCGTGCAGTCGACGAAGCTCGCACCGGGGGTGCGGACCTCGAAGGTGAGCTCGGCATGCGAGTCGAAGCTCGTCGCACCGCCGGTGAGATCGAGGTGGACGGTGGTCGCGACCGACCCGATGCGTTCGGCCCGCTCGTCGGCTTCCTCACGGGTCAGGTTCTCACGGATGTTGGCGACGGACGTCACGGGGACCTCGGCAGGGGAGCGAATCGACGGTGGACGGGGTGCAGGCGTTCGGGACCGGGCGGTCGGTGCGGACGGTCCGGTGAGGATATTCGCCCGTCGTCGACCCGGCGGCCGGTGCCCGTCGACGCCATCCGGCGGGGGCCGTCGTGGCGTTGGCTAGGATCGTGGTGTGGAGCAGTCGCGCCATGCGGACGTGGCGAGCCGGCCGGGGGCGTCCCGGGAGAATCGATCGCAGGGAGAACGAGTCGATGCAGGAGTACACCAGCCCAGGCGAGGTCGCTGTCGCACCCGAGGAGAACCTCACCGCGGCACTGTGGCGGGCCGTCGACGCCAATCCCGACCGGCCGGCCATCGCCCATCGGGTCGGTGACCGCTTCGTCGAGTGGTCGACCCGGCAGTTCGTCGACGAGATCCGCGGTGTGGCCAAGGGCCTGATGGCGCTCGGCATCGCCAAGGACGACAAGGTGGCGATCTACTCGAGCACACGGCTCGAGTGGACGGTGCTCGACTTCGCCATCTGGGCCGCCGGCGCGGTCACGGTGCCGATCTACGAGACCTCCTCGGCCGAGCAGGTCGAGTGGATCGTCTCGGACGCCGGGGTCAAGGCGATCCTGATCGAGTCCGACGAGCTCAAGGCCGCCTACGGCACGGTCAGCGACAAGCTGCCGGGCTGCGAGCACGCGCTGGTCATCGACGATGGTGCCCTCGAGGCGCTCAAGCAGCAGGGCGCGGAGGTCAGCGACGAGGATCTCGACGCCCGCGCCACGGCCGTGGTCGGGGCCGACACCGCGACGATCGTCTACACCTCGGGGACCACCGGCCGCCCCAAGGGCTGTGTCATCACCCACACCAACTTCGTGTGGGACGCCGAGCAGGTCGCCGAGGCGGCCAAGGAGTTCTTCCAGCCCGGCAAGCGCACCCTGCTGTTCCTGCCGCTGGCCCACATCTTCGCCCGCGTCATCCAGACGACCTGTGTCCGTCAGGGCGTGCTGCTCGGGTTCTCGACCGGGATCCCGCAGCTGGTCGAGGAGCTCGGGATCTTCAAGCCCGACTTCCTGCTCGCCGTCCCGCGCGTGTTCGAGAAGGTCTACAACGGTGCCCGCCAGAAGGCGCACGACGAGGGCAAGGGCAAGATCTTCGACAAGGCCGCGCACATCGCCGAGGAGTACTCGCGCCAGTCGCTCGGCAGCGGCAAGGTGAAGCTCGGCACCAAGGTCCTGCACGGGGTGTTCGACAAGCTCGTGTACACCAAGCTGCGTGCGGCCATGGGGGGCAACGTCGAGTACGCCGTGTCGGGTGGTGCGGCGCTCGGCGAGCGTCTCGGCCACTTCTACAACGGCATCGGCATCAAGGTCCTCGAGGGGTACGGGCTGACCGAGACGACCGCGGGTGCCTGCATCGGCCGCCCGTCGGCCTTCCGGGTCGGCACCGTCGGCAAGCCCGTGCCGGGTTCGTCGGTGAAGATCGCCGACGACGGGGAGATCCTGCTCAAGGGCGGCAACATCTTCCAGGGCTACTACAACAACGAGGCAGCCACCAAGGAGGTCCTCGACGACGACGGCTGGTTCCACTCCGGGGACCTCGGCCAGGTCGACGGCGAGGGTTTCGTGCGCATCACCGGGCGCAAGAAGGAGATCATCGTCACGGCCGGCGGCAAGAACGTCGCCCCGGCGGTGCTCGAGGACCGGATGCGGGCGCACCCACTGATCAGCCAGTGCATGGTCGTCGGTGACAACCAGCCGTTCATCGCGGCGCTGATCACCATCGACCCGGAGGCCTTCCCCAAGTGGGCCGAGGATCACGGCAAGGG
>CAYTLZ010000076.1:0-15348 GCA_964438785.1 uncultured Actinomycetota bacterium | reverse complement strand
AGGTGGTGGAGGAGCTGGTCCGGGTCAACGGCCACACGGGCGGCTGCTACGTCCGACCGACCATCTACCTCGGCTACGGGGAGATCGGCCTCAACCCGCTGCCGAGCACGCCGCGCATCGCGATCGCCACCTGGGAGTGGGGCAGCTACCTCGGCGAGGACGCCCTGATCTCCGGGGTCCGGGTGATGCTGTCCAGCTTCCGGCGGATCGGCAAGAACACGATCCCGCCGGCGGGCAAGGCCAACGGGCAGTACCTCAACTCGTCGCTGGCCAAGGTGGAGGCGCTGCGTGCCGGCTACGACGAGGCGATCATGCTCTCCGAGGACGGGTTCGTCGCCGAGGGCACCGGCGAGAACCTGTTCGTCGTGCGCGACGGGGTCATCTTCACGCCGCCGCTGCACGACGGGCCGCTGGCCGGCATCACCCGCGCGAGTGTCATGCAGATCGCCCGGGATCTCGGCTACGAGGTCGTGGAACAGTCCCTGGTGCGCACCGACCTCTACCTCGCCGACGAGATGTTCCTGACCGGCACCGCCGCGGAGCTCACCCCCGTGCGCGAGATCGCCGGCTACCAGCTCGGGACCCGTGGTCCGGTGACGGAGGCGGTCCAGTCGACGTTCCTGTCGGCGGTCCGTGGCGAGGTCGAGGGCTACCACGACTGGTTGCACGTGGTGCGCTCGTGAACGTGCCGGAGCTGACCCCAGCGCTGCGCACGCGTCTGGTCCGCCGGGGTCTGATCGCGTCGTTGTGCGCGATCCGATCGGTGGGTGCCGGTGGGACCCCGACGCCGGACGCCAGCGCCGAGGAGCTGACCGCGTACGCCCTGAAGCTGCGCGAATCGATGGAGGAGCTGGCCGGCCGCGCCCCGATCGGTCGCCGGCTGCGGGTGCAGGACGCCGCCGACGCACCGGTGGGCTCGACCTGGGTCACCGACGAACGCGGGTTCGACGGCGCGCTGCCGGCGGACGTCGAGGAGCCGTGGCGCGCGGTCGAGCGGGTCGTGCTGCACATCCATGGCGGGGCCTACGTGCTCGGGTCCGCCGCGACGCACCGCGGCCTGGCCGCGGCGATGAGCCGCACCGCCCGGGCGGCGGTCCTGCTGCCCGAGTACCGGCTCGCGCCGGAACACACCTTCCCCGCCGCCGCCGACGACGTGTTCGCGACCTACCGCTGGTTGCTCGAGCGGGTCGATCCGGCGCACATCGCCGTGTCGGGCGATTCGGCCGGTGGCGGGTTGGCCGCGGGTCTGCTGGTGCGGGCACGCGACGAGGGACTACCGCTGCCGGCCTGCTTCGTGGGCATGTCACCGTGGATGGACCTGGCCGCGACGGGCGCGTCCATGCAGGAGCTCGCCGAGGTGGATCCGTGGTTGACGGCGGAGCTGGTCGTCCCCGCCGCCCGCGCGTATGCCGGTGAGGCCGCGCTGGACGATCCGCGGGTGTCGCCCCTGTACGCGGAGCTCGCCGGTCTGCCACCCACGCTCGTCCACGTCGGGGGCGACGAGATCCTGCTCGACGACGCCACCCGGTTCGTGGCACGCGCCCGGGAGGCGGGGGTGGATGCCTCGGTCGGCCGGTTCTCGGGCCTGTGGCACGTCTTCCACGCCTTCCCCGTCCCCGAGGCCCGCCAGGCGCTGCGCGAGATCGGCGGCTTCATCCGGCGGCACACCGCCACGGGGCCGGCCGCTGCCGTCGGCCGGCGACCCGCGGCATGAGTGCGCCGTCGCCCCCGCCGGGCATCGAGCTGACCGGCATCGACCCGGACGAGTTCCCCGCGTGGCTGCAGGCCTTCAGCGTCGTGTTCGGCATGACCACACCCGCGGACCGGATCGAACGCAGTCGGGGGGTGCTGGAGCAGGATCGGATCATCGCTGCCCGGGATGCGACCGGCGGCATCGTCGGGACCTCGGCCATCTACTCGTTCCGCATGGCCCTGCCCGGGCAGGTGGACGTGGCGTGTGCCGGCGTGACGCTCGTCTCCGTGCGGGCCGACCACCGCCGCCGGGGCGTGCTCAGCCGCATGATGCACGAACTGCTCGACCAGGCCGACGAGCGGGGCGAGCCCGTCGCCGCGTTGTGGGCCTCGGAGACCCCGATCTACGGACGCTTCGGATTCGGGCCGGCCGCCCCCACCGTCGACGTCGAGCTGCGTCGGGACCAGGCGGCGCTCACGCTCGACGGACCGGTGCACGAGATCCGGCTGGTCGACGTCGAGGTGGCCCGCGAGCACTTCCCGCCGTTGTACGACCGCTACCGGCGCACCCGGCCGGGGGCGATGACCTACAGCGACGCGTGGTGGGACAACCGCATCCTGGCCGCGTCCGCGAGTGCCGCCGCCGAGTCGGGACCGTTGCGGCTCGCCTGGCTCCCGGACCGGGGGTATGCGACCTACCGGGTCAAGGTCGACTGGGGTGACGAGGGTGCGGCCGGCCGCGTGCAGGTCGAGGAACTGGTCGGACTGGACCCGGCGGCCGTCGCCGCCCTGTGGCGCTTCGTGATCGACACCGACCTGACCACGACGACCGCGGCGATCCGTCGGCCGATCGACGATCCGTTGTTCGAACTGCTCACCGATCGCGGTCGTGCCCGGGTCACGGAGTCGATGGCGCTGCAGCTGCGGCTGGTGGACCTGCCGGCCGCGCTGATGGCCCGCCGCTACCTCGCCGACGGGGTGCACGTCCTGCAGGTCCACGATGCGTTCCGGCCGCGCAACGACGGCCGCTGGGCGGTGGTCGTGCAGGATGGTCGGGCGCAGGTCGAGCGCACCGACCTGCCCGCGGATCTCGACCTCGACGTCACCGCTCTGGCCACCGTCGCACTCGGCGGGGTCCGCGCCACCCAACTGCACGCGGCCGGGCGCGTCACGGGTGACCCGCGCGCCGCGGTGGCCCTGGACCGGACGCTGGCGACCGACGTGGCTCCGTGGCACGGCGGCATGTTCTGACGGCCGGGAGGTCCGGGACGACCGGGCCGTTCGGCGGGGGAGGTGGAGAGGTGGACGAGCACCACGACGCGATCGAGCTGGCCACCCTCGTCGCGGGTGGGGAGCTCGAGTTCCTGCGTGCGGTGAGCCGACAGTTCCACGAGGACGAGTCCGACGAGGAACTCGAGCCGTTCGTCCCCCTCGTCGAGCCCGACCGGTCGATCGTGGCACGGGACGGCCGGCGGATCGTCGGCACCTTCGCCCTGCGGACCTCGACGCTCAGCGTGCCCGGTGGTGCGCCCGTGTCGTGCGCGGCCGTGACCGCCGTCGGGGTCGCCCAGACCCACCGACGTCGGGGCCTGCTGCGCGCCATGATGGAGCGGGGGCTGGCCGAGGCCCGCGAGCGGGGTGAGGCCGTCGCCGCGCTGTACGCCTCGGAGTCGGCGATCTACGGCCGGTTCGGGTTCGGTGGCAGCGTGCTTCAACGCCGCTACACGATCGACCGGTCCGGCATCCGGTTCCGCGATCCGGTCGACACCCGACTCGTCGAACCGGCCTCGCTCGAGCAGGCGTTGGGCGGCTGGCCCGCCGTGCTCGAGGCCGGCGTCCGCGCCCAGCGTGGTGGCTGCATCGCGATGTCGGCGGCCGACTGGCAGCAGTGGCTCGCCAACGACCCGGCCTCGGCGCGTGATGGTGCCAGTGCCCGCCGGCTGGTCCACGTCCCGGGCCGCGGCTACGCCGTCTATCGGGTCAAGGACCGTTTCACCGACGTCCTGCCCGACGGCGAGGTGCGGCTCGAGCAGCTCGCGGCCGTCGACGCGGAGGCCGAGCAGGCGCTGTGGCAGCACGTGCTCGACATCGATCTGACCGCGACCGTGTCGGCGTGGCTGCGACCACCCGACGACGCGCTGCCGTGGATGATCACCGATCCGCTCCGGCTGCGCGCAGCGGACGGACCACCGCTCTACACCCGTCTGCTCGACGTCCCCGCGGCGTTGACGGCACGCACCTACTCGGCACCCGGTGCCGTGACGCTGCGGGTGCACGACCGACTCGACGGTTCCCACACCTACCGGGTGGAGGTCGACGCCGACGGTCACGGCGACTGCATCGAGGTGGCGGACGCCGACACCGCCGTCGATCTGGAGTGCTCGCTGGAGACGCTGTCGTCGGTGTGGCTGGGCGGGGTCCGTGCCCGCCAGCTGCTGGCCGCCCGTCGGCTGATCGAGCACGTCGACGGAGCCGTCGATCGGCTGGATGCGATGCTCGCCGTCGACCGGCTGCCGTGGACCCCGTTCGAGTTCTGAGCGAGGTTTCCGGTGACGCTCGAGGTGTGGGCTGCGGCCCTTGGGACGTGGGCTGCATCGCACGGGTGTTCGCTGCGGCACGTGGTCGGTGGGTGCCCGGCCCTCAGCGACGTCGTCGGCGGCGACCGGCCGGCACGGCGTGCGCGGTGAACATGCCCGTGTCGATCGGGTGGGCCACGGTCGGTGCCACCTCGCGTGGTCGGTCGAACCCGGCGGCGCGTCGGTGGCGTCGCCCGACGGTGACCAGCGCGAGTCCGGCGGTGAGGGCGAGCAGCGCGAGCGTCAGGCGGAGGGGGAAGGCGATCACCCGGGTGGAGGCGATCAGCAGGTTGCCCTGGCCGTCGTCGAGCGCCACCTCGATGGTGCACCAGCACAGCAGCGGGGGGTCGGCCCAGCTCGCCTGGACCACGCGGGTCGAGTCGCCCAGGACGGTGAAGTTCTCGAACGCGAAGTCGTCGTCGCCCTTGGTGGCGAGCAGTTGGGTGTCGGCTTCGAAGCGACGGTGCACGTTGCCGCGGTTGTGCATGATCAGTTCGAAGGCGGCAGGACCGGTGTCCATCAACCGCGGCCCTGACAGCTCGCCGAGGTCGACGTGTTCGAAGCGATTGCCCGGAACGTCGATGTAGAGCTTGACGGCGACCCGGTGGGTCACGGCGATGTTGCCGCCTGCGCCCGGCTCACCGGGGACGGCGAAGATCACCGACAGGTAACGCTCGCCCGGTTCGGCGTCGTCGGGGACCTCGACGGTGAGGACGACGTCGCGCCGGTCGCCCGGTGCCAGTTCGAAGGTGTCGACGTCCAGCGCGGCCCAGGACGTGGCGGAGAGCGCGTCGGGACCGAGGAACTGCGTCGTGCCGTCCTCGGTGACGGTGAAGTCGGCCAGTTCGGTCACGACCGTGAGCGCGTGGCTGCCGACGTTGTCGACCCGCAGCTCATGGCGGGACGGACCGGCGCCCTGCGGTATCTCGAGCACCGCGGGGCTGAGCCGCAGGGCGATCGGTGGCTGGTCGTCGGTCGGATCGGTGCCGTCGTCGACGGCCAGGGCCGGTGCGGCCAGTGCGGCGAGCAGGAGCAGCCCGAGGAGCAGCACCACGACGGGGTGCTGACTCCTCGGGCCGCGGGTGATCATGTGGATCAGCCGTTTGCGGCGGCGGTGAAGGTCAGGCCACCCGAGTAGGTGTCGGCTTCGACGAACGGCATGGCGAGCGAGTAGCTGGCCGTCAGTGCGTCGCCGCCCGCGATGGACCGGTCGGTCTGGGTGTGGACGGTCACCGCCGCCGTGTCGCTGAGCGGGGTCAGGGTCGAACCACTGTCCCGCACCTGCAGTGCGGCGACCGGGATCGTGTCGTGGTTGTACGCCGGGTCGACCTCGGCCAGTGCGCCGTTGTTCGGGGTCAGGGCCGCCTCGCCGGCTTGCACGGTGACGTTGTAGCCAGTGCCGCTGTTGCTCTCTGCGGTCAGGCCGGAGGTGCCAGTGACCGTGTCTCCGGGAGCTCCGGTCAACGTGAACGTGGTATCGCCGGTGAGCGTGATGGTGCTGCTCACCGTCGCATTGGCGGTGGTCGGGGTCGTGTCGGCGAATGCCGCCGGGCCGACGGCCATGGTCGCGGCGAGACCGGCGACGGCCAGCAGGCCACCTCCGGCGGTGAACAGGCGGGAACGAACTGCGAGTGCAGTCATGGGGTTCTTTCGTGGGTGTCGGTAGCCCGGCTGACCGACGCCGACACGTTCACCGGAACCGGTCCCGTGGCTTTGCGTCCCCGCCTCACGACGGGTTTGCCCTTCTCGGAGAAGCTGCTCGTGCGACACAGGATGGCGAACCCATCAGAACGCGACGCAGGCACCTTCTTCGTCCCCCTCGACACCTGGCCCGCAGACCTTGAGTGCCGGTTCGCGTTGCCCGACTCAGCGCCCGGCGCGCCGTGAGCTGATCACCCCGGTGTCGAACCCGGCCAGGTGCAACCCGCCGTGGAACCGGGCGTGCTCGATCTTCAGGCACCGGTCCATCACGACGTCCAGCCCGGCGTCCTGTGCGCGGCGGGCGACGTCCTCGTGCCACAGGCCGAGCTGCATCCAGATGGCCGGTGCGCCGACGTCCAGCGTCTCGTCGAGCACGCCGGGCAGGTCGTCGGGCCGGCGGAACACGTCGACGATGTCGGGCACGACCGGCAGGTCCGCCAACGAGGCGTACACCTCGCGGCCCAGGATCTCGTCGGCGCGGGGGTTGACGAAGTAGACCTCGTAGTCCGACGACGAGGTCAGGTAGGTCGCCACGAAGTAGCTCGCCCGGGACGGGTTGTTGGACGCGCCGACCATGGCCACGGTCCGGCTGCGGCGCAACAGGGCCGCCCGGTCGGCGGCCCCCGGTCCCACCCAGCTGCGCGGGGCGGGCGCGTCGGCACCGTCGGGCGCGGCGGGCGCATCGGAGGTGGTGGTCGGCGTGGAGGCGGTGGTGTCGCTCATGCGTGCACCTGCAGGTCGTCGGTGGTGGGGACGCTCGCCCGCGCGATCTCCAGCGCCTGGTCCAGATCCCACAGGATGTCGTCGACGTCCTCGATCCCGACGCTGATCCGCACCAGGTCGTCGGGCACCCCGGCGGCGTCGAGCTGCTCGGCCGACAACTGCTGGTGGGTGGTGGAGGCGGGGTGGATGACCAGCGTGCGGGCGTCACCGATGTTGGCGAGGTGGCTGGCGAGCTGCAGCGACTCGATGAACCGGCGGCCGACCTCCCGGGCGGGCCGGTCGGGTGCGTCGGCCAGGCCGAAGGCGAACACCGCACCCGGGCCTGCGGGGAGGTAGTGCTGCGCCCGCCCATGGTGGGGGTGCTCGGGGAGCCCGGCGTAGTTGACGTAGGCGATGCGCTCGTCGGCGGCCAGCCACGCGGCGACGCGCTGGGCGTTGGCGAGGTGCTCCTCCATCCGCTGCGCGAGCGTCTCGATGCCCTGCAGCAGCAGGAACGCGGAGTGCGGGGCCAGCGCCGGACCGACGTCGCGCAGCTGCTCGGAGCGCAACTTGGTGAGGAACCCGAACTCCCCGAAGTTGTCCCACCAGCGGATCCCGCCGTAGGAGTCGACCGGTTCGGTCATCGTCGGGAAGTTGCCGTTGCCCCAGTCGAACGTGCCGGCCTCGACCACGACACCGCCCAGCGTCGTGCCGTGCCCACCGAGGAACTTGGTCAACGAGTGCAGCACGATGTCCGCGCCGTGTTCGATCGGTCGGCAGACGTACGGGGTCGTGGTCGTGGCGTCCACGACCAGCGGGATGCCGTGGCGGTGGGCCACCTCGGCCAGACCGGCGAGATCGGCCACCTCACCGGACGGATTGGCGACCACCTCGGCGTAGAGGACCTTGGTCTCCGGACGGATCGCCGCTTCGTAGTCCGCCGGGTCGGTGCCGCGCACGAAGGTGGTGTCGACACCGAACCGGCGCAGGGTCACGTCCAGTTGGGTGACCGTGCCGCCGTAGAGCTGGGCGGCGGCGACCACGTGGTCGCCGGCGCCGCACAGGGCCGCGAAGGTGACGAACTCGGCGGACATCCCGGAAGCGGTGGCGACCGCGCCGATGCCGCCCTCCAGCGAGGCGATGCGCTCCTCGAGCGCGGCCACGGTGGGGTTGCCGATCCGCGAGTAGATGTTGCCGTACTTCTGCAGCGCGAACAGCGAGGCGGCATCGGCCGTGTCCTCGAACACGAAGCTGGTGGTCTGGTAGATCGGGACGGCCCGCGCACCGGTGGCCGCGTCGGGGACACCGCCCGCATGCAGGGCACGGGTGCGGAAGCCGAAGGTGCGGTCGGTCACGGGGTACTCCTCGATGCAGCGGTCTGGCCGGACGGTCCATCGGATGGCGCGCCGGGCCAGGGGCGCCGGTCGCGGTCGGTGCAGGTGGTTCGCGGGAGGCGGTGACGAATCGGGGTCAGCCCCAACGCCGCAGCAGCCGGCGTTCGCCGAACCCGATCATCGCATCCGTGAGCTTGCCGAGCAGCCCCAACAGCACGATGGCGAGGATCAGCCGGTCGGTGCGACCGTTGTTCTGCGAGTCGATCAGCAGGAAGCCGAGCCCTTCGGACGAGGCGATCAGCTCTGCGGCGACGAGGAACAGCCACGACTGCGCGAGCGCGAGCCGCAGGCCGGCCACGATGGAGGGGATCGCCGCGGGCAGCTGGACCTGGCCGAGCAGGGTGATGCCCTTGAGCCCGTAGGCCCGGCCGGCCTCGACGAGGTGGGGATCGACGTGCCGCAGTGCGGCGGCGACGGTGGTGTAGACCGGGAAGAACGCGCCGATGGCGACCAGCGTGATCCGGGAGGTCTCGCCGATGCTGAGCCACAGGATCAACAACGGCACCCACGCGAGCGAGGGCACCGCGCGGAAGGCACTGACCGTGCCGCCGAGCAGCCGGTCGGCGAGCCGGGACAGGCCGACGACCGCGCCGAGCGCCAGCCCCGAACTCGCGCCGATGGCGAACCCGATCAGCACCCGTTGGGTGGAGATGGCGACGTGACCGCCGAGCTCCCCGCGCTCGATCAGGTTGGCTCCCGCCGACCACACCGCCGCCGGTGACGGCAGCTGGACGGGCAGGAACACCCCGGCGGCCGTGACCGCCCACCACAGGGCGAACAGCCCGACCGGCAGCAGCGCGGCGACGGCCGTTCGACGGGTCCGGTCCGCCGGGCCGGTCGACGCCCGCCGCGGACGGGCCAGACGACGGGTCGCTCGCTGGACCGGGCCCGGCACCAGGCTCTGCGTCATGATCGGCTCCCGCGGCGCGTGCCCGGACGGTCGGATGTCGGCGTTCGGCTCCACGGTCGACGTCGATGGGTGCGCAGCCATCAGCCGTCCACCCGGGCCGGGTCGGCGGCCTCGCCGAAGCTGGTCTCGAACAGGGTGGCGAGCGCCTCGTCGATCGACTCCTGGTCGTCGACGTCGCCGGTGGCGACGAAGATCGGCCCGACGATCTCGAGCACGCTGCGCTGGATCTCACCGGGGATCGGATCGATGTCGAGGTTGGTGCGTTCCAGCAGGGTGATCCGTGCCACCTCGAGGTCGATGCCGGCGACGTCCGCGAGCAGCTCGGCGGTCTCGTCGGGGTTGTCGGCGGCCCACTGACGGGCACGCTCGTAGGCGTCCACGACCAGCTGCGCCAGTTCCGGCTCGTTCTCGAGGAAGGCCTCGGTCGCGTTCAGGAAGCCCCAGGTGTTGAAATCGATGTCGCGGAAGATCAGCTCCAGGCCGGACTCGGCCTCACCGGCCGCCATGATCGGATCCAGCCCGGCCCAGGCGTCCACGCTGCCCTGTTCGAGCGCGGAGCGGCCGTCGGCGTGCTGCAGGTTCTGGACCTCGACCTCGTCGAGCGGGACACCGGCCTCGTCGAGCGCCTGCAGCAGGAAGAAGTACGGGTCGGTGCCGAGCGTCGCGGCGATCGAGGTGCCGGCCAGATCGTCGACGCTGTCGATCGGCGAGCCGTCGGGCACGACGATCGCCGACCACTCCGGCTGCGAGTACAGGGCGATCGTCTTGATCGGGGAGCCGTTCGACCGGGCCAGCAGCGCCGCGGATCCGGCGGTCGACCCGACGTCGAGCGCGCCGGAGCGCAGCCCCTCGTTCGCGCGGTTGGACCCGGCCGACTGGAGCCACTCCACCTCGATGCCGTCGTCGGCGAGCGCCGCCTCGAGCCACCCCTGGTCGCGGATGATGAGGCTCAGCGGGTTGTAGGTCGCCCAGTCCAGCGTCAGGGTGTCGGCACCGCCGTCGGCACCATCCGCATCGCCGCACGCCGCCAGGACCAGGGCCAGCATCGCGACCATGGCCGCGCAACGTCGCAGGCCATGGACGGAGCGATGGGATGTGGTCGTGCGGTGGGTGGTCATCGGGCATCCTCGATGTCGTGCAGCTGTCGGTCGTGGTCGGGCCCGGGCGGGCACGGTCGTGCCCCGGTGGCCGCGCCGTCGTGGGTGCGGCTCGGTCGCCGGTGCGGGTTCAGCGGTGGTGGGTGTCGACCCCGAGTCCGTCGAGCAGCTCGAGCCGCAGTTCGGCGAGGGCGGGATCGCCGCCTCGGTCGCGGGGACGCTCGCCCGGGACCACCACCTCGCGGACCACGGTGTTGCCGGGGCGGTCGTCCTCGCTGCCGAGCAGCAGCACGCGGTCGGCGAGGTAGAGGGCCTCGTCGACGTCGTGGGTCACGAACAGCACGGTGGTCGGCTCGGCGGCGTGGATGTCGAGCAGCAGATCCTGCATCTGCATCCTGGTCAGCGCATCGAGCGCGCCGAAGGGCTCGTCGAGCAGCAGCACGCCGGGGCTGCGGGCCAACGCACGGGCGAGCGCGGTGCGCTGCGCCATCCCACCGGAGATCTCCCGCGGCCGGTGGTCGCGGAAGTCGTGGAGTCCGACGAGATCGAGCAGTTCGCCCACGCGGCGCTGGCCGTCGGACCGGTCGGTGTCGGGCGGCAGACCCAGCGCGACGTTGTGCGCCAGGGTGCGCCAGGGCAGCAGGCGTGGCTCCTGGAAGGCCACCGCGCACCGTGGGTCGATCCCGGTCACCTCGCCGTCGCCGACGAACACCCCACCCTCGTCGGGTCGATCGAGTCCGCAGACTTGGCGCAGCAGGGTCGATTTGCCGGAGCCGGAGGCCCCCAGCAGGGCGACGATCTCACCGGCCCGCAGGTCGACGTCCACGTCGCGCAGCACCGTCAGTCCGGCACCGTTGGTCTCGAACCGACGGGCCAGGGCACGGATCGTGACCGGCAGGGCGGGCCGGGAACGGGTCGCGGTGATGCTCACGGAGATCTCGATGGGTGGGTCGTGACGACGGCTGGGCGGGCCACGATGGCGGCTCACCGTGACCGTTGCCCAGTGCAACCGGAACAAGCGTGCGAACCCCGGGGCGGTGACCGCTACGGTCGGTCGGGCCCGTGGTCGCGGTGGCGGCCGCGGTGCCAGGCGGACGGTCCACGTCCGTCGCATCCGGCGAGGAGTGCGTGATGTCGAACGTGTACAAGAAGGTCGAGCTGGTCGGTTCGAGCAAGGACGGCGTCGATGACGCGATCCGTCGCGCGATCACGAAGGCGAGCGAGACGATGCGTAATCTCGACTGGTTCGAGGTCAAGGAGATCCGCGGCTGGATCCAGGACGGCGAGCCACAGCACACCCAGGTGACTCTCCAGGTCGGTTTCCGCATCGACGACTGAGCCGGCGACGACTGACGCAGCGGCGACGGTGCCGGCGGGGACGGTGCCGGCGGGGACGGTGCCGGGGTCGCGCCCGGCTCCGGCGACGGCGACGGCCAGCGGGGTTCGACACCCCCGTGAGCTTGGCGATATCGTGCGGCGACGATCTTGGGAGCGGCAACGTGCAATCCGGTGGCGAGGTGTTCACGGGCGGCCAGCCCGGGCCATCCATGCTGTCGGCGATCACCATTCCCCCGCTCCCGTAGCCGGCGCGCCGGGCTGCGGGAGCGGCCCGGCATCCACTCGCCCGGCCCCTCGCCTCTCGGCTCGTCGGACCCACCGACCCCACGTCGCGCCCGCCCGGTGCCGTGCGCCCAAGCGAGACAAGGACCGACCGTGACCAGTGCCGCCGGCGATGCGCCGCTGCCCGAGGCGAGACCCGGACTCGACCTGTACGACACCACCCTGCGCGACGGCACCCAGCGCGAGGGGGTGACGCTGTCGGTCGAGGACAAGCTGCGCGTCGCCCGGCGGATGGACGAACTCGGCGTCAGCTACATCGAGGGCGGCTGGCCGGGGGCCAACCCCAAGGACACCGAGTTCTTCGCCCGCGCGGCGGACGGCGAACTCGTGCTCGACCATGCGACCCTGGTCGCGTTCGGCATGACGCGCGGGGCCAACCGCCGGGCCGAGGACGACCCCTTGATCCAGGGGCTGCTCGCCGCCCGCACCGAGGCGATCTGCCTGGTCGGCAAGTCCTGGGGTTACCACGTCGACGAGGCGCTGGGCGTTCCCCGCGAGGAGAACCTCGCCATGGTCGCCGACTCGATCGGCCACCTGCGCTCGCTCGGTCGGCGCGTGTTCTTCGACGCGGAGCATTTCTTCGACGGGTTCGCGCGTGATCAGGCCTACGCCCGGGAGGTGGTGCTGACCGCGGCCGAGGCCGGTGCCGAGTGCGTCGTGCTGTGTGACACCAACGGTGGCGCGATGCCCTGGGACGTCACCGAGATCGTGCACGGCCTGGTCGGTGAACTGCCCTGCGACATCGGACTGCACTTCCACGACGACGGTGGGTGTGCGGTCGCGAACTCCCTGCTGGGCATCGAGGTCGGTGCGACCCACGTCCAGGGCACCGCCAACGGACTGGGGGAGCGCTGCGGGAACGCGAACCTGTTCACGATCCTGGCCGACCTGCAGCTCAAGCGACAGGTCCCGCTGGTGTCTCCGGCCCAGCTCGAGCGGATGACCGACATCAGCCACACGATCGCGGAGCTGTGCAACCAGACGACGCCGTCGGTCGCGCCGTACGTCGGCCACACCGCCTTCAGCCACAAGGCCGGCCTGCACGCCTCGGCGCTGGCCAAGGCCCCGGACATGTACAACCACATCGACCCGGGTGAGGTCGGCAACCGGCAACGGCTGGTCGTCAGCGAACTGGCTGGGCGCAGCAACATCGTGCTCAAGGCCAAGGAATTCGGGCTCGAGATCACTGACGAGCAGGCCCGCACGGTGCTGGCCGAGGTCAAACAGCGCGAGGCGCGCGGCTGGACCTTCGAGGCGGCGGATGCCAGCTTCGAGCTGCTGCTGCGGCGCGTCGCGGGGCTGATGGTCGAGACCGACGAGCCGTTCCGGTCGCTGCATTACCGGGTCAACGTCGCGGGCGGCGACGGCAACGCCCTGCCCGGCGACGGGCCGGCCGAGGCCATCCTCGCCGTCGAGGTGTCCGGCGAGCGGCGGCTCGGTGCCGGCGAGGGCAACGGGCCCGTCGACGCGCTCGACCACGCCTTCCGCAACGCGGTGAACGGCACCTGGCCGCAGCTCGACCGCATCCACCTGTCCGATTACAAGGTCCGGATCCTGGAGGCCGACACCTCCGCTGCCCAGGGCGCGGCACCGGGCACGCACGCCACCACCCGGGTCCTGGTGAGCTCCTCGGACGGCAGCGACGTGTGGGACACCGTCGGCGTGCACCCCAACATCGTCGAGGCATCCTGGCTGGCGCTGTCCGATGCCTACACCCACGCCATCATGCGGGCGGACTGGGGCGTGTCGTCATGAGCCGTTACGTCCGTTTCCTGCACGAGGGGATGCCGCGCTACGGCCGACTCGATGGTGCCGAGGTGGCGGTCATCGACCCCCACCCGTTCGCGCAGCACAAGCCGACCGGCGATCGTGTGGAGGTCCGTGGCCTGCGCCTGCTCGCCCCGGTCATCCCGTCCAAGGTCGTCTGTGTGGGGCTGAACTACCGGGCCCACGCCGACGAGCTCGACATCAGCGCCCCCGACGAACCGCTGCTGTTCCTGAAACCCTCGTCGTCGGTGATCGGTCCGGGCGAACCCATCCGTCTGCCGAGCGACCTGTCGGACGAGGTGCACCACGAGGCCGAGCTGGTCGCCGTCATCGGCGCGCTGCTCCAGCGCGTGTCGCCGGACGAGGCGCAGGCGGGCATCTTCGGGTTCACCGCCGGCAACGACGTCACCGCCCGGGATCTGCAGGCGAGCGAGAACCAGTGGTTCCGGGCCAAGGGGTTCGACTCGTTCTGTCCACTCGGCCCGGCGATCGCCACCGACCTCGATCCGGCGGACCTGAGCATCCGCTGCACGGTCGACGGCGAGGTGCGCCAGGAGGGGACGACGGCCGAGATGCTGCTGCCCATCCCGGAGCTGATCAGCCGGATCTCGCAGGTCGTGACCCTGCTGCCCGGCGACGTCGTGATGACCGGGACGCCCGCCGGCGTCGGGCCGATCCGCGCCGGCGAACGGGTGGCCGTCGAAATCGGGGGCATCGGCACGCTCGACAACCCGGTCGTCGACCGCAACGCCCCGACACCGTCCACCAACGGTGCCTGACCCGGTCGTGGTGGCCCGCGGCTGCCGGCCGTCGCCTTCGCCCGGCCGTCCGTTGCGCCCGGCGGCGCTCAGTTCAGCGCGAAGATCGCGATGTTCAGGGCGCTCGCGTACAGGATCCACGCGAGGTAGGGCAGCAGGAGCGCCGCGGCGAGCCGGCTGACCCGCCATGCCATGGCCACCGTCGCGAGCACCACGAGGTCGAGCGCGACGATGACCCCGATGGCGGGTCCGAAGGCCTCGAGCCCGAAGAACACCCACGGCCACAGGGCGTTGAGGACCAGCTGGGCACCCCAGGCGGTCAGTGCGGCCAGCCGGCCCGTGTCGACGTCGCCGCGCCACAGCAGCCAGCCGGCGATGCCGATCAGCACGTACAGCACGGGCCAGACGATCCCGAACGCCGACGACGCCGGTGCCCAGTCGGGCCGCTCGAGCGCGAGGTACCGCGCGGCGACGCCGTCGCCCTGCAGCAGCGCACCGACCGCCCCGGCGGCGAGGCTCAGGGCGATGAACCCGGCGAGTGTGGCCAGTCCGCGTCCCCGGGCGGCGGGTGCCGCGCGATCGGTGCCGGTGTCCACGGTTGGCTCCTCGATGGGTCCCGTTCGGCGGTGGCGTCGGCCACGGGCCGGGCCTGGGGGACCACGATCATGCTCCTCGAGACCGGGCCGTGCCGTGGTCGAGCGGCCAGGGGATCGGCTGACGCAGCTACGGTGCCGCGCGTCCCCGATGCGCCGCCGATGCTCCCCGACGAGGTCCGCATGATCCCCAACGTGCTCGCCGCCCGGTACGCGAGCGAGGCCATGCAGGCCATCTGGTCGCCCGCGGGCAAGATCGTGCTCGAACGGCAGCTGTGGATCGCGGTCCTGCGGGCGCAGCGGGACCTGGGGGTTGACGTCCCCGACGGCGTCATCGAGGCCTACGAGGCCGTGGTCGACGACGTCGATCTGGCCTCGATCGCCGCCCGTGAACGGATCACCCGCCACGACGTCAAGGCGCGGATCGACGAGTTCTGCGCGCTCGCGGGCCACGAACACATCCACAAGGGCATGACCTCCCGCGACCTGACGGAGAACGTCGAGCAACTCCAGGTCCGGCGCTCGCTCGAACTGGTCC
>CAYTLZ010000075.1:0-15749 GCA_964438785.1 uncultured Actinomycetota bacterium | reverse complement strand
GGGAGCCTATCGACGGCAACCAGCTCACCCTGTCGATGCGTAGCGGAAGCGAACCGATGTCGCGCGCTGCCTCGAGCAGGTCGTCGAGCCGAGGCAGCGGAGGATCACTCGCCACCGCATCACTCCCGCGTCGCAATGCGCAGCGCGCGGCGCACGGTCCATGCGACCAGCGGACACCGGATCGTGCGTCATCACATTCGGCGGCGGCGCACCCCCCCTACCGTGGAGCGCCGCCGATCAGCGACGGACCAGCGGAGGTCCAGATGCCCCCTGCGACGCCCTCGACTCGCCGACGCCCCCCGATCAGGGTGGTGTTCGTCTGCACGCTCGCCGTGCTCACCGTCGTGAGCACGGTCACCGGCTCCGCGGCCGACGAGGACCTCGTGCGACCCGACGACCCGTTGGCCGCACCCTTCCGCGACGGTGAGTGGCTCGGGGCCTTCGCCGCGAGCGGCCCCGTGAGCGCCGCGTTCGGCAACGCCGACATCGACATGACCACCTCGATGGACGGGCAGGTGGGCTTCCGCACCGCGGACGGCGACGTCGCGGCGGGCGAGTGGGCGATGTGGGGGGCCTCGGCGGGGACCGTGCAGGCCGAGGGGGTCGGCACCGGCTCGATCATCAACGACTATGCGGGGCGTGGTCCCGTCGAGGGTGATGTCTCGACCCTCACATTGGGCGGCGCGCTCGACACCACGTGGACCATCAGCTTCGGCGGGTCGTCCTCGACCGAGCAGGATCCCGTGCGACTCGGCCCGTTCGACGTCCGTGTGACCGAGGTCGACTGTCGACGGGTCCGCGGCGACTGGGAGGAGGCCTTCGCCGCGGAGATCGCGGAGGTGGGCGGCTGGCAGTCCGGCCTGAGCGGCACCTTCGAAGCGGTCTGGCAGGGTGAGGGCGACGACCCGGATCCGAGCCTGCGCGAGGACGCGGAAGCCCTCATCGAGGCCTACAACGACTGGGCGACCGGGGTGATGGCCCAGGGGTTCACCGGCCCCGACGCCTGGCGGCTGACACCCGACGAGCGCGCGACGATCGACGCCTTCATCGCCGACGCGGTCGCGATCGAGCGAGCGATGCACGAGCTCGACACCGACGAGGCCTGCATCTTCGGTGAGCGGCTCGGCACCTTCTCCTTCGCGCTCACGGGCACCGTGCAGAACCTGGTGCTGCTGGTCCTGCAGGAGGCGGGGGCACTCAACGGCACCGAGCTGGTCGCGTTCGCCGACGTGCTGCTCGCCGTCGGTGGGCTCGGCCAGGGAGCCGGGGTGAGCGACCGGGTGGCCGAGCTCGAGCAGGCCTTCGTCGACCGCGCGCTGGCGGTGATCGAGCCCCACCTGGTCACCGACGCGACCCCGACCGCTGGGAGCGACACCTGCGATCCGTGCCTCGTGCTCACCGACCAGTCGGTGCAGATCGCCGTGCTCGTCGATCGGCTGGGCATCACGATCCCGCTCGACGGTCGTGACCTCACCCCGGAGCGGGCCGGGGCGATCCTCGCCACCACCGACGGGGAGGACGGCTGATGCGCACGCCCCACCCACGCAACACCGCGGCCACGGCCACGCCACCGCGGACGTCTCCTCGCGCCCGGCGGGTGCTCGCCGCGGTGGCGGGCACGGTGCTCGTGCTCACGGCCTGCTCGGACGGCGACGCCGAGCCCCCCGTCGATCAGGACCAGCCGGCCAGCGACGAGACCGACGCGAGCCCGTCCCCCGACCCCGACGAGGAGCCGGCCACGGACGCGCCGGCACCGGATCCCGGCCCACCGCGTGTGCCGCTGCCCGACGTCGACGAGGTGACGATCACGACCATCGGCGAGGGGGTCGGGACCTGGCCCACGCTCGCGTGGGAACCGGTGGACGGGGCCGAGCGCTACCGCGTGACGGTGTACGCCGACGGCGACGGTGCCTACTGGGCGTGGACCGGCTCGGCGACCGAGGTGATCCTCGGGGGGTTCGCGACCGCACCCTCAGCAGGCTCCTCGGTTGCTCCCCGGCTGGACGAGCCGATGTCCTACGACGTCGTCGCGCTCGACGACGACGGCGCGATCATCGCCCAGTCCGGCGAGGCACCGATCGCTCCCTGAGTCGGGAACGCGTGCGACCACGGTGACGAGCGACCACGGTGAAGGTCGACCACGTCACGACGAGGGTCCGCGGGCCGACCGGCAGCTCGAAGAACGCGGCGGTGCGCAGCGCCGGGTGCAGGCTCGGGCTGTCCCCGCTTGGTTCCGGGGAGCCCACGGCCTGGTCGCGGGCCTCGGCCACCGCCGTGCCGGACTGCCGACGCGCCATGCGCCGGACCGGCACCTGACCAGTGCGGGGCCCACGGGACCACGAACGGACCCCTGAGGAACGTCGCGGGTTTGCCGTTGGGCAGAAGGTTGCCCGGGAACGCGTTCCACGACGGTCCGACCAGGTGGGGCGGCCACGCGCGAGCGGTCGTCATGCCACGGCACCGCCGATCGCGTCGGGGGCGGCCGGTCCATCCGGAGTGGCCTTGGTCGGGACGGGTACCGGCCGAAGTCCTCTACGTGCCGTCCACCGGCTGGGATTCGATGACGCCGGTAGCCGGCCCGGTGTCGGGTCGCAGGCAGGCCGTCGGGCTTCGATCGGTCCGGCTGTTCGAGCAGGTCGTCTGCCCCGGGGCCCAGATCCTGCTGGCCGGTCGACTGACGATGGGGTGTGGCGGTGAACAGCGAGTTGACGGACGAGGTACTGGCGGCCGCGTTGGCGGCGATCTCCGATGCGGTGATGGTCACCGATCCGTCGGGCGTGATCCGGTGGGTCAACCCGGCCTTCACCGCGATGAGCGGCTTCGCCGCCGAGGAGGCGATCGGTGCCACGCCACGCCTGCTGTACTCGGGAGTCCAGGATCGGGCCACCTACGAGGGCATGTGGGCCACGATCCTGGCCGGTGAGTCGTGGCGCGGGGAGTTCGTCAACCGGCACCGATCCGGGCAGCTCTACACGGTCACGCAGACGGTCACGCCGGTCGTGGACCCGCACGGCACGGTGACCCACTTCGTGGCCGTCCACACCGACGTGAGCGTGCAACGCCGACTGGAGGCGGAGCGCGACTTCAGCGCCCGGCTGGTCGCGGTCGCCGGCAGTGCCATCATCGCCACGGATCTCGAGGGGCGGATCACGTTGTGGAACCGCGCTGCGGAGCAGATGTACGGCTGGCTGGCCGAGGAGGTGTTGGGGCGCAACGTCCTGGAGTCCAACGTCAACCCCGAGGCTGCGGCCCACGCTGAACAGATCATGGCGCAGCTGCGGGCGGGGAAGAGTTGGACCGGCGAGTTCGAGGTGCGGCACCGTGATGGAACGAGTTTCCCGGCGCTGGTGACCAATGCGCCCTACCTCGACGCTGTCGGTGATCTCGCCGGGATCATCGGGGTGTCGGTCGACGTCAGTGAGCTGCGAGCCGCCCAGACGCGGGCACAGCTGCGGGCGTCCCAGCAGACGGCCGTCGCGGAGCTCAGCCGTCGGGCCCTGACCGACCTCGACCTCGAGCTGATCGTCAAGGACGTCGTGGAGGTCGTGGCCGCCGAACTCGAGGTTCCGCTGGTGAAGGTCCTCGAGTTGACGCCTGATGGCACCGCGCTGTTGCTGACGTCCGGTACCGGCTGGCGGGAGGGCCTGGTCGGTCAGGAACTGGTCGCCAACGATCAGGGGTCGCAGGCCGGCTACACCCTGCTGCAGGACCGGGCGGTGATCGTGGCGGATCTGGCGACCGACACCCGGTTCGAGGGTCCACAGCTACTCACCGACCACGGGGTGGTCGCGGGCATGAGTACCCCGATCCGGGGCGCAGATGGCGACTACGGCATCCTGGCGGTCCACACCACCGAGCCACGTCCCTTCACCGAGGACGAGGCGGTCTTCCTCGACGCGGTCGCCGGGGTGCTGGGTGCGGCCGTCGCCCGCGAGCGCATCGAGCAACAACTGCAGGCGACGGTCGAACGCCTGGCCCGCAGCGACGAGATCCGGCTCGCGTTCCTGCGCGCCACCTCGCACGAGCTGCGGACACCACTGACGTCCATCGTCGGGTTCGCCGAACTGCTGCGGAACCACGATGACGACCTCGGCGTTTCGGATCGCCATGCGCTGCTCGACCGGCTCGTCGCGAACGCGTCACGGCTCGACCGTCTGATCAACGACCTGCTCGACGTGGACCGCCTCACCGCAGGACTCGTCACGGCGAACCGGCACCCCCACGACCTCGAGCAGCTGATTCGCCGCGTCGCCGCCGAACAGGAGCCGACCGGGCACCATCTGCAGCTCGACCTCGCGCCCTGCATCGTCGAGATCGACCCACCCAAGTTCGAACGCATCGTCGCGAACCTGCTGGCCAACGCGACGCGACACACCCCGGCCGGTGGCACCATCCGCATCCGACTGCACCGGCAGCCTGCGGCAACCGCACTCATCGTGGAGGACGAGGGAACCGGGATCGATCCCGCCTACCTCGAGGACATCTTCGAACCCTTCGTCCAGGGCCCTGATCAACGACACGCGGCCCAACCGGGGACCGGCCTCGGTCTCACCCTCGCCCGTGAACTCGTCGAACTGCACGGTGGTCGGCTGGCCGCGCGCAACCGATCCGAGGGTGGAGCGCGCTTCGAGGTCATCCTTCCCGACCGCGATCAGTCCGCGTGGGGGTAGGCGACGACCTCGAACCAGAAGTCCTCGATGGCGGTGACCACGGCACCGAACTGGGTCAGATCGATCGGCTTGGTCACGAAGGCATTGGCGTGTTCGGCGTAGGACGCGACGATGTCGCGTTCCTCGGCAGAGGTGGTGAGGACCACCACCGGCAGGGAACGCAGCACCTCGTCGTCACGGATGTCGGCGAGGATCTCGATGCCGTTGCGACCCGGCAGGTTCAGATCGAGCAGCACGAGGTCGGGACGCAGCGCCTCGGCGTGTTCGCCCTCGCGACGCAGATAGGGCAGCACCTCCGCGCCGTCGTCGAGCACGACGACGCTGTTGCGGATCTTGCTGTCACGGAGCGATTCGAGGGTGAGTCGTGCATCGCCGGGATCGTCCTCGACCAGCAGTACCCGGACCGATCGGATGGGCTCGTTCACGTTCACGCTCCTGGCAGTTCGATGGTGATGGTCGTGCCGCTACCGACGATGGAGCTCGCGGCGATCGATCCGCCGTGGTGCTCGGCGACCTTGCGGCAGATCGCCAGACCGATGCCCGTGCCCTCGTACCGGCGGCTCGGGTGGCCGCGGAAGAACGCGTCGAACACCCGTGCGACCTGATCCGCGGGGATACCGATACCCCGATCGGTCACCTCGATCGCCCAGCTGCCCGGTTGCCGCTGCGAGGTCACGGTCACGTGCGGGCCGTCCTTCGCCGCGAACTTGGCGGCGTTGCCGAGCACATTGTCGAACAGCTGGCGCAGCTCGGGCCGGTAGCCGGTGATGGTCGGCAGCGGGCCGATCTCGAGGTGTTCGGCATCGAGCCCGGCATCGCGGGCGACATCGGCGACGAGGACCGCGAGGTCCACGTCGGTCGGCACACGGTCGGACTGTCCGATCCGGGCATAGGCCAGTAGGTCGCTGATGAGGTGCTGCAGCCGCGTGGCACCGCCGACCGCGAAGTCGATGTACTCGCGGGCGGTGTCGTCGAGCTCATCGGCGTAGCGATTCTCGAGCAGGCCGAGAAAGCCGGTGATCTTGCGCAGCGGTTCCTGCAGATCGTGGGACGCGACGGATGCGAAGCGGGCCAGCTCGGCGTTCGAGCGGGTGAGTTCCTCGGTCACACGGCGGCGCTCGAGGAGCTGCTCGACCTCGAAGCGCACGGCGTCGAGCAACTCCAGGGTCGCGTCCTCGGGAGCCGGGCCCGGGGCACCGAACACGAACACGTTCTCGGTGCGCCGCGTGCTGGCGATGGGGATGATCAGCCAGTCCGGGTCGGATCCGCGCTCCAGCTGCACGGTTCGCGCGAGCTCGAGCGCCGACTGCAGCTCGAGGCTCGCATCGGGCGGCAACGCGGGATCCCAGGCGGGGACGGGCCCCTCGGACCACACCATCGACGGTCGATTGCCGAGGTCGAGCGCGAGCAGCGCCGACCAGTCGGCCTCCAGGTAGGTGCCGAGCAGCGTGGCGATGTCGCTGAGGGTCGCGGCACCCCCCTCGTTGGCCAGCTGCGTCGCTCGCAGCTGCACCTGCCGGATCAGTGCGGCATCGTCACGGCCCTCGCCGGCCTGGGACACGTTCGTTCCTCTGCTGATGGCCGGTGTCCACACCCCAATCGGCACACATTAGGGGCCGTGGGCGGGTCTCGCGTGGTACCCGCGCGCTCCGCGATGGCATCGGGCGTGTGCTGCACTCAGCTGGACGAGGTCTTCACCCGTGCGCCCCCATGCCGACGGGGATGCGCGTGTGGTGGTGATGCGATGTTGGTGGTGTCGCTGTCACGCCGAGACGACCGATGGTCGACGCTGTGTTGGCAGCCGTCGAGCCGCAACCTGCAGGCGCCAAGGTGATCGCTGACGCAGCATCGGATCGGCCAGCCCATCGGCGGCCGGGCTCGTCGGTCCCCGTCGACGGCTTCCTGGACATCCTGCTGGTCGAGGACGATCCCGAAGACGTCCGGCTCCTGTTCGATCTGATGCCGTCGCGCACCGATTCCGAACTCGAATTGCGCTTCACCGTGGCCCCGACCCTCGAGGACGCCTCGACCGCGATGGCGTCGACTGCCTTCGACGCCATCGCGCTCGACCTGTCGCTCCCCGATGCGCAGGGCCTGACCGGCCTGTACGCCCTCAAGCGGGTCGCGCCACAGATCCCCGTGGTCGTCGTGACCGGTGCCCAGAATCACCAGCTGGCACAGCTGGCGATCGCGGCGGGAGCGCAGGACTACCTCGTCAAGGGAGTCGATGCCGCCAACGCCTTCACGCGTTCGATCCGGTATGCGATCGAGCGCCAACAGCTGTTCCGGGAGCGCGACGACGTCGCCGCCCTGCTCCGCCAGCGAGCCGAGCAGCTGATGCGGGCCAACGCCCGGCTCACCGCCGCTGCGGATGCACGTGACGAGCTGGTGGCGGTCGTGTCGCACGAGTTGCGGACCCCGCTGACGCCGATCAGTGGCTTCACCGAGACACTGCAGCATCGCCTCGCCGGTCGGATCAACGACGACGAGACCGAGATGCTCGCAGCGATCGCGCGCAACGCGACGCGCCTGCGCGCTCACGTGGAGCAGCTGTTGAGCGTGTCGGAACTGACGCTGGCCGGGCAGCTTCCCGCCGATCGGACGACGGTGGGGATCGCGGAGCTGTTGCAGCGTGTCGCCGATGATCAGCTCGACGCCTCGGACGACCTGCTCGTCGAGGCGGACCCGGCCCTGACCATCCACGCCAATGAGCTGCACGTCGATCAGATCGTGACCAACCTCCTGGTCAACGCACGCAAGTACGGCCGACCACCGGTCCGCCTCGTCGCGCATGCAGACGGCCGGCACACCGTCGTCACCGTCACGGACCACGGTGATGGGGTTCCATCCGAGTTCGTGCCACAGCTGTTCGACCGTTTCAGCCAGGCGTCAACCGGCACGCGGCGAACGGCATCCGGGGTCGGTCTCGGGCTGCACGTCGCCCGACGTCTGGCCCTGCTCCACGGTGGCGATCTCACCTACGAGCCGTCAGCGGGCGCTGCGGGAGCGCGCTTCGTCCTCCGCCTGCCGGCCACGGCGGCGTCGGTGTCGTCGACCGGCGACGCGGAGCATGCGGGGCGCTCGACACCGAGACGGTGCACCTGGGGCTGGTCGTCTCGTCCGCGGCACGGCGCATGCTCCACGCCACCAATGAGCGCATGGTCGCCGGGGTCGTGGAGGAAACGATCGAGGAGCTCGATGGCTCGGTCGTGCCGGCGGACGTCGCTGGACCGCATGCGCTCCCGCTGGACGTGTCGCTGGGTCTGGACGGCCCCCGTCTGGTCGTTCCGGCTGACGCCCGGGCGGGTGCACGCCTCGAACGGCTGCTCCCCGGGATCGTGGACGATGCCCGTCGCGCGATCACCTCGATCCGGAACCAGCGGGACCGACCGTCTGATCCCCCGGCAACACCGTGACGGGGATGATCGCCTCGGACCCGGTCGCCGTCCAGCGGTTCGTGGATGCGGCCACTGCCGGGGACGCAGCGGAGGCTCGACGGGTCGTGCGGCTCACCGTGGACCGCGTCGGTCCGATCGGGGTCATCGAGCACCTGCTCGCCCCGGCGCAGATCCACATCGGTGACCAGTGGCTGGCTGCTGCCGTCGACAGTGCTGACGAACACCGCGTGTCCGCAGCGGTCGACGAGGCGCTCGACCACCTGGAACCATCGGTCGACACCGGACCCGGGGGACCGGCGCTCAGCGTCTCCACGGGGGTGGGTGACTGGCATGCCACGCCCGCACGTATGGCGGTCCACCGGCTCCGAGCCGTCGGTTGGCACGCCCGGTTCGTCGGTGTCTCGTTCGATGCGACCCGACTCGCGCAGGCCCGCGAGCTCGGCGTGATCGACGCGGTGGCGTTGTCGTGTGTCGCCGCGCCGCAGCTGCTGGGGGTGATTCGCGCGATCCGGGTCGCCCATGCCGCCGGGCTGCCGGTGGTGGTCGGCGGGCGGGCCTTCTCCGCGGAGCCCACACGCGCTCGGCGCGTCGGAGCCGACGCCGGTCCCGACATCGCATCCCCGCCGGGTGGTCCGGGACGGCTCCTGGCTCGTCGCCAGGTCCTGGGAAGCGCGGCCGCCATCGGCAGATGCCCGGCTCGACGCCGTGTTGGCGTTGGACCTCGGGATCGTCACCCGGCAGTTGCAGGATGTGCTCGGCGACGTGCCCATCGCCACGGACGACCACCTCGCGACCGTGTTGCTGCGTCCGAGTGTTGACGCCTGGGCCTCCGCCGTCGCGGTCGACGAACCGGGAATCGTGACCGAGCAATTCGCGTGGTCGCGTCGCTATCTCGAAGCGCGCGGCGGATCGTCGGCGCAGGTGGGTTCGCTCGCGGCCGGGTTGCGCGCCGTCGTGCCCATCGATCCTGATGACGTGCTGCGGATCGCCGCGAGCTGACGCCACGGCCCGACCGTGGTCGGTCTGGTCGGAGCCGGGGTACCGACCGGGAACGCGTCATGCGGCATCCGGACAGGTGGCGGATCGGCCGATCCATGCCGGCGGGCAACCTGTCAGGGTGACCTGCCATCGTTGGCGCGTGGCGTCGGCCACCTCGACGGGGGACGCGATCGTCTCCACCCCGGCCTCCACGGACAGGACTGTTCATGACCATCGGCGGCAGCATCGCTCTCATCATCACCGGTGCCATCCTCGCCTTCGCGGTGACGGTCGAGGTGGCCGGCATCGATCTCCAGGTGATCGGCCTCATCCTCATGGTCGGTGGGGTGATCGGGTTGATCTTCGGTCTCACCCTGCGGCGTCGCCATGCCGCGGCCGTCACCCGTCGGACGGATGTCGGCGATCCGGGGATCTGAGCGACCGCCACGCGGTCGCCGACCTCTCGCGCGGGGGTTCGTCGTCCCGCCAGACGCCGGGGCCGTCGGCATGGCGTCCACCTCGGCCGCGTGTCGGGTCCAGGCATCGTCGTCGGGAACAGACCAGGTTGTCCGGACGTTTGACGAGCGACAGGCGCGGTCCCGACGATCGGGCGCGCACCCGACCCAGGAGCTCGAGATGCAGCAGGACCGTTATGTGCTGAGGACCCGTACCGCCCATGATCCGGCGACGGCCGACACCCGTGTACGTGCGGCCCTCGAAGCGGAGGGTTTCGGCATCCTCACCGAGATCGACGTGACCGCCACGCTCAAGGCGAAGCTGGACGTCGACACTGCGCCCTACCGCATCCTCGGGGCCTGCAAGCCGACGTACGCCCATGAAGCGATCTCGATCGACCCGATGATCGGCGGCCTGCTGCCGTGCAACGTCGTGGTCCGCGCGCACCCAGATGGCGGGTCAGAACTGATCGCGATCGACCCGGGCGCGATGATGGGGCTCACGGGTGACCCCGACCTCGAGCGTCTCGCCGGTCAGGTGGCCGACGAACTGACCCGTGCGCTCGAGGTCGCCGCAGCCTCCGACTGATGGCCTCGGGCCTCGGGATCGGACGACCGAGACACGTGGGCGATCAGCTCGGTCGGGCACACCTGACGTGGTGTCGGCGACGGGGTCGATCTCGATCAGCGGTCGAACGGGAAACGCCCGTGCTGCCACAGATCGAGTAGCAGGGGGATGAGGATCTGGGGTGCGGCATCGCCTTCGATGATCGTGCGCCGACGTCACCGGACGTGGCTATTGACGTGCATAGCCTGTATGCATAACGTGTATGCATAGTCCGGCTCACCGGACCTAGCCCGGGGAGGTCGACGCATGGGGATCCGGGAGGGCGTGCTGGCGCTGCTCGATCGCGGTCCCCGTCACGGCTATGCGCTGAAGCTCGAGTTCGAGGCAGCCACGGGGGGAGCGTGGGAGCTCAACGTCGGCCAGGTCTACACCGCGCTGCAGAAGCTCGAGGCCGACGACATGGTCGTCTTCGACGGTGAGGACGATGGCCGCAAGCGCTACCGGATCACCGACACCGGGCGGACGCGGCTGCGCGAATGGCTCGACGACGAGCCGGTCCGTCACCGTCTCGCCACCCGCGACGAGCTGTCCATGAAGGTGCTGCTCGCCGCGCAGACCGAGGTCAGCGGTCCCCGCCGGGTGATCGCGATGCAGCGCAGCACGACGATGGCGGTGCTGCAGCGCCACACCGCGGACAAGGCATCGCTCGGGGTGGACGCGCCGATCAAGCGGCTGGTCCACGTGGACCGACTGATCCTGCACTGCCGGGCGGAACTCGACTGGCTCGATTTGGTCGAGCGACGCCTGGACGAACGGGCCGCTGCGGCGGCCGATCACCGATCCAACGGGGAAACGAGCGACCGATGAATGATGGAGCGATCCTGCGGATGGCCGGGGTCGGCCGCGTGCACGGCCAGGGGCCACACGCGGTCGTCGCCCTGGCCGACGTCGACCTGCACGTCGCACCGGGCGAACTGGTGGCCATCACCGGCCGCAGTGGCGTCGGCAAGTCCACCCTGCTGAACCTCGCGGGCGGCCTCGACCAGCCGACGACCGGCAGTGTGCACGTCGACGGCATCGACCTGGCCTCCCTGTCGGCCGGCCGGCTCGCCGAGCTGCGCCGTCGGCGCATCGGGGTCGTGTTCCAGCACGGCAACCTGCTGCCGACCCTGACAGCCGTGGAGAACGTGGCGCTGCCACTGGAGCTCGACGGCGTGAAGCCCGCGGAGGCGTGGCGCGCGGCCCACGACGTGCTCAGTCAGGTCGCCGACGACACGCTGGTGGACCGCTATCCCGACGAGATGTCCGGCGGCGAACAGCAGCGCGTCGCCATCGCGCGCGGCCTGGTCGGCGACCGGGCACTGCTGCTCGCCGACGAACCCACCGGTGCCCTCGACGAGGTCACCGGTGAGGCGGTGCTGGACCTGCTGCGCCGTCGCTGCCACGCGGGCGTCGCCGCGGTGATGGTCACCCACGACGCCGCCCAGGCGGCCTGGGCGGACCGGGTGGTGCGGCTACGTGACGGCCGGATCGAGTCCGTGGTCCCATCCGTCGAGGTGGCACCGTGACGGGCGGTCGGGCGCTGTGGCGCCTGGCGTGGCGGGGTGTTCGCGCCGAACCGGGCCGTCATCTGCTCATCGTGGCCATGATCGCGGTGGCGGTCGCCGCCTCGATCGCGACGTCCATCAGCGTGCGCAGCGCCGCCGTCCCCGCAGACGTCCGTGCGGCCGAGCTCATGGGGGCCGCCGACCTGCGCATCACCGTCGAGCGGAACAGTACGCCCTACGAGCAGCTGACCGCCGCACAGCAGGCCGAGGTCGATGCCATCCACGGCGGTCCGCTGCCGTCGGTGTCCGTCGCTGAACTCGATGCGGTCATCGCCGAGCTCACCCCGGCCGAGACCCGGGTCGCCACGGTCCGCCGGGCCATGCCCTCGATCGCCGGTCGCACCGAGCGCGGCTCGATGTTCGAGATCCTGGCGACCGATCCGAGTGATCCGATCCTCGCCGGGTCTTCACCGGCGACGTCGGGATCCTGCCGGGACCCGACGAGGCGCTCGCCTCGCCGGCCTGGCTGGACGACAACCGCGTCGAGGTCGGCGACCGGGTGTCGCTACCCGCCATCGGGGAGCGCACCATCATCGGTGAGCTCACCACCACCGCCGCACCGCTGCAGCCGCGGGTCATCGTGGGACCGTCCACCGAGCTCCCGGACATCATCCGCCACGAGCGCTACCTCGCCGGCATCGCCCCGAATCAACTCGACCTGGTCGCGATGGATCTGAGCCGACGTCTCGAACCAGCCAACTTCGCCGGTGGTGTTCAGGCCCCGACGGAGACCTGGGCACAGGTCGAGCTGCGCAGTTGGTACGGGTTCGGTGAGCAGGACCGTGCGGGCCTGTGGGGTGGGTTGGTCGCCCTGGTGCTGCTGGTGCTCGTCGGGTTCGTCTCCTCGGCCGCGTTCGCAACCGGGACCCGCCGTCGCGTTCGGGATCTGGGACTCCTCGCCGCCACGTCCGGGGCGACGCCACGCCAACTCGGTGGCCTCATCCGGCGTGAGGCGCTGGTGTTGGGGCTGGTGGGTGCCGCGCTCGGTGCCGCCATGGGGCTGCTCGGGGTCACGGCTGGCCGGCCGGTGATCCAGTTCTTCGCGCAGCAGGAGTTCGCAGCCCGGGGCGCGTCCGCCGGACGGGTCGTCGCGGCCACCGACGTCGTGGTCCCGGTCGTGCTCGGCGTGCTGGCCGCCCTGGCCGCCGCCTGGTCACCGGCCCGGACCGTGTCGCGGGTGCCGCTGGTCACCGCGCTGGCCGGCCGTGTTCCGCTGCGGCGCGTCGCCCGGTGGGTCGCCCCCGCGTCGATCGTGCTGACCGGGCTCGGGGTCGTGGTACTGCTGAACGTGCTCACGCCCGCTGGTGCCACGAGCACGCTGTATTTCGCGAGCGGCTCCGCCGGCTACTGGACGATGACGACGTTGCGTCCGGTGGGCTACGCGGTCGGTGTGGCCGCCGTGGTCATCGGTATCGCCGGTCTGGCGTCACCGCTGCTGCAGCGCCTCGGCGGGCTGGCCCGCCGTCTGCCGCTGCGGGCCCGGCTGGCGGTGCGCGACAGTGCCCGGCAACGCACCCGGTCGGCCGCGACGGTCGCGGCCACCATGGTCGTGCTGGTCGTGCCGGTCCTGGCGTTGACCACCGCCGCATCCGAGGCGGACACGGTCGATGGCCCGAGCCGCATCCGAGGCGATGTCGTCGTGGTGACCGGGCCCGTCTACGCCGAGCAGGCCCTGTCACCCGCCCCGGAGATGATCGCCGCCGCGCGGACGGCGATGCCGCCGGTCGTCGCGGCGATCACCGTCGAGCGGGCCATCTCCCCGTCGGGTTGGTTCTCGGTCCTCCCCGACGTCGACGACCCGCAGGCCTGGCAGTCGGCCGTGACCACCGACGAGATCGTCGCCGCCACGCCCGAGCTGCTCGAACTGCTCGGTACGCCCGACGCGCCACCCGACGCGGTGGTGGTCAGCAGCCGCTGGCAGCGCCTGTCCGACCAGCCGACCACCGGCTGGCTGGACGTGACCGGTATGGACACGCTGCAGGTCCCCGTCGTGGTCGCGCCCCTGGCCATCGAGGACGCGATGATCGTCGCCGGTCAGGACGTGCTGGACCAGCTCGGGCTGCGGGCCGGCTCGTCGACGACCCTGCTGCAGGCGGAACGGACGCTGACGCGTGCCGATGCCAACGCCGTCGAGGTGCTCGGTGCCGCCGCCGGTGTCACCCGTGCGCCGCTGCCCGACGAGGCCGGTGGCGGTCGCGGCCCGGACGCCGTGCTGCTCAGCGCGGTCTTCGGCGGGGCCGTGCTCCTCGCGCTCGTGATCGCGGCCATGACGGCCGCGCTGGCGGCCACCGAGTCGGACCGGGACCTGCGGACCATGGCGGCCGTCGGCGCGGATCCGCGCGACCGGCCGCGGTTCCGGGCCTGGCAGACCGGCTATCAGGTGCTGCTCGGTGGGGCGCTGGCCGTCCCGGCCGGGATTCTGCTCGCGGTCACCCTGCGGGTGGCCAACGGCTATCCCGACCGGACCGTCGTGCCCTGGCTGCTCATCGTCGCGCTCATCACGCTCGTGCCGCTGGCGGTGGCCGTGCCGTTCCGTCTGTTCAGCCGCCCGAGTCACCCGGGTCGGATCGCTCCCCGTCCGACCTGAAGCGCCGTCGGTGACCCCGCTAGCGTGACCCCGGCCGATGCGCCGGTCGACGTCGGCGGAGGTGCCCGATGGTCCAGTCCGAGCCCGACACGAAGGTCGCCGCAGGCCCGGTGACGCTCGACGTGATCGACAGCGCCCCGTACGCATCGCTGCGCGGTCAACCGGTCCCACGCGAACAGCGGCGCTACCTCGGCAAGTCGCTGCGCCGGCGCACGCCGCGGTCGTCCCTGGGTGACTGGACGCCGCCGCCGGACCGGCGTGACGTGATCGAGCAGTTGCACGAGATCCACCGGGGTCGGGTCGCGCGTCTGGTGCCGGTGCGGGTCGGGCGCATGGCCGCCTCGCCCTACGGCTTCCTGCGCGGTGCGGCCGGGATCATGGCGACCGATCTCGCGGGGCTCCCCGCCACCGGGATCACTCCCGTCATCGGTGGGGACGCCCACTTCGGCAATTTCGGTTTCTACGCCTCACCCGAGCGCCAGCTCGTGCTGGACATCAACGACTTCGACGAGGCCCACCCGGGAGGCTGGGAATGGGACCTGCGCCGCCTCGCCGCCAGCATCTGGGTGTCGGGCCGGGAGCATGGCGCGGACGAGGACGCCTGCGAGGAAGCGGTCGCGGCCTGCTGCGCCGCCTATCGCGACGAGTTGTGGGATCTGTTCGAACAGCCGCTGTTCGACCGCTCGTTCCGGCGGCTCGATCGCGACGAACTCCATGATCTGGCGCAGACCAAGTCGCTGCGGAAACGGGTCAAGAAGGCCTCCAAGCGGGCGCGCAGCCGCACGAGTGACCGCGCGCTGCCCCGTTTCACCGAGGACCGGGGTGCCGACCGACGCATCGTCGAGGAACCGCCGCTGATCACGCGGTTGGATGCGGACCAGCAAGAGCGCCTGGCGGAGGGGCTCGACCGGTACCTGCAGACGCTGCCGCCGCACTGGCGGCGGGTCGTCGGCGGCTACACGTTGGTCGACGTGGCCCACAAGGTCGTCGGTGTCGGCAGTGTCGGACTGCGTGCCTACGTCGCGCTGCTCGAGGGCAGCAGCGCCGACGACGTGCTGTTCCTGCAGCTCAAGCAGGCGCGCCGCTCGGTGATCGCACCGTTCGTGCACGGCGAATCCGCCCGGCACGACCACCAGGGCGAACGGGTCGTCGAATACCAGCAGGCGCTGCAGACGGTCAGCGACCCACTGCTCGGCTGGACCACGGTCGACGACCGGCAGTTCTACGTGCGGCAGTTCCGCAACATGAAGGGTGCGATCAAGCTGCACAAGATCGACGACGAGGCGCGTGCGGACTACGCGGCGATCTGCGGCCGTCTGCTGGCCAAGGGCCACGCACGGACCAGCGGAGCGTCGATGATCGTCGGCTACCTCGGACGCTCGGCGAAGGTGGACGCGGCCATCATCCGGTTCGCCCGTGCGTACGCGGATCAGACCGAACGCGACCACGAGGCACTGGTCAAGGCGGCCGCCACCGGCCGCATCGA
>CAYTLZ010000074.1:0-15915 GCA_964438785.1 uncultured Actinomycetota bacterium | reverse complement strand
CGTGCATGACCGTCTCCACGGAGTCGGCGATGACCTCGCGCGAGACCAGTGACGCCCGCATGCCCTCGTGGCCCATGGCGATGCCATCGGACACGGCGATGGTGTTGAATTCCAGCGGGAACCCGCCGGCCTCACGCACCCCCTCCTTGGCCTGCTTGGCGAGGCGGTCGAGCGGCATGTTGCACGGCGTGACCTCGTTCCACGACGACGCGATCCCGACCTGCGGCTTGCCCCAGTCGTCGTCGGTCATGCCCACGGCCCGGAGCATCGCCCGCGCCGGTGCCCGTTCGTAGCCGTCGGTGACGTCACGACTGCGGTGCTTGGGATCGGGTGTCGGGCGCTGCGCCATGGTCAGGGGCTCCTGGTCTGCGGTCGGCGCACATGACACCACACCGTGACGTCGGGCGTCGAACCGATGCGCACCGACCCACGGCCACTACGGTCACCGCCCTCCGCCGGCGACCGCCGGCCCGTCGCCTCCGGGAGTCGTCCGTGTCCACATCCGAACCCGACGTCGCCGACACCGGGCAGCCGGCCGCTCCCGATGACCTGCAGGCGCTGCTCACCCGGCTCGATGCCGGTGAGACCCTGGACGGCAGCGCGTTCGCCGCGTTCGTCGATCCGGAACTCGACGCGTTCGCCAGTGGGGTCATCGGGCTGGTCTACGACACGATCTCCACCGAGCGGGTCACCGCCCACGCGCAGGTCGGGGCCCGCCACCAGCAGCCCTACGGCATCATCAACGGCGGTGTGTGGTGCACCATCGTCGAGTCGATCGCGTCGGTCGCCGGTGCCCTGCGGGTCGCCTCCAGCGGCAAGCTGGTGGTCGGGGTGAGCAACGCGACCGATTTCCTGCGTTCGTACCGCGGTGGCCGGGTCGACGCCGAGGCGCGCGTGATCCACGCCGGCCGCCAGCAGCAGTTGTGGCAGGTGGTCATCACCCGACCGGACGACGGCAAGGCGCTGGCCCGTGGACAGGTCCGTCTGCAGGTCGTCGAGGCCGCCCAGCTCGCCGCGCCGACCGGGAGCACGCCGTGAAGCTCGACACGATCACCTACGGCAGCCCCCTCACCGAGGTGCCGGCCGAGGTCGGCGCGATGCGCGAGCTCGGCTACGACGGCTGGTTCGTCTCCGAGACGACCCACGACCCGCTGTTGGCCTGCGCGGTCGCCGGTGGCGTGTCGGGCGACATGGCCATCGGAACCGCCATCGCGGTCGCGTTCCCGCGCAGTCCCATGCACACCGCCTACGCCGCGCACGACCTGCAGGCCCTGACCGGTGGCCGGTTCGTGCTCGGGCTCGGCTCGCAGATCAAGCCGCACATCGAGAAGCGCTTCTCGACCGAGTGGTCCCGTCCGGCCGCGCGGATGCGCGAGTACGTGCTGGCGCTGCGGGCCATCTGGGACGCCTGGGCGACGGGCGACCGGCTGGCGTTCCGTGGCGAGTTCTACCGGCACACGCTGATGACGCCGTTCTTCACGCCCGAGCCGCACGGCCATCCGCACCCCGAGGTGTGGCTCGCCGCGGTCGGACCGCTGATGACGCGGGTCACCGGCGAGGTCGCCGATGGCCTGCTCGCCCACGGGTTCACCACCCGTCGCTACCTCGACGAGGTGACCCTGCCCGAACTCGCGGCCGGCAGTGCCGAGGCCGGTCGGCCGCCCGACGCGGTCGATGTGGTGCTGCCCGTGTTCGTGATCACCGGCCGGACCGACGAGGAGCGGGCCTCCGCGCGGCGCATGGCCGTCGAGAACGTCGCGTTCTACGGCTCGACGCCGGCGTACCGCAAGGTGCTGGACGTCCACGGGTGGGGTGAACTGCACGAGGAGCTCCACCGGCTGTCGACCTCGGACGGCTGGGACCGGATGGGTGCGCTGATCACCGACGAGGTCCTCGCGGAGTTCGCCATCACCTGTGCACCCGAGGAGGTGGGTGCCGCCATCCGCGAGCGGTTCGGCGGCATGGTCGACCGGGTCAGTCTGTCGAGCACCCACCGATTCGATGCCGCGACGCTGGCCACGATCCGCGACGACCTGCAGGACGCCTGACGACCGCTAGCGTCGGCGGTCAGGGCCCAACGTGAGCAGGAGTGCCGTCATGCGGACCGTCGGGATCGATCTCGGAGGGACCAACGCCTACGCCGTCGTGCTCGACGACGACGAGGTGGTCGGCCATGCGAAGCGCAAGACACCGCTCGACGGGGACCGCGGTGACGTGCTCAAGATGCTCGGCAAGGTCACCCGCGACGCGCTCGACGACGCCGGGCTCGACGCCGGGAAGATGGCGGCCGCCGGGGTGGGGACGCCCGGTGTGGTGATCGACGGCACCGTCGGCGGTGCCTCGAACGTGCCGGGCTTCGACGAACGCTTCGACCTGGCGACCGAACTCGGTGAACTGCTCGACCTGCCGGTCCGGGTCACCAACGACGTCACGGCCGCTGCGGTCGGGGAGTACGAGCTCGGCGGTGGTCGCGGGGCGACGAATCTGTTGGCGGTCTTCGCGGGGACCGGGGTCGGTGGAGGCCTGGTGCTCGACGGGCGGCCCTTCGAGGGGTCACACGGTGGTGCCGGCGAGTTCGGGCACCTCGTGATCCGCCAGGACGGGGCCGTGTGCCCCTGCGGCCGTCGTGGGTGCGTGGAGGCGTACGCCGGTCGACGGGCGATGGAGCTCGCGGCCGAGCGGGCGGTGGCCGCCGGGCAGGACACCGTCCTGTTCGAGGTGATGGACGACAAGGGCAAGCCGCGGGCCACCTCGGGGGTGTTCAAGACCGCGCTCAACCGCGGGGACCGGCTGGTCGCCGACCTGCTCGACGACGGCATCGCGGCACTTGGTGCGGGTATCGCCAGTGCCGTGAATCTGCTCGACCTCGACCGGGTGGTGCTCGGCGGCGGTCTCGCGGACAAGCTGGGGGAGACGTTCCGGGCCCGGGTCGATGCCGCCATGCAACCGCACCTGTTCCTGGTGCCGCCCCGGGTCCGGCTGGTCGCCGCGACCCTCGGTGACGAGGGCGGAGCCGTCGGCGCGGCGCGGCTGGCCCGTGAGCTGGCGTGAGCCGTCGGCTTGGTGACGGGGCGTGTGATAGGGCACGCTGATCGCCGCATCGTCGACGAGAGGTGACCTCATGGCCGGATCCCACACAGCCCAGGCCGAACAGATCGTCGGCGCGCTCGAGGCGGCGGTCGCGACCGCCAGTGCCCACCTCGCGGTCCAGTGCGAGAAGGACGGTCGCATCAGCGCCCAGCTCATCGACCAGCACCAGACGGTCGCCTACGACCTGGCCACCGTCGCCTCGGCCACCTCGGCGGCACGGCACCTGGTGAACTGGGCGTCCCGCGGCCCGCTGGAGGCGATGCTCGCCCTGGCCTATGCCGCCGACGTCGCGGCCGACCTGCTGGCCCGGACCACCGGTCGGCGGGCCTCGTTCGGGCTCGCCGAGGAGCTGCTCGCCGACCGGGCGGACGCCGTTGCCGCCGGACGTGATCCCGTGCTGCTCTCACAGATCGCCGAGCAGGTGCTCGCCACACGTGAGGCGGGCGGCCGGCACCTGCCCGAGGACCTCGAGATGGTCCGCCAGACCTTCCGCCGCTTCGCGACCGACAAGGTCGCTCCGATCGCCGAGCAGGTGCACCGCGGCGACGAGGACATCCCGGAATCGATCATCACCGGCCTGGCCGAACTCGGCTGCTTCGCGCTGTCCATCCCCGAGCAGCACGGCGGGTTCGCCTCGGGCGACGAGGACGAACTGCTCAACATGGTGCTCGTCACCGAGGAACTCTCCCGCGGGTCGCTCGGTGTCGCCGGGTCGCTGATCACCCGTCCGGAGATCATCGGCACCGCCATCCTCAAGGGCGGTACCGACGAGCAGAAGGCCACGTGGCTGCCGGCCATCGCCAGCGGCGAGAAGATGTGCGGCGTCGCGGTCACCGAACCGAACGTCGGCTCGGACGTCGCCGGCGTGAGCACGGTCGCGCGCCGCGACGGTGACGACTGGGTCATCGACGGGGTCAAGACCTGGTGCACCTTCGCCGGTCGCGCCGACTACCTGCTGGTGCTGGCCCGGACGGACCCGGACCGGTCGCTCGGCCACAAGGGCCTCAGCCTGTTCGTGGTCGAGAAGCCGTCGTTCCCCGGTCACGCCTGGCGGGCGGAACAGGATGGTGGCGGCGTGCTCGACGCCCGTGCGATCCCGACCCTCGGCTACCGCGGGATGCACTCCTTCGAGGTCTCGTTCGAGGGCTGGCGGGTGCCGCACCGCGCACTCATCGGGGAGGACGACGGGCTCGGGCAGGGCTTCTATCTGCAGATGCAGGCGTTCGCCAACGCCCGCCTGCAGACCGCCGCGCGGGCCCAGGGCGTCATGCAGGCCGCGCTCGAGGAGGCCTGCAGCTACGCCGATGAGCGCCACGTCTTCGGCACGGCGCTCAAGGACTACGAACTCAACCGCACCAAGATCGCGCGCATGGCCGCGTTCATCGCGGCCTGTCGCGTGACCTCGTTCGAGGTGGCGCGCATGCTCGCCCGGGAGGAGCCGTCCGCCCAGCAGGCGGCCTCCGAGGTCAAGCAGCTGTCCTGCCGGGCGGCCGAGTGGGTCACCCGGGAAGCCCAGCAGATCCACGGGGGCTACGGCTACGCCGAGGAGTACGCCGTCAGCCGGCTGTTCGTGGACGCTCGGGTGCTGTCGATCTTCGAGGGCACCGACGAGGTTCTCGCCCTGCGGGTCATCGCGCGCACCCTGCTGGCCGATGCACTGCGGGCCAGCGCGGCCTGACCGGTCGTCCGGTGGGTCGCGCCCCGGGCGTCCGCTGCTCGTGCGTCCGGCGGGGTGACGCTGCCGGATCACGGTGCGTGATCTAGGGTGCGCGGCCGTCGGCCGACCGGTCGACCACCGGATGGTCCGCGAAGCGCTGCGGGGGTTGCGATGCTCGAGCTACGTGGGCTGCAGCGGCGCTTCGGCGACGTGGTCGCGCTCGACGGGATCGACCTGGTCGTCGGGCGTGGCGAGCTGTGCGGCTTCCTCGGTCCCAACGGTGCCGGCAAGACGACCGCGATGCGGTGCGCCGTGGGTGTCACGACCCCGGACGTCGGCACCGTCCACATCGATGGTCGACCGCTCGAGCTGCAGCGGCGTCGCCGGACGGGCTACATGCCCGAGGAGCGGGGTCTGTATCCGCGCATGCGGGTCCACGAACAGCTCGTCTATCTCGCCCGGCTGCACGGCATGTCGACCGCGGACGCCACGGCCAGCGCGACGAGGTGGATCGACCGGCTCGGCCTCACGGACCGGCGTGACGATGCGGTCGAGGAGCTGTCGCTCGGCAATCAGCAACGCGTCCAGTTGGCGGCGGCCCTGGTCCACGATCCGACCCTCCTGGTGCTCGACGAGCCGTTCTCGGGACTCGATCCGATCGCCGTCGACGTCATGAGCGACGTGTTGCGCGAGCGCGCCGACGCCGGGGTGGCGGTGGTCTTCTCCAGCCACCAGCTCGACCTGGTCGAGGACCTGTGCCGCACGGTCGCCGTCGTCGCCGCCGGACGGGTCGTGCTGCGCGGTGCGGTCGCCGAACTGAAGCGCGCCAGCGAGCGGCGTCTGCGGTTGCAGGTCGAGGGCGACGACGCCTGGCTCGACCGGCTCCCCGATCAGGTGGAGGTGGTCGGACGGCGCAACGGCGAGGTCAGCCTGGCGCTGGGCCCGCAGGTCGACGCCGGGGCCGTCATCGCCGTCGCACGCGCGAGTGGTCCGTTGGCGGCGGTACGACTCGAGGAGCCGCGCCTGTCGGAGCTGTTCCGTGCGGCGGTGGACACCTCGCACGACGGGCGGCGTGAGGCGTGAGCGCGCCCCGCACCGTCCTGATCATCGCGGATCGCGAACTGCGTCAACGCCTGCGCTCGAAGCTGTTCGTCGGCTCCACGTTGGCGCTCGCGCTGCTGCTGGCCGTCCTGGCGGCCGTCCCCGCGTTGCTCGGGGTCTTCGGCCCCGACGAACCCGACGTCGAGGCCACGCCGACCACGTTCGCGCTGGCCTCCGTCGGGGCGCTGGACCCGGCTGAACGCGCGGCGCTCGAGGCCGCCTTCGGCCCGTTGGACCTGCGCGTGGTCGAGGACGAGGACGAACTCGCGGCGTTGCTCGCCGCGGACGAGGTGCCCTTCGGGGTCGTCGACGGCGAGCGCATCGTCACCACGATGCCCACGGGCGTCTTCGTCGTCGACTCCGGCGCGGCGACACGCGCCGCCGAGGCGCTGGGGTTGCTCGATGTCCTCGACGATGACGCCGACCGGGTGATCGACGTCCTCGACGTGGAGCCACTGCCGATCGAGCGGATCGGTGAGGCGGACGCGATCGAACGCAGCAGCCGTCTGCTGGCGGCCAACATCGGCGTGGTCTTCCTGTTCGGGGTCCTGATCCTGTACGCGTCGATGATCATCAACGGGGTGATCGAGGAGAAGGGCAGCCGGGTCGTCGAGCTGCTCGTCGAGGCCGTGCCGGTCCGGCAGCTCATGAGCGGCAAGATCCTCGGGCTCGGCCTCATCGGGCTCGGCCAGACCCTGGTGTTGTTCGCCCCCGCGGTGACGATCCTGCTGGTGACCTCCCCGCAGCTCGCACCGCCGGGCGTGGGGGCACTCCTGGGGGCGCTCGTGCTGTGGTTCATGCTGGGCTACGGGCTGTACGCGGTGATGGCCGCCGGGCTCGGCTCGCTGGTCTCACGACCCGAGGAGGCGCAGGCCGTGCTCACCCCGGCGAACACCCTGATGATCGTCGGCTACTTCATCGGGTTCGCGGCGATCAACGCCCCCGACGCGCTGTTCGCCCGCGTGGCCGCACTCGTGCCCTTCACGGCCCCGTACGCCATGCTGGTGCGTCAGGCCATCGGTCAGCCGGCCTGGTGGGAGATCGCGACCTCGATCGGGTTGATGCTCCTGACCATCGTCGCCATGACCCTGCTGGCGGCGCGGCTGTACGAGGGCGGCATCCTGCGCGTCGGGGCGCGGGTCCGACTGGGTGATGCGTGGCGGTCCGCCCGGACGTGACGATGACTACGATCCCCGCCCTGAGCTCCGCCGACATCGCTGGGAGGCCGTGGTGGCAGCAGAGGCCGGCAAGGATCGCACCGGTGGGTCGACCCGCCGGGAGCCGGGCGCACCCAAGGGGCGTCCGACCCCGGGGCGCAAGCAACGCCAGGCGGCCGCCCGGGCGCGGGCCCGGCGGCGCACGTGGCTGCGACGTCTCTGGGTCGCCGGCCTGATCGCGCTGTTCCTCGGTGGGCTCGTGGCCCTGATCCAGCTCACGGCCTGACCGGGCTGAACGCGGCTGCGGCCGGCCGGTTCCGTCCCGGTGGAGTCCTCGACAGGGTCGGTGGTCGAGGTCCGGAGCCCCCTGGGCAGACAGGATCCGGATCCCTAGGGTGGACGAGGCCCCGTGCTCGTTGATGCGTCGGCGGCTCGGGGCTCGTGTCTGTCGGTGGGAGCCCTGTTGATGTCCCGGTCGCGCCATGTCCGTCGCCAGCGTCGATGGGGGGTGAGCTCGCGACGACACGGTCATGTGCCGCGTTCCGGTCCCCGGATCCGGCCGTCCGCGCCGGTGCTGCTGGTCATGGCGCTGGTCGTCGCGGCCTGCACGCTGCCATACGACGGCGATGACGAGCCGGCGTCTGCCGGTGGTCCCACCGATGTCGAGCCGACCGGCATGGAGCCGGCGTTCGTCATCGATCCGGACTGTTTCGGGTTGGGGTCGCCCGGTGCCGAGCAGCGGGAGTGCGGCACGGTTGAGGTGCCGCTGGACCACGACGCCCCGGGGGAGGGGACCATCGAGGTGGCCGTCGTCGTCGACGAGTCGACCGAGACGGAGGGTGCCGAGGCGCCGGTCCTGCTGCTGGGTGGCGGGCCGGGCGAGGCGATGGTCGAGACCTATCTGACCGGTCGGGACTTGCGTCAGCAGGCCGATGCCGGACGGACCATCGTCGTGATGGACCAGCGTGGAGCCGGATCCAGCGACCCGGTGTTGGAGTGCCCCGACCTGCCGGCGTTGACCTTCCAGGTGTACGAAGCCGGTGAGCTCGACGCGACGCTCGACACGACCGAGGCGTGTCGCGATCGTCTGGCCGATCAGGGCGTGGACCTCGATGCGTTCAACCATCTGGCCAACGCCCGCGACGTCGAGATGGTGCGACGTGCGCTGGGCTACGAGCAGCTCAACCTGCGGGGCGCGTCGTACGGGACCCAGGTCGCCCTGCTCGCCGCGCAGATGTTCCCCGACACGGTGCGTTCGGTCGTGCTCAGCTCACCGGTCGACCCGCAGGTCAACTGGGTCGAGGACGTCGGTGCCGGGTACGCCGATGCGCTTCAGGGCATCGCCGCGGTGTGTGCCGCCGATGCCGCCTGTGACGAGCAGGTCGGCGATCTGCGCGTGGCGATCGAGGAGACCGTCGAGCGCCTCGACGCGCAGCCCGAACAGGTCACCGTGGCGTTGCCGGACGGTGCGACCTCCACCCGGACCTACACGCCCGCACGGTTCGTCGCGGAGCTGTTCAACTTCTTCTACCTCGAGGAGTACGTCCGAGTCCTCCCCGCCCTGGTCGCCCAAGCCCACGCCGGTGACCTCACGCCCCTGGCCAACGCCGTCGCACCCGTCGAGCACGAACGCGCGGGCACCGGGTCGCAGGGGATGTACAACTCCATGCACTGCACCGGCGAGTCCGGGCTGATGGATCCCGAACGGGCACTCGCGAACATCGACGACGAGCTGATCGCCGAGCACTGGTTCCCGCACACCCGGCTGGGTGCAGCGGTGGCCGAGGTCTGTGCGCGCTGGGACGTCGAGCAGCTCTACGACCCAGCCGAGATCACCCTCGACACCGAGGTCCCGACCCTGATCGTCACCGGCGAGCTCGACCACGTCACGTTGCCCCGCTACGGCCGACAGGTGAACGATTCGCTCCCGGTCAGCCACCTCATCGAGGTCCCCCAGGCCGTCCACAGCCCACTCGAGGCGCTGTTCTACCGCGGCACATGCGGACAGGACATCGTCACCGACTTCCTCGACGACCCCGACACCGCCCCGGACGCAGCCTGTGCCGGCAACTACACCCTGACCCTGCAGGAAGGCTTCGGCTGACGACCCGCACCCGGGCTGACGGCTCTCGAATGAACTGCGGTTCGGGTCACGTCGCAACGAGGTGGCGAGGAATCCGGCGACCGAACCGCAGCCACAGCCCTCGAAGCAGGGCGGCGGTCAGTGCCGAGGGAACGACGAACATGCCGACGAGGACCACGAGGTGGAGGATGGCGACGAGAGCGAGGACTTCTCCCTGCACCTTGCCCGTCACGCCGAGGTGGATCCACACGTTGCGCGTGCCCACGAAGGCGAGGATGCCACCCCACATGAAGGCGAACAGCAGCCACTGCTGCCAACGAGGTGCGGCAGGTGCCGTGAAGCTCCCGTCGCTGTCCGGCCTGTCCACCGCAGACCTCCCGAGTCGACCGTTCGTGGACACGGGACGGCGAGCGGTCGCCATGCTGCCGTCACGGTGGACACCATCTCCAGACACGTTCAGCGAACGGGACGCGATGGGGGGAGCACCCAGCGCGTCATCATCGACATCCGCTGACATGGCACCCGCGCCACCGTGGTGGGGTCACCGTCCGGGGAAGGTCGGGCTGGTCCGTTCGCGTGCCGCGGCGAGCCCGGCCTGCAGGTCGGCCGTGCCGTAGCTGACCGCCTGGGCACCGGCCTCGTGGGCCAGGGCCGTGTCGAGGTCGCGACGATCCGCCTCGGCCAGCGTCTGCTTCAGCTGCCGGACCACCACCGGGGACGAGGCCGCGATGTCGGCCGCGAGGTCCAGGGCCGAGGCGAGCACCTGCTCGCCCGGGACGGCCTCGAGTGCGAGCCCCTGCGCGGCTGCCTCGGCCCCCGACACCAGCGCCCCGGTGTAGAGCCACGCGGCCGCCCGTTGGGTGCCCAGGATCCGCGGCAGGAACCAGCTCCCACCCATCCCCGGATGCAGCCCCAGGCGGGCGAAGTTGAGGCCCACCTTCGCCTCCGTCGCGACGATCCGCAGATCCGCGGCCAACGCCACACACAGGCCGGCTCCGACGGCATGCCCGTTGATCGCGGCGACCACCGGGACGGGCAGGTCCCGGATCGCCAGGAACCGACGGTAGAAGCGCTCCATGGTGTCGGCGGCGTCGAAGGCGTCCGTACGCGTGCGCTTGGCGAGATCCTCCAGCATGGCCAGATCGCCTCCGGCGGAGAAGGCCGGTGGCGCGCCGGTGATGACCACGACGCGCAGATCGTCGTCGTCGGCCAGTTCGTGACAGCGCGCCTCGAGCGCGTCGCCCATCGCCGCCGTCATGGCGTTGCGGCGCTCGGGGTCGTCCAGGGTGAGGACCACGACCCCGCCGTCGTGCCGATCGAGCCGTACCGCCACCGTCGCTCCTGCCGTGAACTGGGCCCGGACCCTACTGCGCACCGGCTCAGCACCCGACACCCGTCGCCCCCGCGGCGGGCCATGGGTTGGACGGCCGTCCAGGCGTGATCCGACGGCCGGGCCGGGGTGGTCGTTCGCGGCGAGGGTCCGCGGTCGGCCGTTCGTACCGTGGAACCACACGCCGGACGCGCTCACCACAGCTGGCGCGCCCGACACACGCGACCCGCCCGAACGGAGGACCTCTCCATGCGAACCGCACCGACATGCTCGCCCGCCGCCGCACGGTGGGTCGGGTTCGCAGGGGTGGTGGCTGGTACCACCCTGCTGGCCGGTGGGTGTGCACCCGCGGACGAGCCGGAGCCCGAGGCGGGTCTCGAGGAGGTCGACTACGAGCTGGCCTTCGTCCCGGATCCCGCGCCGGGGGACTACGAACTCGAGCTCACCCCGGTCGATCCGCAGGACGCCGAGGCGGACGTACCGCCCCTGGCCGCGGAGTTGCAACTCGTCGACGATCCGGGCGACTGCACGCTGTGAGGGCCATGCGGCCGGACACCGTCACCCGCTGCCGTGGGCGGCGAGATCCTCGAGGGTGACCGTCTGCTCCAGCAGGGTCCAGGCCGCGCGCAGCAGCGGTAGCGCGAGCAGCGCGCCGGTGCCCTCACCGACCCGCAGCTCCAGATCGAGCAGCGGCCGGAGCCCGAGCGACTCGAGCGCGATGGCAGCGGCAGGCTCCGGTGGACGGTGACCGGCGATCATCGTCGGACCCACCGCGCTGGTCAGCGCCGTGGCGACCACGCCACAGGCCGCACTGATCAGACCATCGAGCAGCACGGGCACCCGCCGCTCCGCGGCGGCGAGCAGCACCCCCACGGTGGCGGCGTGTTCCGCCCCGCCGATCCCGGCGAGCACCTCGACGGGGTCGCGTCCCGCCGCCCGGGCGACCAGGGTGGCGACCACCTCGCGCTTGCGGGCGAGCGTCGCGTCGTCGATGCCGGATCCGCGGCCCGTGACCGCCGCCGGTTCGACCGCCAACAGGGTGGCGATGAGTGCGGCGCTGGCGGTCGTGTTGGTGATGCCGACGTCGCCGAGCAGCAGCAGGTCCGTGCCCTCGTCGATCAGGGTGTGTGCGAGCGCCGCCCCGGTCGCCAGGGCCCCGGCCGTCTCCGTGGCGGTCAGCGCACCGGACGGTCCCAACGCATCGCGGGTCCCACGGCGCACGGGCCGCGCGAGCAGCCGGGGGTGGGCTTCGGCCGCGGTCGCGAGCCCGACGTCGAGCACCACGACCCGGACGCCGACGTCGCGGGCGAGCACACCGGCGGCCGCATCGCCCCGGGCGATCGCTCCGGCGACGGCCGTGCTGATGGTCTGGGGCCAGGGGCTGACACCCCGGGCGTGCAGCCCGTGATCGCCCGCGGCGACGACCAGGGTCGGGCGGTCGGGCGGACCGGCCATCGTCCCGGTCGCCGCGACACCGGCGGCGAGCACGTCCGCGAGCCGCCCGAGTGAGCCCGGCGGCACCGCGAGCGCAGCGAGCCGGGCATCGAGCTGCGCCCTCACCCCGGTCGCAGGTGCGTCCCGTCTCGTCAGTTCCGTCACCGCGCGCTGCCAGCTCCAGTCGTCGGCCGGCAGCTCGGGTGCGGACCGTGCGGCCCAGTCGGCGTCCGTCACCGTCCCACCGCCCGCACGGTCCAGTGGCCGCCGGCGTAGCGACGCAGCGTCGTGACGGTGGCCGTGGCGATCTCGAGTCGGGTGGCGGTCGCGTCGTCGAGATCCAGGGCGTGTGCGACCGCACACACGATTGGGCCCCGGTGGGTCACCACCACGATCGATGCGGGCGGGTCACCGGCCTCGCCGGCCGGCTGCTCGGGTGCCTGAACGGCCAGCTGCTCGAGCGCCTCGACGACCCGCTCACGGAGTGACGCGACGGACTCGCCCCCGGGTGGCACCCACGCCACGTAGCTCGCCGGATCCGTGCTCACCTCGGGTGGCGCCAGCGTCCAGAACTCGGACCAGGAACAGCCTTCGCGCTCGCCGAGGTCACGCTCTGCCCACCGCTGATCCACCTCGGCCGGTCCGAGTCCCAGAGCCTCCGACGTCTGCGCGGCCCGCGTCGCCGGTGAGCGGATCAGCTGTGCGGGTCCCGAGCCACCCACGAGCCGGTCGCGCAGGGCGTCGACCTCCGCGTGTCCGCCCGTGCTCAACGGCGGATCCACGCGCGCGCCATAGACCCGCCCATCGCCGTCCACCGCGCCGTGGCGCACGAGGTGCAGTTCGATCATGACCACGCCACGCCGTCCAGTGCGACCACACCGTCCAGGGCGACCACACCGGCCATGACGAGCAACAGGGCGATCTGCTGGGTGGCCCCGAGGATGTCGCCGGTCAGTCCGCCCAGCTTGCGCCGGGCCGCCCGGCGCATCAGCCCGACCGCGACCAGGGCCAGCACGACGAGCACGACTGCACCGACCCCGGCTGCGGCCACGATCACCGCCGCGGTGACCACGGATGCGAACACCAGTCCCAGGCCACCGATGGGTTCGGCCACCCGCGCGCCGCTGCCCTGGTCGCCGACCGGGGGTAGCGCGCGGATCTGGACCAGCACGGCCGCACGACCGAGGACGTGTCCGGCGACGAGGGCACGGGCGGCGAGCGCGACATCCACGTCCGCGAGCACGACGACCTGCCCGAGCAGCATCAGCGCGAGCGCCGCGGCTCCGTAGGTGCCCAGTCGCGAGTCGCGCATGATGGTCAGCCGTTGTTCCGGAGACCACCCGCCCCACAACCCGTCGAACGTGTCGGCCAGGCCGTCCTCGTGGAAGGCTCCGGTGACCGTCACCGCGGTGGCGATCGCACCCACGGCGGCGACCATCGGTCCGAGTACCACGTGCAGTCCGGCGAAGACCAGCCAGGCGCAGCCGCCGACCACCACGCCCACGACCGGGAACGCCGCCGTCGCACGTCGTAGATCGCCGTCCACGACCGGGATCTGCGGTACCGGCAGCCGGGTCAGGAACTGGAAGGCGACCGCGAGCACACGCAGTGACTCCAGACCCCGCGGCCACGGCGGTGGCCGCGTGATCAGTGCCGACATGGGGACCTCAGCAGCGTTCGAGGAAGCCGGCGTCGATCAGCTCCTCGATCTCCTCGACAGCGTCGGGACCGAGCACGTCCTCGAGGTCGGCGAGCTCCTGCTCGGTGATGCAGTCGGCTCCCGGTTCGTCGGCTGCGTCGTCCTCGAAGCCGTCATCGTCGACTGCGTCGTCATCGAACGCATCGTCGAACGCGTCGTCGTCGAACGCGTCGTCGTCGAACGCGTCGTCGTCGAACGCGTCGTCGGCGAAGGGGTCGAAGCCCGGACCGAAGCCCGGACCGAAGCCGCCGAAGAAGGCCCCGACGATCTGCAGCACATCGAAGCTGACCGCATCCGACGGAACCTCGACGGCACCGGCGAACTCGGCGATGGCGGCGATGACGAGCACCTCACCCTCGACGGGTTCGGCGGTCTCCACGGTGGCGGGGTCGAAGCCGATCTGGGTGATGGAGCCACCGTCGAGCCAGACGTCGAGGGTGACCGTCTCCCCGACCTCGTCGGCCAGACGCTGCGGATCGTCCTCGTCGACGACATCACCCGTGACGTCGGCCAATTCGTCGACGAACCGGTCCACCACCTCGGCGAGCTCGGCGGTCGGCGCGGTGATCCGCACCCGCTCACCCGCATCCTCGCTGCCGACGTAGTCCACCTCGGCGTCCTGCTCGATCAGCTCGATCATGTCCGCCGCGAAACGGTCGACCAGGGCGTCGACCTGCTCGGCCTCGGCGGGGTCGGCGTCGTCGGTGCCGTCGGTGGCTCCACCGGCCAACTCGGCCAGATCGTCGATGCCGATGAGTTCCACCCAACCGCCGGTCACGAGTGCCTCGGCGGCCTCACCGGCACCGAACATCCGCGCGGCCAGGACCAGTTCGTCGGGATCGAAGTCCTCCACGTCGGCGTCGTCGGCGAGCGCGGTGATCCGGTCGACGTCCACACGGATGAACACGCGGTCGTCCGCGACGACCCGGATCTCGGTGATCTCCGTGTCGTCGACCACGACGGCGAGGGTGAAGCCCGTCTCGCCGTCCTCCGTGCTGGCGGTCAGGCGCAAGGACGACGCGAACAGGGTGTCAGCCGCCTCGGCGGACAGCTCCTCGTCGTCGAGCAGTGCGGCCCGGGCGGTGGCGTCCGCATCCAGACGCACGTCGATGACGATGCCCGACCAGCCGCCCAGCTCGTCGAAGGCGTCGATCAGCGCGCCCTGGGGATCGTCCTCGACGTCGACCCCGTTGCCGAGGCCGTTGCAGGCGCTGAGCACGAGCGCCGCGACGAGGGTGACGATCACCGACACGCGGGCCTCGCCGCGCCGCGTGGTCGCTGCGGGCCTGCGTCGCAGGGATCGGCCGAGGTCGGGCATGACGGTTCCCCCCGTGGTCGGTAGCCGTGGCACGAACGTCGGTCCCGGGAGCACGGCACCGGGTGACGACGAGCGAACTCTAGCGACCCGGGTCGTCTGGACACCGTCCGCCGGGGCCGGGTACCGTTCGGTCACGAGCAACGGCGCTCCGTCCAGACCCGTCCCGTGGTCCATCCTGTGCCGTTGTCGGCGTTGCAGCCGGGTGATCGTCGGTCGGTGCGACCCGCACCGTCACGGCACCACCTCGGGCCGGTCGGACGCCTGGAACCGGTGCGCGAGCCATCGCCATCGGGCCGCGCCCATCGACGCGTCGGTCGGGCCGCACCGCCCCACCCCATCCGTGTCCGCGCCCGTCGTGCGCGTACGTGCAGGAGGCAGCAACGTGACCACGAACCCGACCGCGCCGGTCGTCCGCGACGCCAACGCCATCTTCGACCCCCGGGGAGAACGTGATGCCTGCGGGATCGGGTTCGTCGCCGCCGCGGACGGCACCCCGACCCGACGCACCGTCCAGATGGCGTTGTCGGGCCTGGCCGGTGTCCGCCACCGCGGGGCCGTGGCCGCCGACGCCAAGTCCGGTGACGGGGCCGGGGTCCTGACCCAGCTGCCCCGCGAGCTGCTGGCGGCCTGGGTCGCCGAGGCCGGCCACGACGACGTCGACGCCGATGCGCTCGGACTGGCGTTCCTGTTCCTCGAGCCCGGTGACAGCGTCGAGGCAGTGGCTGCCCGGGACCGGGCGCGCGAGGCCGTCGCCGCGGCCTGCACGGCGGAGGACTCGACGCTGCTCGCCTGGCGTGAGGTGCCCACCGACGCCGACGCGATCGGTCAGATCGCCGGGGACGTGAAGCCCGCGCTCGTGCAGGCCATCTTCACCCGGCCCGACACCGCGACCGACGACGAGACCGCTGAGCGGGTGGCCTACCGGATCCGTCGACTGGCCCGCAAGCAGTGCGAGTCGAGCGACATCCGCTTCTACGCCGCCAGCTGCTCGTTCCTCACGGTCACCTACAAGGCGATGGCCGACGCCGACCAGCTCGACCGGTTCT
>CAYTLZ010000073.1:0-15932 GCA_964438785.1 uncultured Actinomycetota bacterium | reverse complement strand
CCACCTGCGCTGGGACTCGCTGGGCGAGTTCCTGGCGCTGGCCGACAGTTTCGAGCACCTCGCCACCTCGGAGGACAACGCCCGCGCCAAGGTGCTGGCCGACACGCTCGATGCGGCCACGGCGCGTTTCCTCGAGGAGGGCCGCTCCCCCTCGCGCAAGGCGGGTGAGCTCGACAACCGTGGCAGCCACTTCTACCTCGCGCTGTACTGGGCGCAGGCGCTCGCCGACCACGACGACGCCGAGGTGGCGGGGATCTTCCGGCCGCTGGCGGACGAACTCGCCGCCAACGAGGACCGGATCGTCGAGGAGCTGAACGAGATCCAGGGCAACCCGCTCGACATCAAGGGCTACTACTGGCCCGACCGCGGCATCGTGCAGTCCGCGATGCGGCCGAGCAAGACGCTCAACGAGGCCCTGGAACGCGCTCGGGTCTGAGCAACCGCCCGACGGCGTGATCGGGATCGCCGACCGGGGCGCGTCCGGCCACCTACCCTCGGCGGGAGGTGGCCGGTCCGCATCGGCGGTGCCACCGGGAGTGCACGGTGGCCAGGACGGGTCCGCCCGCCTACGCGTGGGACTGGTTCGCACGGCAGCGCCTGTTGTGGCGCGACGCCCGGCGACGCCTGGCCGCCAGCGCCACCCCCGCGGCGATGCGGTATGCGGCCGTCGACACCCGCGCGGACGTGATGGCGCTGCTGCGCGCCGACTACGGCCGTGACGCCGTCGTGCGCGCCGCGATCGACGCCAGCGTGACCGAGCTGGTGTTCCTCGGGCGGATCGACGTGCCGTTCGCCCGGCTCGGGCTGCGCAACGCGCCGCGCGGACAGCGGTGGTGGTGGACGGCACTCACCGGTGAGGAACTCGACGGGCCCCCGACCGACCGGCCAGCCGCTGGGCTGGGCGATCGGGCGGACCAGCGGCCCACGCGCCCCGCCGCCCGCCAACTGCAGCTGCTCGACACCGACCCGGCCGAGGCGTTCGACGACATCGCGCAGGGCTACGGGGACCGCTGAACCGGCCCAAACCCACCGCCCGTTCCGAAGGCGTTGCATGACCACCACCGACACGAGCTCCGCCCCCGGCGACCGTCCGTCCCCCGCGCGTCGGACCGATGAGGACGCGGGTCGTGCCGGGACGCCGCGGCAGCCGCTCAACGCCGACGACGTCTGGGCGACCGACGGTCCGGGGCCGGACCGGGGCGCGGTGCTCACGGCCGCCCGCGATCGCTCCTCGGCCACCGGTCTGCCCGTGGTTCGCGACGCCATCCGGCGCATCCTGACCCGCATGTTCGGGCCGCCACCGTTCGATCCCGACGCCGACCCCGGCGACCCGGGCCTCACCGGTCCCGGTTCGGCCTCGTGGCAGGTCATCGGCGAACCGGCGGCCATCGCCGGCGGGTTGCGTGGGCTGCTGGTCCAGCTCGCCCACCCGCTGGCCATGGCCGGCGTCCACGACCACTCGGCGTTCCGCGACGATCCGTTGGGCCGGCTGCAGCGCACCTCCGCCTACGTGACCACGACCACCTTCGGGTCCACCCGCGAGGCGTTGCTCATCTCGCGGCGGGTCCGCGGCGCCCATCGCCGCGTGGTCGGCACCGCGCCCGATGGCCGTGCCTATGCGGCCGACGACCCCCGACTGCTGACCTGGGTGTCGATCGCGCTCAGCTCGTCGTTCCTCGCCGGGCATCGCATCTGGGCCCCCTACCAGCTCGCCGACGAGGACGCGTTCGTCGCCCAGCAGTCGCGGATCAGTGCCCTGCTGGACCCGCGTGTCGACCTCGACGAGCTGCTGCGCGACCCGACCGCGCAGGCCGAACTGCGCGCCGGACGTGTGCACCTGCCCATGATCGAGGACGGCACCCTGCCCACGACCGTCGATGAGCTCGACGCCGTACTCGCCGGTTTCGGGGCGGACCTCGGCATCAACCACCAGGGGCTCGAAGCACTCACGTTCCTGCGCAAGCCGCCGATCCCCGCCGTCGCCCGACCCGGCTACCGGGCGCTGCTGACCGGTGCGCTCGGCTCGATCGACCCGTCGATCCAGGCCGCGTTGGAGATCCGCTGGAGCCCGATCGTGTCCCGCGCCGCGGTGGCACGGGCCGGCGCGACGTTGGGCCTGATGCGTGCGGGCGTGGGTACCTCGCCGTCCAAGCGGGCCGCGGAGCTGCGAGCCGTCGATCGGGCCGGGGCGGGCCCGGAACGCTAGCGTCGGGGCTCGACACGCCAGGTGGGAGACCGACCGTGACCGAGCGCACCGCGTACCGCATCTGCCCGTTGTGTGAGGCGACCTGCGGGCTCACGTTGACCGTCGAGGACGACGCCGTCACCCGTATCGAGGGCGACGCCGACGACGCCTTCAGCCGGGGGTATCTGTGCCCGAAGGGTGCGACCTTCGCCGAACTCGACGCCGACCCCGATCGGCTCACCGCCCCGCTGGTCCGGCGTGACGGCGAACTCGTCGAGGCCACCTGGGACGAGGCGTTCGCGGTCGTCGCCGAACGCCTGCCCGCTCTCATCGAGGCCCACGGCCCCGACGCGGTCGCGATCTACCTCGGCAACCCCAACATCCACAATCTCGCGGGCCAGCTCTACCTGCGCCCGTTCGTGAAGTCCCTGCGGACCCGCAACGTCACCTCGGCCTCCAGTGTCGACCAGCAGCCCAAGCACGTCAGCTCCGCGCTGCTCTTCGGCGACCCGTTCACCATCCCGGTGCCCGACATCGACCGCACCGACCTGCTGGTGATCATGGGGGCCAACCCCCGGGTGTCCAACGGATCGCTGTGGACCGTGCCGGACGTGCCGGGTCGGCTCACCGACCTGCGGCGTCGCGGCGGTCGGCTGGTGGTCGTCGACCCCGCCCGGACCCGCACCGCCGACAAGGCCGACACCCACCTGGCGATCCGGCCCGGCACCGACGCGCTGTTCCTCGCGGCCATCGTGACCACGCTCGTGGAGGAGGACCTGGTCGACCCCGGTGACCATCTCGCCGACCACGTCGCCGGACTCGACGAGGTGATCGCCGCCACCGCGCGGTTCACCCCGGAAGGCGTCGCGGCCACGTGCGGCATCGAGGCAGCCGCGATCCGGGAGCTGGCGCACGCACTGGCCACCACCGAGCGCGCGTGTGTCTACGGCCGGATCGGCACGACCACCACCGCGTTCGGGACCGTCACCAGCTGGCTGGTCGACGTGGTCAACGTCCTGGCGGGCAACCTCGACCGGCCCGGCGGGGCGATGTTCACCACACCGGCCCACCACCGCACCCAACGCAGGCGGTTCGACACCGGCCGCTGGCACTCGCGCGTCCGCGGGTTCCCCGAGGCCATGGGTGAACTCCCCGCCGCCATCCTGGCCGAGGAGATGACCACCCCCGGTGAGGGGCAGGTCCGTGCGTTGATCACCGTGGCGGGCAACCCGGTGCTGTCCACCCCGGACGGTGCGGCGTTGGATGCGGCGATCGCGGGTCTCGATCTGGTCATCAGCGTCGATCCCTACCTGACCGCGACCTCACGGCGCGCGGATGTCGTCCTGCCACCACCACCCGCGATGCAGCGCAGCCACTACGACCTCGGGTTCAGCCAGTTCGCCGTGCGCAACGTCGCGCGGTACTCACCGCCGGTGTTCGACCAGGCGGACGACCGGCCCGACGAGTGGGAGATCCTGCTGAGCCTCACCGCGATCGTGCTCGGCCAGCACCCGCCGATCGACCCCGAGCAGGCCGACGCGTTGCTGCTGCGGCAGGTCGTGGACGGGCTGGTCGCAACCCCGAGCGCCCGGCTCGCCACGCGCGACGCCGACGAGCTCATCGCCATGCTCGGCGAGCGTCGCGGCCCGGACCGGTTGCTCGATCTGCTGCTGCGCGCCGGCCCGTACGGCGACGGCTTCGGACTCGATGCCGACGGCCTCACGCTGGACACGCTCGAGCAGCACCCCCACGGCATCGACCTCGGAGCACTGACCCCGCAGCTGCCCGAGCGGCTCTCCACCCCATCGGGTCACATCGAGCTCGCGCCGCCGCGCCTGCTCGACGACCTCGACCGGCTCGAGACCCTCATGGCGGACCGGCCGGCCACCAACGCCCTGGTGCTGATCGGTCGCCGGCACCTGCGGACGAACAACTCCTGGTCACACAACGTGGCGACGCTCGCCAAGGGTCGGGAGCTGTGCACGCTGCAGATCCATCCCGACGACGCGGCCGCCACCGGGATCCACGACGGCGGCCGCGCCCGCGTCGCATCGGCGACCGGCGCGATCGAGGTCGACGTCGAGGTGAGCGACCACCTGCGCCCCGGTGTGGTCAGCCTCCCCCACGGCTTCGGGCACGACCTCGCCGGCATCGAGCAGCGGGTCGCGCGCCAGAACCCCGGGGTCAACAGCAACCTGCTGAGCTCACGTGACGACCTCGATCCGCTGTCGGGCACGTCGGTGCTCAACGGCATCGCGGTCACCGTCGGGCCGGCCGAGGCGGCCGCCGACCCGGACTCCACCACGGTGGCGGCCACGGCATCGCACTCGGCCTGACGCGCGACCGACGCGCAGGCGGTGGCGGTGGCGCACGGCCGGGGAAGCTCCGTACGGGCCCACCGGTTGTCCCGGCACGACCGCGGTGACCGGGCAGCGGCCGCCCGGCCGACGGTCGCCACGGGGAGCAGGCCCATGACCAGTGATCAGACCACCCGCATCGACCCGGACCCGGGTGACGACGCGACGGTGCCGGGCGTGTCGAACGACGGGACCGCGCCGGGCGTGTCGAACGACACGATCTCGCCCGGTTCGCGGTGGCGCTCGATCGCCATCGGCGTGGTCGTCGCGCTGGCGTTGCTCGCGTTCGTGCTGTGGTGGTTCCAGCCGCAGGCGTTGTTCATCGACGACGTCGTGGACGAGGCGTTCCCCGTCGCGGGAACGGACGGCGAGAACGGCGACGCATCCGACCTCCCGGCCACCGACGAGCCCACCGACGGACCCGGCGACGAAGCCGGCGGCCAACCGGCAGAAGCCGCCGATGATCCGACCGACCATGACGACGGCCTCGGCGACGCGGTGGATGACGCCACCGCGACCGGCCCCTCCGAGCCGGTCGCGCTGCGGACCGGGACGTTCAGCTCACGCAACCGCTACGAGGTGACGGGCACCGCCACGGTCTTCGCGCTCGACGATGCCGAGCGCATCCTGCGACTCGAGGACTTCGAGTCGACCAACGGACCCGACCTGTTTGTCTACCTGACCGCAGCCGACGGCTCGGCCGACGATGCCGCGTTCGACACGGACTTCGTCGACCTCGGGGTACTCACCGGCAACATCGGGAATCAGAACTACGTCATCCCGGCGGACGTCGACCTCGATGTCCACGACACCGTGGTGATCTGGTGCCGACGCTTCACGAGCAGCTTCGGCGTCGCCGATCTGGTCCCGGTCGGGGGCTAGCCGCGCCCCGTGGGAGGTCATGTGGACGCTCCCTGCGTGGCGGCTGCGGTGCTCGGTGGTCCCGACCAGGCGCGGTGCAGCAGCGCCGCGATGGCCGCGCGGTCGGCCGGTCGGGGGTTGTCGCCGGGGACCTTGGTGAGCACCGGGTCGACGGCCGCGTCGAGTTGGTCCTCGCGCAACCCGACCTCGTGCAGGCCACCGGGTGCCCCGACCCGGCGGGCGAGGGCGACCAGGCCGGCACCTGCGTCCTCGACGTCGAGCGACCGGGCGATGCGTGCCGCCGCCTCGGGGGCGTCGGGCGCGTTAAAGGCCAGGACGTGGGGCAGGACGATCGCGTGCGTCTCGGCGTGCGGCAGGTCGTACATGCCGCCGAGCACGTGACAGATCTTGTGGTGCAGCCCGGATCCGGCCGTCGCGAACGCCGCTCCCGCCAGCCAGGCGCCGAGCAGCATCTCCCCGCGGGCGACGACATCCGATCCGTCGTCGACCACGCCGGGCAGGCCGGTCGACAGCGCGCGGATGGAGGCCTCCGCGACGGCCGAGCTGATCGGGGTGCGACCCGGCGCCCAGAACGCCTCGACGGCGTGGGCCAGGGCGTTGAGCCCGCTGGCGGCCGACAACCCGGCCGGCAGGGTCAACGTGAGCTCGGCGTCGTAGATGACCGTTCGCGGCAGGACGACCGGGTCCACCCCCGTGCTCTTGGCACCGTCCTCGGTCAGGCCCCACACGGGCGTGACCTCGGAGCCGGCGTAGGTCGTCGGGATCGCCAGGATCGGTCGTCCGGAGGTCAGCGCGACCGCCTTGGCCGTCCCGGTCGTGGAGCCGCCACCGACCGACAGCAGCAGATCCACCTCGGCGTCGTCGGCCCGGGCCCGGGCGGCCTCGGCGACCTCGAGCGGCACATGGGGTCGGACCCCGTGGAAGGTGGCGACGACCCGGTCACCGAGCCCGGCGACGAGTTCCTCGGCGAGGGCGCGCCCCTGGTCGGTGGCGATGACCATCACCCGTCGTGCGTCGAGGTGGTCGACCTCCTCGGCCAGTGAGGTGCGCGCCCGAGCGGCACCGAACACGACCCGGCTGGCGAGCGTGTCGTGGACGAACCGGGGACCGGTACCGGCATCGGGCGAACGCATGGCTGGATCCTCGGCGTCGGAGCGAAGGTGTTGCACAGTCAACCAACTTGCGTTCCCGCGAAGGTCACCGGACCGCAGCCCTCCCCGCACCCGACCCTCAGAGCAGCCGACGCGGAACCGTGGTGTCCCAACTGCGCGCGAAGACCCTGGTCTCGCCCTCGTAGGCGTCCAGGGTCGCCTGGATACGGAAGCTGTCCTCGGTACAGGTCAGGATGGTGGCGGTGGTCGTCTCCACCTGCCAGGTGCCACGCGTGAAGTTGCGCACCGCATGGACCTCGGCCCGGACCGAGGCCGGATCGTCGTCGACGTAGCGGTAGCGCTCGTCGGTGCGTGAGCGCAACGCCAGGTCGATGTCCTCGAGCAGGAAGGTGCCCTCGTCCTTGCGGGTCTCGACGGTGGTCTCCCCCGACACCAGATCGCGGATCACGTGCCAGCCGTAGTCCCGCTCGACGAGTTGGCTGACCAGGGGCGGTTCGCTCGCCACCGGTGGATCGAAGGCGCGCAGATCGTCATCGGACTCGGGCCGTGGTGGGCGCACGGGGAGGACCAGGCGGCTCGCCGCCGGATCGATCGTCAACCGCACCGGTCGGGGTGCCGGCCAGGCGACCGGCCAGTAGGAGGTGGAGATCTGCAACCGCAGGCGGTGACCGGCCGCGACGTGGTGCGCGACCTCGTTGAGTTGGATGCGCACCCGGTAGGTCTCGCCCGGCACCAGCGGCTCCGGGTGCTCGTGCGAGTCGCGATGGCACAGGTTCTTGAGCCCGTAGGTGATCCGGTTGATCCGACCGTCCGGCAGCCGGTCCGACAGCCGCACGGCGACCATCGCCACGGGCTGATCGACGGTGAGTTCGAGCTCGACGACCACGGCACCGAGCAGTTCGAAGGCCTCGTCGATGACGGGCGTGTCGAAGTTCAGCGAGCCCCCGTCCTCCTCGCGCTGATCGACCGGCAGGTCCGGTGTCGCGGTGAACGAACACCACTTCCCGGCGTACAACCCGAGCGACAACGGTGAGGTGATGGTCCGTTCGCGGGCGTCGTTGGGGGCCTCGTCGATGTCCGGGAACAGGCCGGCGTCACCGAGTCCGAGCACGCGGTGGTCGATGTGGGGCGAGGGCCACGAGGGTTCGGCGACCCACCGACCGGGGCGCTCACGGATGTCCAGCGCCGGTTCGATCGGATCCTGCATCCAGGCGCGCAACCGGGGTTCGGCCTCGATGCCGTTGTCGACGCCCTTGAGCCAGCGGTCCCACCAGCGGACACACTCCTGCAGGAAACCGATCGCCGGGCCCGGGACCCCCAGATGCGGGTACTTGTGGCTCCAGGGGCCGATGAGTCCCCGACGGGGCACGTCGTCGTCGAGATCGGCCAGCAGGCGGAACACGCTGTTGGAGTAGCCGTCCGCCCACCCCGACACGGCGAACACCGGCACGCGGATCGCGGACAGGTCCTCCGACACCGAGCCGTGCTTCCAGTAGTCGTCGCGGTGCTGGTGCCGCAGCCAGGTCTCGAGCCACAACCCGGACCCCTCGAGGCGCTCGTGCCACATCGCGCGCCAGTCGTCGCCGACGAGCATCGGATCCGGCGGGCAGGAGGTGTTGGCGAACATCGCCGCCGCCCACGACAGGTTGTCGCCGAGCAGACACCCGCCCATGTAGTGGATGTCGTCGGCGTAGCGGTCGTCGGTCGAGCACACCGTGATGACGGCCTCGAGTGGCTCGGGTCGGAGTGCCGCGAGCTGCAGACCGTTGAAACCACCCCAGGACTTGCCGATCATCCCGACCCGGCCGTCGCACCAGGGTTGCTCGGCCAGCCAGGCGATCACGTCGAGCCCGTCGTCGAGCTCCTGCTGCAGGTACTCGTCGCGCAGGACCCCCTGGGAGTCGCCGGAGCCGCGCAGATCCACGCGGACGCACGCATAGCCGTGCCCGGCCACGTACGGGTGGCTCAGCCCGTCGCGCAGCGCGGTCTTGTCGCGCTTGCGATAGGGGATGTACTCCAGCACGGCGGGGACCGGATCGCGTTCCGCGTCGGCCGGGAGCCAGCGCCGGCCCGCGAGCAGCGTGCCGTCGCGCACCGGGATGGTGAAGTGCTCCACCTCCACGACCGCCCGCGGCAGTTCGTCCCAGGCGATCTTGGGCAGCGCGGTGTTCATCCCTGCACCTGCGACTCGCCACCGGCCAGTGCCCGCACGACGAGTTCCTCGCACAGCTCCGGGAACGTCACCCCGGCCCCACCCACCGAGAGCGGATAGCTCGACGTCGGCGTCATGCCGGGCAACGGGTTGGTCTCGAAGAACGTGAACCGCCCGTCCGGGCCGAGCCGAAAGTCCGCCCGCGACGAGGTGTCACCGATGCCCAGCACCTGGTGGACCCGCGCGGTGAGCTGCTGCAGCTCGGTGGTCTGGGCGTCGGGGAGGTCGGCGGGGACCTGTTTGCGGGCTGCGCCCGGGGTGTACTTGGCCTCGTAGTCGTACAGCTCGCGGTCCGTACTGGCTTCGACCACCGCAGTGACCCGATCGCCGAGCACGCCGATCGTGAAGTCGCGTCCCGGTACGAAGCGCTCGATCAGGGCGTCCTGGCCCTCGGCGCTGGCCAACGCGCAGGCCGCCGGTAGCTCAGCCGCGTCCTCGACGTAGCTCAGGCCGATCGTGGAGCCGCCGGCCACGGGCTTGACGATCCACGGGCCACCGATGGTCAGCCCAGCGAGATCCTCGGCCGCGCCGTGACGGGCGACCACGTGCCAGTCGGGCGTGTCGATACCGTGGCTGCGGACGACCTGCTTGGTCCGTGCCTTGTCGAAGGTGAGCGCACAGACCTCGGCGGACGGTCCGGTGTGCACCAGGCCGTTGGCCGCGAGGAAGCGCTGGGTGGCTCCGGACTCCCCCTCGTCGCCGAACACGGTGACGAACACGACATCGGCGTGCTGCAGGATGGGCAACAGGCCGGGGGCCAGCACCCCGTCGATCTGCCGGGCCCGGACCACACGCAGCGCACCGAGGTCGGGTGCCTGGGCGGCGCTCGGTGCGACGGGCCCCTCGGCGAGATCCGACTCCTCGATCTCGGTGGTCAGGAACGCGGCGCGCGGGTCCTCGTCGGGGATCACCGGCGACGAGGCGGAGTCGACCAGGGCGACCGCATGCCCGAGGCCACGCAGCGCGCGGGCGATCGCCTGCCCCGACGACAGCGACACGTTGCGTTCCGTGTTGGCACCCCCGGCGAGCACCGCGATCCGCAGCGACCGCTCCAACCGCGACGACGGGTGCGGTCGGGCGACGACGGTCGGCTCCAGCGTGACCTCGGGCCGCGCTGCACCCGCAGCGACGGTGGGGAGCGGCGCGTCGCCCGTCGTGGACTCCACCGGGGACGCCGCCGGTGCGGTGGTCGTGCCTTTGTCGCGTGTCATGGTCGAACTCCTGCCGCGGGCTCGGGCCTCCAGCCCGGCCGAGGGCGTCCAGGATGGGGCGCAGCGTCGTCACGGTAATCCCTCACGCGGCGGAGGCCGGTCAGGACCGCCGGTTGAGCAACGCGTCCTTGCGGGCCCGCATCCAGGCGATGAAGCGGTCCGCGATCCGCGCCGACCAGACGTGGACGTCACGGGCCCACTCGTACTCCTTGGCCAGGATCGCGAAGCCGGCCACCGCCGTCAGCGCGCCCGGCCCGGGGACGAAGGGCGAACTGAACACGACCGCGAGCAGCAGCACGGCCACGCCGAGCAGCGTGATCCACATCCGCCGGGCATGGTCCTTGACGCCGCGGGGCATCGGCTGCAGCGGCGAGGTGAGATCCGGGTCGTAGCCCGCCGGGCTGCGCACGTTCGCCCGGTTCAGCTCACCGAGCACCCGACCCATCGCCCGCGACCGGGCCCGGCTCGACAGCGAGAAGTCCGCCACGACCTCCGCGTCGGCACCGTGCAGCCGTACCTGGGCGGAGGCAGCGTGGCGCTGATCGAGATCGAACATCTGCAGACGCGACAACGGCGTCGCGATGTCGGGGATCGCCGAGGTGGCCACGTGCAGCAGGCACCGACGGTCGGTGACCACGAACAGCGCCGGTGCGCGGGTGTCGGGCACGTTGGCATGACTCCAGGCCAGGATCGCCTCGTCGCGCTCGAGGCTCCGACGGACATGGCCGAGCACGAGTCGTTCGCGGAAACCTGCCATCAGCGCCATGTCGAAAGACTATGGCCTGCGGTGACGGGCAGCGCGAACCGCCGGACGGTGACCGGAATCGGTGGGTGCCGCGCCCCGACACCCACGCGACGGGGCGGGGCCACGCCGGTGTCCGGCGTGGCCCCGCGGATGCTGCCTCGTTGCCGTGGTCGTCCGGACCTACAGGTTGAACGTGCCGACCGGCCCGAAGCGCGTGTGCGTGTCGTTGTCGACGGTCACGTCCGGGTAGTCCGCCGCGGTGACGGTGCCCAGGTCCGTGATGTAGTCGGCCAGCGACTGCTGGTAGGTGACCCCGACCCGGACGAGATCGTCGGCGTCGAACATGACGTAGCCGTCCTGCCCGCCGAGCAGGAAGTCGATGCTCGCGATGGTGAACATCGTGTCACCGGCGACCACCGTGCCGTTCTCGACGAGTGTCACCTCGGTGCCGTCGGCCCGCTCCACGACCGCGTCCACGATCCGCTCACCCGGGGTGAGGATCGTGCCCGCATCGAGGTCCCGGGTCTGCGCCGGCTGACTGGTGTCGAAGGTGAAGCGGACACCACCCCACTGGCCGTGGGCACCGGAGGCGTCGGGCAGCGAACTGACACTGCGCTCCAGCGCCTGAGCCAGCGTCGTGCCGTCGATCTCGGCCACGGAGACGATGTTGGTGAACGCCGCGACGTTGAACGTGTCCAGCGCCGTGAGGTCGCCGGCGGGGATGATCCCGTCGTTGCGGATACCGCCACCGTTCTGCAGAGCGACGTCCGCCTCGGGGACCCCGAACTCCGCCGCCGCATTCCGGGCGGTGACGAGCATGGCATCCGCCAACAGACTGCCGAGGTTGGTCTCCCGGGTGCGGACACCGAAGCCGTCGTCCCCACGACGTCCATCCAGGGGAACCTGTGAGGTGCCGATCACCGTGGTCTCCAGATCGGCGACGAACGCGTCGACCGGCTCCTCGACGTTGGTCACGATGAACGCGTCACGAGCCCCGTCGAGTGCGACCGGCTTCAGCCCGGAGTCGATGCCCGGGTAGAGCACGTTGCCCTCGGCGTCGAGCTTCAGGTCGAGCTGGCCGATGTCGGTGTAGTTGCCGGGCACGGTGACGACCGGCACCAGGGTGCCGTCCGCGTCCGTGGCGACCAGCGGGTAGTCGTCGCCGAGGGACTCACCGCCACCGCCACCGACCACGGCGTCGACGCCGCTCAGGTCGGGGACGAGCTCGAGTTCGGTGTCGAGGTTCTGCAGGTGACTGGACAGGATGACCGTCTCCACGCCATCCGCACGCAGCGCATCGACCTCGGTCTGCACGGCGGCGAGCACCGGACCGGTCGTGGCGTTGCGGGGACTGGAGATCGATTCCAGGCCCTCGAAGGTCGCGCCCACGATGCCGATCGAGCGTCCGTCCCGGTCGACCGTCGCGCTCGCGGCGAGACGACCGTCGGCGGCCAGGGCGGCCAGGCGCGGTTCGTCGTCGACGTCGAGGTTGGCGGAGAGGAACGGGATGCCGGGAACGGCATCGATGAAGTCGGCCAGGATGTCCGGACCGAAGTCGAACTCGTGGTTCCCGATCGTGATGGCGTCGAACTCCGCCCGGGTGTAGAGCAGCGCGTCGTAGAACGCGCCCGGCGTCTCCAACGAGGCGTTGAGTCGGGGGCCGGCGAGGAAGTTGTCCCCCGCCGAGATGGTGACGGAGGCCTGGTCGGTGTTCGCGTCGACGTCGGCCCGCAGGGCGAGCAGGTCGGCGACGAACCGGGCGGCACCCGGGAAGCCGGCGTCGTCATCGGGGAGCAATGCCGACTCACCGTCGTTGATGTGGAGCACGCTCAGGGTGTAGTCGACCTCGGCGAACACGTCCGACGCACGCACGGCGATCGACGCTGCCTGGGCACGCTGCAAAGGAGCGCTCGGGGCGTAGATGTCCGCACTGGTCCCGAGGATGATCTCGAGCGCGGCGAGGACATTGATGTTGCGCGCGTGGACGTTGGCCTCGGGGACGTCGGCGAACGCATCGCCACCGACCCCGGACGCCTCGATGAAGCGCGCCACGATCGAGGCTGCCTGGTCGCGGCGGATCAGTTCACCGGGCCCGAAGGTGCCGTCGGCGCGCCCGAACACGATGCCGGCATCGGCGAGTGCCTGGATGCCGGCGGCGTGCGTCGTGCCCGCGACGTCGGAGAAGTCGTAGGGGGCCGAGCCGTCCTCGAGCCCGGCCAGTCCGGCGATGATCGTCGCCAGTTGCCCGCGCGTCACGAAGGTCCCGGGGCGGAACGTGCCGTCATCGAACCCTTCGATGATCCCGGCGGCGGACAACCGCAGGATGTTCTCACGATGGACGTTGTCGGCGGGAACGTCGGAGAAGTCGTGTTCGTCGGCGAAGGCCGACGTGTTCGACGGCAGGAGTGCCGCCATCATGGCACTGACCACCAGGGTGATCAGCACGGCTCGCGCGAAGCCGCTCCTTTCCCGATGCGGCACTGACGCTGCCACGACGCTGGTTCGATGCATCCCTGCTCCTTCTGGCTCGAGAACGACGACGAACCGAGGTGGCGAGAACCGCACCGTCGACGGACGGGTCGGCACACGACGGTCCACCACTGAGGCGGTCGAGGCCCACGACGTGCTGCTGCCAGGTCAGGATCGCCGAGCGGAACGCCAGAGCTGCGGCAGGAATGACGGGACGGCAAACGCACCGGCCACATCCGGTGCACGCAGAACGCACACCGGGCCCTCGGATCGTGACTGTGGCAGGTCGGCAGACCGCTACCAGTGGCCGTCCTGGCGTGGTGTCCGGCGATCGATGCGGTCGGTATCGTTCGCCCCGTTCGTCGTCCGTGTCCCGCGCAGGACCCGTCGCGTGGACGACCACCGATGGCGAGCTCGTGCGAGCGGCGCAGCCTCGGACGGCGTGCAGCTCGATCCCGGCGCTCGGGGGAACATGTCGTTGGCAACCGCCCGTCAGGTGGCCGGCCGCGCATCGCTGCGCGGAGTCGCTGCCCCCGCCGTGCCCGCCGGGCCCGGCCGAGCCGGTGGTCGACGACCCTGACGAACGCTGCGCTGCTGCTCGGATCCGCCCTGGCCGTCGGAGGCATCGTCGGGGTGTTCCGCTCGCCGTCGCTCGCGGGGCGGGCACGACCCTTCGCCATGCTCGGCCTCGGTGCCGGCCTGCTCGTCGTCGTCGCCTCACCCGCACCGGTGGCGACCGCCGTCGCCGTGTCGGCGACCCTTGCCCCGCTGCTGGCAACGGCGAGCTGGCTCGGCCGCCGACTGCTCCGCGAGCGGGTGGCCGACCACCTCGATGAGGCACCCCGGTGACCGCGGTCGGCCTGAACCTCCTCCTGCTCGGCGCGGCCGCGCTGCTCACCGCGGCGCTCCCGGTCACTCGCCGGGTCGGTGTGCTGCTGCCGCTCGTGCTCACCGGCACGGCGCTCGGACTGGGTGCCGGCGTGCAGCTCGCGACGAGCGCACCACAGCAACGGGAGGTGCTGCTGCCCGGCGGCTACGAACTGGTCGTCGTCATCGACGGGTTCGGGGCGCTGCTGGTGGCGGCCGTGTCGCTGGTGGCCGGGGCCGTTGCCCTCAGCGGGATCTGGGAGGACGCCCGCGGCACCTCCCCCCGCCACCGCGCCCACTGGCCGCTCTACCTGACCGTCTGGGCGGGACTGACGGCACTGCCCCTCATCGGCGATCTGCTGACGAGCTACGTCGTCCTCGAGGTGGTGGGCCTGTGCGCCGCGGTGCTGGTGACCCACGGGGAGTCGCGTGGTGCCCTGCTGGCCGGCACGCGCTACCTGCTGGCCGAACTCGCCGCCTCGTTGTCGCTGTTGGCGGGGATCGGGCTGATCTGGGCCGCGACCGGCACGGTCCGCTACGACGAGCTCGCGGCCCTCGAACCCGCGGCGGTGTCGCTGCCGCTGCTGGCCGTCGGCTCGGCGCTGGCACTCGGCGGCCTGCTGCTGAAGCTGCCGCTCGCGCCATTGCACGTCTGGCTGCCGGCGGCGCACAGCGTGGCGCCGCGGGCGGTCAGTCCGCTGCTGTCCGGGATCATGGTCAAGGCGGCCTTCATCGTGATCATGCGGCTCTGGCTGCTGGACGCCCCGGCCGGGACCGGGCCGGTCGTCGGGGTGGTCCTCGCGGTGTTCGGTGCGATCGCGATCGTGTGGGGATCCGTGACGGCGTTGCGCAGCGACGATCTCAAGCGCCTCATCGCCGCGTCCACCGGGGCGCAGCTCGGTCTGCTGGTGATCGCGGCACCGGTGATCGTGGCCGGCGACGAGGACACCTGGCTCGGAGCCGTGCTGCTCGCCGTCAGCCACGCGCCGGCCAAGGCCGCGATGCTGCTGGCCGCCGCCTGTCTGGTCGACAGTGCGCGGCAACCCGCGCGGACGGGGGCCGGCATGGACACCGCTGTGGCCCGAGGTCGGGACGTCAGGGCACTGCAGGGAGCCGCGGATCGCCGGCCCGTGGCGCTGCTGGCGTTCGTGCTGGGCGGGTTGAGCCTGGTCGGACTGCCGCCGAGCGGCGGCTTCATCGGCAAGTGGTTCCTGCTGCTCGGCGGGGTGGCCACGGGTGCGTGGTGGCTGGTCGTCATGCTGCTCGTGGCCACGGGCCTGACCACCGCCTACCTGCTGCGGTGCGTGCTGCCGGCCTTCGTCACCGACGCCGAGCCGCCCGGCCCGATCGAGGTCGACGCCCGGGACGTCATCGCGCTCGCCCTCGCCGCCGCGGTCGTGGCCATGGGGCTCGCGCCGATGCCGCTCGTCGAGGTGCTGCGCGGGGTCGTGTCGTGATCGCGGCGCTGAGCGGACCGATCCTGCCGCTCCTGCTGCTGGCCACCTCCCTGGTCCCGGCGGCGCTCATCTTCCCACTCCCGGACCGGGCCGAGACCACCCGTCGGGTGATCAACCTGCTGGGTGCCGGCATCAAGGTCGTCCTGGCGGTGCTGCTGGCCATCGGCGTGTTCCGGGGTGTGGAGTTCGAGGCCCGGATGCAGTTCCTCCCCGGCATCGAACTGGTCCTGCGCGCCGATCCGATCCCGGTGCTGTTCGTGTTCCTGTCCGCACTGCTGTGGTTCACGACCACCGTCTACGCGATCGGCTACCTCGCCAGACATGACCACCGGTCGCGGTTCTTCGGGTTCTTCGGCCTGTGCGTCACCGCGACGATGGGTGTCGCCCTGGCCGGCAACCTCGTCACCTTCCTCGTCTTCTACGAGCTGCTGACGA
>CAYTLZ010000072.1:0-16247 GCA_964438785.1 uncultured Actinomycetota bacterium | reverse complement strand
CGACGGGGCCCAGATCAGCAGCAACGGGACAGGCACCGCGAACAGCCAGCCGACCAGCAGGACCGGTTTGCGTCCGAACCGGTCGGCCAGCGTGCCGGCGAAGTAGTTGACGATCGCCTTGGTGAGCCCGAACGCGGCGATGAAGGTCAGCATCGCGGTGTAGGCGGTCAGCCCGAACTCCTGCTCGGCGAGCAGTGGGAGCACGGTGCGTTCCATGCCGACCATGCCGCCGACCAGCGCGTTGACCGCGACCAGCAGCACGAACTGCGGCAGGTTCTCTCGAAGGCCCAGCCGCAGCGGCTTGGGATCCGTGGTGCGGCTCATGCGCCCGTTCCGGTCTCGAGCGCGCCGAGTTCGTCGGGGCCGCCGGCCAGCACGGCGACATCGTCATGACCGGCTCGTTGCAGCAGGCTCGCGGCCGACATGGCCCGCTCCCCATGCCCGCAGTGCACCAGCAACGAGGTGTCAGGGATGCTGTCCGCGTCGGCGGCCAACGCGCCGAGCTCGACGTGGGCCGCACCGGGCACGTGTCCGGCGGTGAACTCGCTCGTCTGGCGGATGTCGAGGACGCGCCGGCTGTCCGTACCACTCGCGTCGACGAGCGGCGTGGCCGCAAGCGGTCGCCCGGCATCACGCCAGGCATCGACACCGCCGGCCAACTCCCCGACGAGGTGCTCGAACCCGACGGTCAGCGCCGCCCACACCAGGTCCTGGCGGTCGACGGCGTCGTCGGCGATGAACACCACGGGCCGGGTGCGGCCGACCAGCCAGCCGAGCCAGGTCGCGAACTGCCCGCGCCACGGGTTGGACAGCGACCCCGGCACGTGGCCGTCGGCGAACGGCCCGATCTGACGGACATCGACGACCTCCGCGCCGTCGGCGACCACCCGATCGAACGCCTCGAGGTCCAACGACGCGAGCGGTGGCGGCTGCCGACCGTGGATGGCCGGCCCGGCCCGGTTCACGTCACGCAGTTCGAGGAAGTAGGGCGGGTAGGTCCCGAGCCCGCCGAGCAGCCGTGCCACGAAGGTGTCTTCGTCCGCATCGCCGGCCAGCAGCGGGTTCGACACCCGTTCCCGGCCGATCGTGGTGGTGCGCTCCCCGCCGCCGGCGACCGAGCAGAACGACCCACCGCCATGGGTCGGATAGACCGCCAGCTCGTCGGGCAGGGTGAGCAACCGCTCGTGGATGGACCGGTAGGCCGCCCGCGCCAGGGGTTCGGTCTCCTCGGGCGCGAGCAGGTCCGGACGGGCCACCCCACCGGCCGTCAACGTCCCACCGGAGAACAGCGCCACCGGCCGACTGCCGTCGCGCAGCAGGTAGGCGAGATGCTCGGGGGTGTGCCCGGGCGTGGCGATGACATCCAGGGTCAGCCCGCCAAGCTCCAGCTCGTCGCGGTCGCGCAGCGGCCGGTGGTCGTAGGCGAGCTTGCTGCCGACTGGTGCGAGCAGCTGTGCCCCGGCCGCGGTCAGCTCACGCCCGCCGGAGACGAAGTCGGCGTGCAGGTGGGTCTCCACCACGAACCGCGGGGTCAGACCCCGCCGCTCCAGTTCGTCGAGGTAGGGCCGCGGATCGCGTTCCGGGTCGATGACCAGCGCGCCGCCGTCACCCAGATCCACCACGTAGGCGCTGTTGCCGAGGCCCTCGTCCACCATCGGGATGACGTCCACACCGACCTCCGAATAGTCAAGCGTCTGCTTGAACAAGAGCCTGACCGGTGCCCCCCTGAAAGTCAAACCAGCGTTTGATCAACGGATAGGCTGTTGGTGGACAGGAGGCGACCATGACCACCGCCACGATTCCGCGTCGGCAGGCCAAGGACGCGCTCTACGACGGGTTCGCATCCATCGCCCGGGCGCTCGCCTCGGGCCGGCGGGCCGAGATCGTCGACGTGCTCGCCCAGGGCGAACGCACCGTCGAGGCCATCGCCAACGAGATCGACCAGTCCGTGGCCAACACCTCGCACCACCTGCGTGCCCTGGCCCGCGCCGGGCTCGTCGTCACCCGACGCGCCGGCACCCACATCCACTACCGGCTCGCCTCCCCGACGGTCGTCGACGCGTGGATCGCGCTCCGCGACCTCGCCACCGAACACCTCGATGCCATCGACGAGCTCGCCACCGCCTATCTCGGCGACCGCGACGAACTCGACATGATCACCCGTGACGATCTGCTCGCACGCCTCGAGCGCGGCGAGGTGGTCCTCATCGACGTCCGCCCCGAGGCCGAGTACGCCGCCGGCCACATCCCCGGCGCCATCTGCACCCCACCCGACCAGCTCGACACCGCCCTCGACGGCCTCCCCGACCACGGCGACGTCATCGCCTACTGCCGCGGCCCCTACTGCGCCCACGCCGACGACGCCGTACGCACCCTGCAGGCCCGCGGCCGTCGCGCACGCCGACTCGAGGACGGCCTGCCCGAGTGGCGGCGCGCCGGCCACGCCACCGAACCCTGAGCCGGCACGCCCGACGGCCGGGCGCCCGGTCAGCCGAGCTCCAGCATCACGGCCCGACACGGCGCTCCGTCGGCGTCGCGCAGTTTCAGTGGCAGCACGCTGAGCACGGGATCGGCCCAGTCGACCTGTTCGAGTCCGGTCAGGTTCTCCACGATCGCGATCTCGGCGGACCGGCTGTATCTGCAACCCGCGACCGCGTTCACCGCCACGTTCATGGGCGACAGCAACCTGTTGCCCGGCTCGGTCGTCGCCGCCGATGCCGGTCGCGTCACCGTCAGTTGTCCATGGATCCGGGCGACCTGATCCTGGTCGCCGATCCGCGCGACCATGAACGGCTCGAGCGGGGCACGGTGGAGGCCGTCACGGTCGACTGAGCGTCACCTGGTGCGCGCAGACGTTCGGACGTCGCCATGTCCTGATGCGCTGCTCCGCGGGCGACGTCGGTGCGTCGAGGTACGCGCCGACACGGGCGGGCCTCCCCGGTCGGCTCCGTGCGCGCCCGTTCAGCCCGTCCGACACCAGCGGATGACCGCCCCGCCTTCGTCCCAGGCGAGCGGGGTCACCCGGTAACCGCCGGCTTCCGTCGTCGGCTGGGGCTCGGGTTCCTCGAGGCCGCGTGCGAGCCGGTGCAGCTCGTGGACCAGGGCGGCGGTGGGTCCGTCGGTGTCCGGGTGGGCACCGGCGGCCGCGAGGAAGTCGTCACCGACCGCGACCGGAACGACGGGGAGCTCGGCGGACCGCGTGGCCGCGCGCCAGGTGGCGTTCAGCGCCATCACGGTGCCGTCCCCGGACACCACCGCGATCGGCTCGTCGAAACTGTCGAGCACGCTGGTGGTCAGCGCGTCACGTCGACCGAGCTCTGCGTGGACGGCCATCCGCGCACTGACGTCCTCCACGCCGACGGCGACGCCCAGCACGGAACCGGACGACAGGGACATCGCCCGGACCTCCAGACCGAGCCAGCCGCCGTCGTTCGGGTTGCGCACGTCCAGGCGGTGGGTACGTGAGGTGTCCACGGCCCGGTCGACCACCTCCCGCAGTTCGTGGGCATCGTCCGGCGCGAGCCGATCGAGCAGGCCGCCACCGAGCAGTTCGTCGGGAGTGGCACCCAGCAGGCTCGCCGCACGCGGATTGGCGAACACGCACCGACCGGTGACGTCGAGGTGCACCAGTCCGGTCGGGCCGACACCGGCCTGCCGGCCGAGCTCGCCGCTGAGGTCGCGTTCGACGGCCACGAAGTGCGTGATTCGGCCGGCATCGTCGTGCAGCGGCGTGATCGTGGCGTGGTGTGTGCGCAGCTGCCCGTCCCGGCGGCGGTCGACGAGCTGGCCCTCCCAGACGCGACCGCTGAGCAGCGTGTCCCAGAGCTCGCGGTAGAAGGCCTCGTCCTGCAGGCCGGAGGCCAGGAGCCGGGGCGTCGACCCGATGGCCTCGCGCCGGCTGAACCCGGTCACGCGCACGAACGCGTCGTTGACCGCGACGATGGTGGCGTCACGGTCCGTGATGAACACCACGTCGCCACCGAGGTCCAGGGTGGTGAGGTCGATCAGCGGCGGTGCGGCGGTCGCGACGGCCGGGTCCGACGCATCATCGGTGAACGGTCCCTCGGACGCCATCGTGGCAGTGGACGCGAGCGGTGGCTGGATCACGACAGGGCCTTCGATCGGCATCCCGTGACCGTGCCGGACGGTGTGGCCGATCACCAGGGTCGACCGACCCCGTCCGGCGGGACGTCCGCGCTCAACCGTCCGCGCTCAACCGTCCGCGCTCATCCGACGGCGCGCAGAGGATCGCGCGCCCCACCGGGATCGTGTGCTCCCGCCAGTCCGGGTGCGTGGCCGAGGACGGCGAGCGGCCCGCCCAGCTTGAACAGGTGCCGGGCATCGATCCCGAGGTGCAGCAGCGGCACGAGCCGGGCCGTGGGACCCCAACCGAGGGTGACCGGACCGATCCGTCCCAGCCCCCGGTCACCGAGGTCGATGAGCCGTCCGAGCTCCAGGATGCGGACCCGGTCGGTGGGCTCGTCGCGGGCGAGCGCGACCGCCGTGCGGCCCGCGGCGGCTCCGGCCTGCAGGGCCACCTGGGCAGACATGGCCAGCCGACGGCCGAACACGTCACGGTGGGCGGCGATGTCACCGGCCGCCAGGACCCGCGGGTGGTCGGGGACCTGCCCGTCACCCGCGACGGCGAGCCGTCCGTCCTCGATGGCCGCATCCGGGAGCAGCGCCGCCGGGTCCGCCTGCCACCCACCGGCCCACACCACCAACCCGTCGTCACGGGTGCCGTCGGCGTGGACGACGCCCGCGGCATCGATCGTCGCCACCTCGGCACCGAGTCGGACGTCGACGCCGGCGCGGCGCAGATGGCCCGCGGCCAACCGCGCGAGCGCCGGGGTCTCGCTCGGCAGCAGTCGGTCGGCGGCTTCGACCAGCACGACGTCCAGCTCGTGGCGGGCTCCCGCAACCTCGGCGGCGAGTTGGACCCCGGTCGCGCCACCGCCGACGACGATCAGTCGATCAGCGTCGAGCAGCGCCGCACGCAGCGCCAGCGCGTCGTCGGCGGTGTGCAGCCGTCGGGCGTGGTCCGCCGCACCCGGCACCGGGCCGATGTCGCTGGTCGCGCCGACGGTCACCACCACCGCGTCGTAGCGGATCCGGTCCCCGGCGTCGGTGGTCACGGCACGGGCGTCGACATCGAGGTGGGTGGCCCGGCCGTGCAGCACGTGGACATCCATGAGTTCCGCCAACGGGGCGCGGGCGTCGCCGGCGCGCAACCGCCCGGCGGCGACGCCGGCCAGTCGGGGCAGGAAGCCGTGCAGCCCGTCCGGGTCGATCACCGTGACCGCGGCACCGGCACGCCGTGCCGCGGCGGCGGCGTGTCCGCCCGCGTAGCCGGCCCCGAGGACCACGACGTGGGGCGCGGACGGGTCCTGGTGGTCGCGCACGCGGGTGTCCGATGATCGTCACGGGTCCCCGCGTGGGTGCCCGCGGGACGGGTCAGGAGGTGGGCCGGGGTGTGAGCAGCTGATCGACGGGTGCTCGGTCGTCGGTCAGCACCGCCACGTCACCGATGAAGTCGTCGAGCGCCGGGCCGTGCAGCAGTTCGTCGTCGCGACCGCGACGACGGTTCGCATCCTCGATCGCCTCCAAGGGTAGGGGGCGGTCGGAGGCCACGAGCACGTAGTTGCCGCCCACGCCGCGGGCGTCGGGACCGAACGAGCCTGCCCGACCGATGATCGCGACGTGCTCGAACACGGCGGCCAGCGTGGCGAGTTCGGCCCGCAGGAACCGGCGGGGGCCGTAGTCGATGGCGTTGAGTGCGTAGACCCCGTCGTCGGTCATCCGTTCGCGCAGCAGTTCGGTGAACTCCCGCGTCGCGAGGTGCCAGGGCACGGCGACCCCACCGAAGGCGTCGCCGATCACCAGGTCGTGGACCCCGGCCGGCACGTCCCCGATCCGGGTGCGGGCATCCCCGAGCCGCACGTCGATGTCGTCGCGCAGCTCCAGGCCGAGCTTGTCCTGCGCCAGCTCGACCATCAGCGGATCGAGTTCGAGCACCTCGGAGGACGAGCCCGGATGCTCGGCCCGCAGGTAGCGCGGCATCGTGAACCCCGCACCACCGATGTGCAGGGTGGTCAGCGACTCGCCGTCGGGGGCGACGGCGGCGATCACGTCACCGAACCACTGGGTGTAGACGAACTCGAGGTAGGTGGGGTCGTCGAGGTCCACATAGCTGTGGCGCAGGGTGTCGAGCACCAGCGCTCGCCCCGACTCACGGTCCTCGTCCTCCACCACGTAGGCGCAGTAGTAGGCGGACTCCTCCTCGCACGGGTGGGACGCCGCGAACGAGAACGCGCCGGCGGCGAGCACGCCGATCGCGCCACCGACGGTCACCACCCGCTGCCGCTTGAACGCCACCGCCGTGCCGAGCCCGAGCACGATCAGCGCGACCGCGACCACCCGGATCACCGGGCGGGTCGGGAAGGCGGCGACGAGCAGGAAGCCGGTGAGGAAGGTGCCCACGATCGCGCCGGCGGTCGACAGGGCCGACAGCCGTCCGACCACGCGCCCGGTCTCCTCCAGCGACGACAGCTGGATCTTGATGACCGCCGGGGTGACCGCGGACAGGACCATGGCCGGGAAGAAGAACGCCATCGTCGTGAGGATCGTGGTGGTCGCGGGTCCCGCGCCGCGCAGGCTGGCACCGAGTCCGTCGATGATCGGGATCGAGGCGAACGACAGCGCACCGCCGACGATCAGCAACGGTGCGAGCAGTCCGCGCGGTTCGCGGGCGTCGGCGGCCTTGCCCCCGAGCCACGATCCGACCGCGATGCCGGCGAGCACCACCCCGATGATCGCGGTGTAGGTCTCCAGCGTCACCCCGACGTAGGGCGCGAGCAGTCGGGCCGCCAGGATCTCGAGCACGAGCACGGCGGCCGACGACAGGAACACCAGAGCGGCGGCGGCGAATCGGGGCATCAGACCGCGCAGCGTACGGCGTGACGGAGCGCCCATCGTCGCCGTCGACCGGTGCGGCACACTGCCCGCGGTGCCGGTGATCCGACGACCCGTCCAGGTGCCGAGGAGGCCCGTGTGCACAGTGTCTTGGATCCACCGTGGCCGGCGCTGCGCACGGTCGCGCTGGCGTTGGAACCGACCGGGATCGTGTGGCGGCTCGGGGGCAGCGCGCTGCAGGCAGCCCTCGGTGTGACCGATGACGTCGGGGATCTCGACATCGCCGTGCCGGCTGACACGTTGGACCTCGTCCGCGACGCGCTGGGTCGCTTCGAGCCACGACTCGTCGACGGCCCACCACCGGACCCCTGGTGCAGCGCCTGGCTGCTGCGTGCCCGCGTCGATGACGTCGAGGTGGAGGTCATCGGCGGCTTCTGCGTGCGCACCCCGGCCGGTCCGGTCGAGGTCCCGCTCGATCTGGGCGGACACGTCGATCTCGAGGAGGTCCGGGCACCCCTGGCGGACCCGGCCGTGTGGTGGTGGATCTACCGCACCTACCGCCCCGAGGCGGCCGCCCGGCTCGAAGCGGTGCTCGATGACGATCGGCGGGCAGCGGTCCTGGACCGGCTCGGCCCCACCGGGGACCGCTGAGCGCCCCGGGCGCGACGTGTCGTCGGCCCGGCACCCTGCATGGGTGGCCGCCAGCGTCTCAGGCGGTGGTGTCGGCCTCGGGTTCAGCAGCCGGCAGGCTGATCAGGATCCGCGTCCCCGGGCCGTCGGTCGGCGGTTCGGTCCAGGCGCGACCGCCGTGCAGCCGGGCGAACTCGGCGACCAGGGCCAGTCCGATCCCCGTCCCGGGTTGCGGGTGGGTGTCGTCGATGCGGTGGAACGGCTCGAAGATGCGTGCCTGCTCATCCGCCGGGATCCCCGGCCCGTGGTCCCGCACCTCGAGCAACATGCCACCGTCGTCCGTCACCTGCATCGTGACCTCGATCGGTCCGTCGGGTGCGTACTTGCGCGCGTTGTCGAGCAGGTTGACCATGATCCGCTGGAGCTGGATCCCGTCTGCACGCAGCGGCAGCCGCGTCGGGGCATCGAAGGTCACCCGGTTGTGCTCCGAGTGCTCGGCGAGCACCCGGCGGACGAGGCTGACGACGTCGTGCTCCCGGGTGGCCAGCTGCAGTGACCCGCGGTTCATCCGGTCGACGTCCAGCAGGTCGTCGAGCAGTCCGGCGAGGCGTTCCGCCTGACCACGCAGTGCGCCATGCAATTCGCCACGGTGCGTGTCGGTGAGGTCGGGGCCGAGCCGGTCGAGTGTCTCGGCCAGTCCCTGGACCACGGTCAGCGGGGTGCGCAGCTCGTGGGAGACGGCACTGAGGAACGAGTTCTTGGCCCGATCCAGGTCACGGAGATCCGCGGCGGCCTGGCGTTGGATCTGTGCGACCTCCTGCTGGCGGATCCGGCTGCGCTCCAGGGCGGCCACGATGTCGCTGAGCACCTCGTCACGCAGCCGATTGGTGGAGGCGTGGGGCGGATGGTCCTGCAGGGCGCGCGTGATCTTGGCGGCGGCCGCCGCATCGGTCAGCGCCACCTCGTCGTGGATGAAGTCGGTGATCGTGGTGACGATGTCGGGGTCGAAGCTCCAGACGGTGTCGAAGCGCCGGTCGAGTTCGTGGTCATCGGACGGTGGACCGTCGCGTGCGGCCTCGACCTCCGCGCCGATGAGTGCAGCCGAGAACTCGCCGGTCAGCACGATCAGGAACCACTCCTCGGTCAGCGGACTGTCCTCACCGAGTTGGACCTTGAGGATGTCCTCGGCACCCATCGAGTCGACGTTGCCCGCCGCGAACACGGCCACCGAGCGCGCGCGGGGTTCGACCAACCGCTCGTAGCGGGCGAGGGCCTTGAGCCAGTTCGACGACTGTTGGAATCCGGTGAACACGGCGCCGTCGAGGTCGTGGGCGATGACCGCGTTCTCCAGCACGTGGCTGAGTTCGGTCAGGGTCGCCTTGCTCAGCACCCGCGGACTCGTCGGGACCCGGCCCGTGGCCATGAGGCGACGGAAGACATGCGGACGCGTGACGGCGGACATTGGTCGGGCCCCTCGAGCATGCCCCGTGGCGAGGTCGGACGGATCCGCTGGTGCCCCCCGGCCCACCGGCGCGGAAAACCTACCGCAGGTCCGTGTCGTGCGCGTGTGCTGGGCGCGGGTCGCCGGGGGACCCGAAGGCCAATCGCTAGCCTCGCGGGTCAGCACGCTTCCGGCGGTCGGGAGGTGCCATCGTCGCGTGCCGACCGTCGCTGCACCGCCAGCGCCCCACCACCTGCGCCAGGAGTCCACCGTGGCCGAGTACTGCTACGTCATGAAGGGTCTCACCAAGACCGTCCCCGGCGGCAAGGAGGTCCTGTCCAACATCTGGCTGTCGTTCCTGCCCGGTGTCAAGATCGGGGTCATCGGCCCCAACGGTGCGGGGAAGTCGACGCTGCTCAAGATCATGGCCGGGGTGATCACGGACTTCGAGGGTGAGGCCTGGGCGGCGAAGGGCAACTCGGTCGGGTATCTGCCGCAGGAACCCGAACTGGACCCGACCAAGACCGTGCGGGAGAACGTGCTGGAAGGGCTCGGCGACATCGCCACCCTGGTCCCGCGCTACAACGAGTTGACGGCCAAGCTCTCCGAGCCGCTCGACGACGACGCGATGCAGAAGGTCTACGAGCAGATGGGCGAGGTCCAGGACGCCATCGACGCGGCCGACGCGTGGGACCTCGATCGCACCATCGAGGTGGCGATGGACGCGCTTCGGGTCCCCGACGCCGACGACGTCACCGTGCTCTCCGGTGGGGAGAAACGCCGGGCGGCGTTGTGCCGGCTGCTGCTGTCCAAGCCCGACATCCTGCTGCTCGACGAGCCGACCAACCACCTCGACGCGGAGTCGGTCGCCTGGCTGCAGCGCACCCTGCAGGACTACGCCGGCATGGTCGTGTCCATCACCCACGACCGCTACTTCCTCGACGAGGTGGCGGAGTGGATCCTGGAGATCGACCGGGGCAAGGGCTATCCGTTCGAGGGCAACTACTCCGGCTGGTTGGAGCAGAAGCGCGAACGGCTCCGTCAGGAGGAGCGCGAGGAGTCCGCGCAGCAGCGCCAGCTCGCCGAGGAGGCCGACTGGGTCAAGCAGTCGCCCCAGGGCCGGCGCACCAAGGCCAAGGCGCGCGTGCAGGCCTACGAGACGATGCTCAATCGGGAGCGGCCCAAGCAGGTCACCAAGCCGCAGATCATGATCCCGGACGGCCCTCGGCTCGGGTCCGTCGTGGTCGAGGCCGACGACGTGCTCAAGGGGTTCGGCGACAAGCTGCTCTACGAGGGGCTCACCTTCAGCCTGCCGCCGGGTGGGATCGTCGGCATCATCGGCCCGAACGGGGCCGGCAAGACGACGCTGTTCAACATGATCGTCACCGCCGCGGGCGAGGCCGGCTTGCTCGAGCGCCCGATCGAGCCCGACGAGGGCGAGTTGCGCGTCGGCGACACGGTGCAGCTGTCCTACGTGGATCAGTCCCGGGCAGCACTGGATCCGTCGAACAGTGTGTTCGAGGAGATCACCGGCGGGATGGACTGGGTGCAACTCGGCAAGACCGAGATGGCCTCGCGCGCCTACGTGGCCGCGTTCGGGTTCAAGGGTGGTGAGCAGCAGAAGAACATCGGCTCGTGTTCGGGCGGTGAGCGCAACCGCGTGCACCTGGCCAAGCTGCTGCAGAACGAGGCGAATCTGCTGCTGCTCGACGAGCCGACCAACGACCTCGACGTCGACACGCTGCGTGCGCTCGAGGAGGCCATCCTCGACTTCGCCGGCTGTGCGGTGATCACCAGCCACGACCGGTGGTTCCTGGATCGCGTCGCGACGCACATCCTGGCGTTCGAGGGCGACTCGGAGGTCACCTGGTTCCCGGGCGGTTACTCGGAGTACGAGGAGGACCTCAGGGCCCGCAAGGGCGAGGAGGCGCTGAACCCGACGCGCATCAAGTACCGGCCGCTCACCCGCCGGACGGGCTGAGCCACCTGGGCACCGGGCCCTGTCGAGGACGTGGAGTGATGATGACCGACGAGATCGATCCCGCCGAGCAGGCCGCCGTGTACGCCAGCGGACGGCTGGTCGACACCGATGCGCACGTCGGTGCGATCGCGTTCGACCCGTCGGACACCGGGCGTGAGCTGGCGGACGGCCGCACCATCAGTGGCTGGAGCATGTTCGTCGGCGAGGAGACCGAGGAGGAACTCGCGGACGCCGAGCGGGTCCGGCTTCCGTCGCTCGCGTGGGTGCTCCGGCGCGACCCCGCCGTGGCCTTCGTGACCAGCGGCCATGACGGCAGCGCCGGCTACTGGACCCGCGGCGACGACCGTCCCGACGGTCTGCCGAACTGGGACCGTGTGCCGGTCGACTGAGGGGCGTGCTCAGGGTGTGTCGGCCCCGGTCTCCCGGGTGAAGCGCAGCAGCGTGTCCGGGCCCGTCAGTGTCAGCGCATCGGCGGCGTCGTCGGCGGTGGTCAGCTCGGCGGTGTCGACGGACGCCAACGCGCTGAGGTAGGCGGACTCGGTCTCCATGAGCTCGAGTGGCTCGCAGGCCATCTCCGTGACCATGAAGCCGGTGTCGATGGCGACGGCACCGTCCGCGACGCTCACGTCACCGCTGTAGGAGTTGCAGGCGGCGGTGCCACTCCAGTCGCGCTCCTCGATGGCCAGCGTCACCCGCGCAGGCTCATCGGCCCCCACGTCGAGCTCGACGTCGCCCTCCGGCCCGGTGCCCTCGGCGAGGACCCACGTGCCGTCGAACGTGTCGGTGGCCCCATCCGGTGCAACGGGTGTCCCACACGCCGTGATGAGCGCTGCGGCGCTCAGCAACGTGCCGATGCGTCTGCGAGCTCGGCTCTGCCCGTTGGCGTCCATGGTGTCCCTCGTTGGTCGGTGAGTCCGGTGGCTGACCCCTCGTCCGGGCTCAGCGCAGCGTGGTCACGGTGACCGTGGCGTTGTAGTCGGGGACCAGCCCGACCGGGTCGCGCCGGCTCGGGTCGAGCAGCGGGTTGGCCTCCGGGAAGAACATCTGCACGTTGCCCTCGGCGATGGCGGCGAGCTTCACGTGCGCGGTCACCTCGCCGACGTCCGAGGTGACCCGTACCTCGCTGTCCTCGCCGACCCCCAGCCGGGCGGCGTCCGCGGCCGCCAGGAACAGCGCATCACGCCCGCCACCGGTCACCGGATCGCGCTCGCGCCAGACCATCGAGTTGAACTGCTTGCCGCGCCGGGTCGACAGACGGAAGTGCCCCGGCGGCAGGGTCGCCTCCTGCGGCGTGACGCTGACGAAATGCGCCTTGCCGTCGGCCGTCGGGAAGGCCCAGCCGTCACACAGCCGCGTGCCGCCCCACTGCACCTGGTCCCCGGTCTCCCGCAGCGTCTCGATGCCGGCGTAGGCCGGCACGACCCGTGCGATCTCGTCGCGGATCACCTGCGCGTCGCCACAGCCGAGCAGCCCGGCACGATCCGGGTCGACCCGGCGGGCGAGCTCCAGGTAGATGTCCCACTCCGGGCGGACCTCACCGGGACCGTTGCGGGCACCGCGGGGGCCGGGCACGTGGGGCGAGAAGATGATGCGCCGCTCGGTGGTCGTCTCCGTGCCGCCGCCGGGCTGCTCATAGCGGGTCATGGCCGGCAGCAACAGGACCTCGTCACCGTCGACCAGCATCTGGGTCGCGGCGACGATGTCGACGTGCACCCGCAGCCCGACCTGCTCGAGTGACCGTCGGACCTCGGCCGGGTCGGGCAGCGTCTCCAGGAAGTTGCCGCCCGAGGACCACAACACATCGATCTCGCCGCGACCGGCTGCCTCGACGAGTTCCGTCGCGCTGCGCCCCGGGGTGTCCGGCACCTCGAAGCCCCAGGCCTCACCGAGCCGCGCGGCGCTGTCGGCGTCGATCGGCTCACCGCCCGGGAACGAGGTGGCATAGGCGCCCATCTCCGCGCCGCCCTGCACCCCGGAGTGCCCGCGGATCGGCATCAGTCCGGCACCGGGGCGGCCGATGTTGCCCCGCGCCAGCGCCAGGTCGATGATGGCCCGGACGTTGTCGGTGCCGAAGGTGTGCTGGGTGATCCCCATCGACCACACCAGCACGGCGGCCTTCGACGCGCCGTAGAGCTCGGCGAAGCGCTCCACGTCGGCGGTCGAGCTCCCGGCCCACCGGACCAGGTCGTCGAGGTCGTGGCGCTCGAGTTCGGCGCGCAGGTCGTCGAAGCCGTCGGTGTGCGCGTCGATGAAGGCCCGGTCGACCTGACCCCGTTGGACCAGCACCTTGAGCACCCCGAGGATGAACGCGGTGTCACCACCGGTGGCGACCTGGAAGAACTCGTCGGTGATCTTCGTGCCGAACACGGCCGATTCGAGGTTGGACGGGACCCAGTAGTGCTCCATCGCCGGTTCGCGGTAGGGGTTGACCACGGCGACCTTCGCGCCCCGCTGTTTGGCGAGGTAGAGGTACTTCAGGAACACCGGCTGCGCGTTCGCGGCGTTCGAGCCGAACAGCACGATCAGGTCGCTGTGGTCGATCACGTCGGTGTAGGAGACGGTCGTCGCGCCGATGCCGAGTGTCTCCTTGAGCGCCCCGGTGGAGGGGGAGTGGCAGATGCGGGCGGCGTTGTCGACGTCGTTGGTCCCGAGGAACCTCGCCACCTTCCCGGCGACGTAGTAGACCTCGTTGGTGATGCCGCGCGAGGTCGTGAAGATCCCGAACCGGTCCGGCAGCGCCGCGCGGACCCGGTCGGCGGCGAGCTCCATGGCCGCGTCCCAGGAGATGCGGGTGAACCCGGGCTCGCCGCGGCGTCGCAACATCGGCTGTGCCAGCCGGCCGAGCTCACGGAGTTCCGTGGCCGAGCGGCCGCGCAGTGCCTCGACGTCGGCCAGCGCGTCGTCGGCCATCGGGCCCATGGTGTTGAGGTGCAGCAGGTTCAGCCGGGTGGTGCACAGGTGCACGCCGTCGATGGTCCAGTCGTGCAGGCCGGCGACCCCCAGCGCGCAGCCGTCACAGGCCCCCTTGGTCAGGATGCGCGTGGCGTGGCGGAGCTGACCCTTGTTCTCCGCGATGGTGGTCAGCATCTCCTTGTAGTGGTTCGGCTTCTGCAGCCCGATGCCGTTCGGTCGCCAGCTGACCCACAGGCTGGGACGGAGTCGAGGCAGATGGAATCGCCGGCGCAGCGGGTTGGTCGCCTTCGGTCCGTGTCCCACGTGTCGGCTCCCTTCGCGCGCGGGTCTGTCGCCGCCGACCCTGCCGGGGCGTACCCGTGACCGGCAACCTAATGCCCCACGGTGCGGCGTCGGTGCTCGTCCGGCCGCCGGCCCGGGGCAGTCGGGGTGGCGGATCAGTCGGGGTGGCGGACGATCAGCGCGTCGAGTGGGTGGGGGACCGCATCGGTCACATCCGGGAGCGCGATCTCCTCCAGGTGCGCGTGGACCAGCGCCAGGACCGCGGGGTCGAGATCGGCGCTGTGGCACTGCAGCAGGAAGTCCAGCACGTGCGCCCCGATGCCGGCGGGTTCGTCCCGGACCGCGCGCAGATCGAGTCGCCCCTCGATCGTCGCCCGGTCGATGCGCAGCTCGTGGCGTTCGAGGGCCGCCAGGACGGCGTCGGTGAACCAGTGCGGGTGATCCGGTTGCGGGGCGAGCAGTGCGGACAGGGCGCTGAGCGGTTCGCGCGGGGAGATCAGCACGACCAGGGCCCCGTCGGGCCGGAGCAGGCGCACCGCGTGTTCGATCGCCGCCCCCAGATCGGGCACGTAATACAGCGAATGGACGAAGTGGATGAGGTCGTAGGGGCCGTCGAGGTCGAAGCGCGACAGATCCGTGGCGAAGCCGGTCGTCGCCAGACCCGCCAGGCCGAGGCCGTCGAGCCGCTGGCCGAACCGTCGCAGCGACGGCTCGTGCGGCTCGATGCCGTGGTAGCGGACGGCCCGTCCACCGGCGGCCAACCGGCCGGCCAGCGGGCCGTCGACGGAGCCGTCACCCACCCCGACGCCGAGCACGTCGACTGGACGGTCGGTGACGTGATCGACCAGTCCGGGCACCGTGTCGATCATCCAGCGGCGCAGCAGGCTGCGCTGATCGCTGCGCGCCTCGTAGGCCGCGTGGGTCAGTGCGTAGCGTTCCGGCGACAGCCCCCGGGCCGGCGGGACCTCGTCGAGCAGGACCTCCAGACGTGCGAGGGCGGCGATCGTGCTCGGTGGGCGCATGGAGCGGCAGGGTAGCCCGGTCGGGGGCTCGCTATCGTGCGTCGCATGGAACCCACCCCGCAGGACACCGCCGACCGCAGTCTCCGACACTGGAGCGAGGCGGGGCAGCGCACCTTCGACGCGTTCTACACGCTCGCCACCCAGGACTACCGCGAGCTGTCCGCGGCGATCGACTGGCCGGCGCTGCTGTCGCAGCAGGCCCGCGACGGGCACGTTCGGTTGCTGGACGTCGCCTGCGGCAGCGGCAAGTTCCCGGCCGCGTTGCTCGCCGACGGACTCGCGGAGCGGTTCGACGGGGGGGCCATCGACGTCGATCTGCTCGATCCGTCGACCTACAGCCTCGCGGCGGCCCGCGCGGTGCTCACCGAGCCGTTCCGCGCGGTGGACGATCTGGCGATCGGGGTCGAGGAACTCGGTGCCGACCGCGGGCCCTACGACCTCGCCTGGGCCACCCACGCGCTCTATGCCGTGCCGCCCGAGGTGCTCGACGATGGCATCGCCCGCATGTCGGCGGCGCTGCGCCCCGGCGGACTGGGCGTGGTCGCCCACGCCACGTCCCGGTCCCACTACCTCGCCGTCTACGAGGCCTATCGCGCCGCGCACGCGCCGCAGGCGACGCCCTACACCACCGCCGAGCAGGTGGCCGCCAGCATCGCGGCGACCGGCGCGGTGCCGGAGATCACGGTCGTGCGCTACCGGACCGGCACCACCGACGACGCCGTGGCCGAGGGGTTCCTGCAGCGATGTCTGTTCGACGACACGCTGGGGCTCGACACGATGCGCGCGCCCGGTCCGCTGGGGAGCCAGTTGGCCGACTACCTGGCCGGCTGCCATGGCCCGGACGGCTGGTGGTTCGACCACGACGTCCATCTGATCACCTGGCAGCGCGGCACCGGCACCACCATCTGATCGCCCCGAACTCCCCGACGAGCACCCGAGCAGCGAGGCAGCGTGAGCGAGACCACCAACCCCCACCTGACCCCCGCCACCGCCAGCGGCGACGCCGACCACGTCGAGGTCGACTGGGACGCCGGCAACGACCAGTGGTGGGACTGGTACATGTCCC
>CAYTLZ010000071.1:0-16278 GCA_964438785.1 uncultured Actinomycetota bacterium | reverse complement strand
CTGCGCCGGCATGATCCTGCTGTCCGATCAGCTCGACCAGGACGTCGCCCAGCCGTTGATCGGTGGGCTGCACGTGCGTACCCGCCGCAACGCCTTCGGTCGCCAACTCGATTCGTTCGACACCCGCATCGAGGTGGCGGGCATCGACGGTGGCCCGATGGACGTCGCCTTCATCCGCGCCCCCAGGGTCGAACAGATCCTCGCCGACGACGTCGAGGTGCTGGCTGTGGTGGAGGGCCACCCGGTCGTCGTCCGCCAGGGCCCGCTGCTCGCCGCGGCCTTCCACCCCGAGGTCACCGGTGACGACCGGTTGCATGCCGCGTTCGTCGCGACGGTCGTGCACGCCCGCGGATGAGTCATGCGCTCTCCGCACCGCATGTGCGGACCTCGGGTGGCACTCGGTCATCTGAGCGACCGCCGGGCTCACGCTCGGTCTGCTGGGCCGGCATGCGGGTGGTTCCGTCGGCAACCTCCTCGACTCAATGGCACCTCGCCGGTAGTTTTCGCCGCATCTCGGGGGCTGCCGGGGCTGCAGCATCATCGGCTGGGATCGGATCCTGATCCGGCCGGTGGGCTTGCACTGATCGATCCGTTCGACCTCTGGGGCACATATGCGCAGGTCCGTCTCCGTCATCGCCCTGCTGACACTGGTGCTGAGCACCCTGCTCATCGGGGCCGCTCCACCGGAGCGCGCCGGGGGTGCGATGACACGCGTGATCGTGACGTTCGACGACGGTGCGCCGCCGGCGTCGACCGCAGCGTCGCTCGCCTCGCGCTTCGGCGGGCAGACCGTCTACGTCTACGAGCACGCGCTCAACGGTGCGGCAATCGAGCTTCCGACTCGCGCGGTCGACGCGTTGCAGCGTGTCCCCGGTGTCCGCCGTGTGGAGCCGGATGCACCCGTCGGTATCGCTTCCGAGCACCTGGAGACCCAGAAGAAGGCGATCTGGGGTCTCGACCGCATCGACCAGGAGGCTCTGCCTCTTGACACGAGCTACAGCTACGCCGCGACTGCTGGTGAGGAAGTGACCGCCTACGTCATCGACACCGGAATTCGCGCAACGCACGATGAGTTCAAGGGCGCGGATGGCACGAGTCGGGTGCGGCCCGGCTTCGACGCCTTCGACGAGGGTGGAACTGGCATGACCGACTGCGACGGTCACGGCACACATGTGGCCGGCACGATCGGCGGGGCCGAGTACGGCGTGGCGAAGGCCGTCACGCTCGTGCCCGTGCGCGTCCTCGACTGCAACGGTGGTGGCACTGTCGCAACGGTGATCGCCGGTGTGAACTGGGTTGCTGGGCACGCTGCGGCCAACGGAAGTGTTGCCAACCTGAGTCTGGGTGGTGGCGTAAGCGACGCTCTCGATGCAGCAGTGACCGAGATGAACAAGACGGTGGTGACCGTGGTCGCTGCCGGCAACAGCAGCGCAGATGCCTGCGACTACTCACCGGCCCGCGTTCCGGAAGCGATCACCGTCGGTGCGACCGACAAGATCGACTCGGTGGCCAACTTCTCCAACCAGGGCGAGTGCGTCAACATCTTCGCACCCGGTGTCGACATCCTGTCCGCCTACTCCGGCCGTCAGCGCTTCTTCCGAGACAACACGACTGCGACCCTGAGTGGCACCTCCATGGCCGCCCCCCACGTCGCGGGCGTCGCTGCGCTCTTGCTCAGCACTGGATCGACCTCTACCGACATTTTCGATGAGCTCGTCGGCGGGGCCAGCGTCGCCGGGCTGACAAACCTGGAGCCCTATTCACCCGACCTGCTGCTGTACTCCCTGGTCGGGGTTACCGAGCCTGTTGTCGAGGACCCGGTTGTCGAGGACCCGGTTGTCGAGGACCCTGCTGACGAGGAGCCCCTAAGCATCACGGCCGACTTCGTGAGTTCGTCCCGGGGCGAGTGGACGAGCACGGCGACAGCGACTTGGGATGGAGACACGTCCGCGGAATTGACCATGAGCTGGGTCAGTTCACGCGACAGGGACGACTGTGTCGTTAGTTCCTCAGAAGGGGACCCCAGCACATTCACCTGCGAGGTGACCCTCCCGAACCGCGACGGTGAGATCGAATACACCGTTACCGCGACGATCACCGACACCGACCGAACCACCACCATCTCGAAGTCAGCGACAGTGATCCGTTGACCCCAATGAACGTGTGACCTGATCAGTCGTCAGCAGGGGTCCGCCCGCGGCGTGCACGGATGCAGCGACGGGGGTAGCCACAGATCACCGTGGGGTGTCGGCCGTGACGTCGAAGGCCGGCCCGTGGCCGGGGACGATGCGGTCCGCGACCTCGAGTACCCGGGCGCGGCCGCGGTGCAGCGCGTCGAGGTCGACCCCGCGGGGGTCGGATTCCGAGGTGGCGGTCCACCACAGGTGGGTCAGCACCACGGTGCCGGCATCGGTCGTCACGACGGTGGAGATGTCCTGGGGCGTGTGCCCCGGGGTCTCCCACAGGACGACACCCGCGGCGAGTTCGGCTCCCTCGGCGGGGCGGTCCTGCCAGACGTCGTGGTGGTAGACCGCCCAGTGGTCATGCACGCGGGCGTCGGGGAACAGGCCGATGTTCACGGTGTGGTCCGGGTGGTGGTGCGACAGGATCACGTCGGTCACCTCGCCCGGCTCGACGCCCAGCGCCGCGAGCGGCTCGAGGATGGCGGCCTGGTCGACGACCATGCCCGGGTCGACGATCGCCACGAAGCCGGGCGCTCGCACGAGGCTCACGGTGCCGGCGACCCGTGCCGCCTCGCCGTCCCGCCGGGCGTAACCCTCGACCAACACATCCACCGTAGCCATCGTCGCTCTCGATCACGTCTGCCCGCGCCTGCTCGACGCGGGGCGTCTGCTTCATCTGCGCGACCCATGTGACCCGTCGACGGTGTCCCGGACCGCGAGCACATCGTTGCAGCTTCAAACGTCGGCGCATGCATCGACGCGCGCGCGTCACTGCGCGCTGCGTGTCGGGCGTGCAGCGGACGAGTGACTGGCGTATCGATGGCGAACCGGTGACCGATCGGGGCCCACCGATAGGCTCCGCCGACTGCGTCCGCCCCAGGACTCGACCGGCGCGCATCCGTCACCTGCCGACCGGCCCACGGTTGACCGGTGCCCGCCCTCCCAACCCAGGAGACCGTCCGTGTCCATGCTCGACACCAACCTGCTGCGTCGCGCGCCCAAGGTGCTGCTCCACGACCACCTCGACGGCGGGCTGCGACCCGCGACGGTGCTGGAGCTCGCGCAGGAGGTCGGCCACGAGCTGCCCACCACGGACCTCGAGGAGTTGAGTGCCTGGTTCTTCCAGGGCGACCGCGGCGTGGACCTGCCGGCCTACCTCGAGGCCTTCGCGCAGACCGTCGCCGTCATGCAGACGCCGGAGGCCATCGAGCGCATCGCCCGCGAATGTGCGGAGGACCTCGACGCCGACGGGGTGGTCTACGCCGAGGTGCGGTTCGCGCCCGAGCTGTCCACCGCGGGCGGGCTGAGCATCCTCGAGGTGCTCGAGGCGATCGCCGCCGGGTTCGCCGCCGGCCCGGACACGATCACCATCCGCCAGCTGGTGTGTGCGCTGCGCCACGAGGATCGCTGGGCCGAGGCCTTCGAGGCGGCCGCCGAGGCGCGCCACCTCGGTGTCGTCGGGATCGACCTCGCCGGGCCCGAGGCCGGCTTCCCCGCCGCCCGTCACGCCGACGCCATCGCCGCGGCGCGCGAGGCGGGCCTGCACGTCACCCTGCACGCCGGGGAGGCCGACGGACCAGCGTCGATCGCGGACGCACTCGACCAGGGGGCGGAGCGCCTCGGTCACGGCGTGCGTGTCCTCGACGACGTGGCCGCCGATGGAACACCCGGGCCGGTCGCCAGCCGCGTGCTCGCCGGTGGGATCCCGCTCGAGCTGTGTCCGACCTCCAACGTCCACACCGGTGCCGCGGCCGACGTGGCGGGCCACCCGTTCGATTCGCTGCGCCAACTCGACTTCGAGGTGACGCTCAACACCGACAACCGGCTCATGAGCGGGGTGAGTGCCACCAGCGAGGCGGCCGCGGTGGTCGAGGCGTTCGGGTACGGGCTCGACGATCTCGAGCAGTTCGCCCAGACCGCGCTCCGCCACGCGTTCATCGACGACGACCAGCGCGCCGTGCTCGCCGAGCGCATCACGCGCGGCTACGAGGCGCTGCGGCCCTGACCCTGCAGGTCGCGCTCCACGGCCCCGGATGTCACCCGCTGATAGAGCGCCAGGTGGGCGGTCGCGGCAGCCTCCCAGGTGTGGTCGGCAGCCAGTCGGCGTCCTGCCTCGATGCGCTCGGGGTCCGGTTCGGTGATCCCGGTCAGTAGCGCGCTCGCCAGGCCCGCGACGTCCCGGCCGAAGCCGGCGGCTCCGTCGAACACCTCGCGCAGCACCGGGAGGTCGCGACAGACCAGCGGTACACCCGCCGCCAACGCCTCCATCGCGGCCAGCCCGAACCCCTCCTTGGTGCTGGGAAAGGCGAAGACGTCCGCCGCGGCCACCAGCGCCGGCAGCGCCTCGTGGTCGACCGGTCCGAGCACCATCGGTCGGACCCCGAGTTCCGCGGCGACCGCATCGACCTCGGCGCGGTAGTCGCGGTAGTCGAACAGGGTCTCACCACCGGCGACGACGAGTTCGAGCTGCGGCCGGCTCGCCCGGACCCGCGCGAACGCACGCACGAGATCCAGCGTGCCCTTGCGCGGCTCGATGCCGCCCACCGCCAACACGAACGGGTTCCCGATCTGACGCCGCCAGGCCGTTCGGGCTCGGTTGGCCGCCGGGGTGTCGGCGGCGGCCGCCGCGAACCGGCCGGTCTCCACGCCGTTGGGGATCACCGCCGCCGTGAGTCCCCACCCGTCGCGCAGTTCGGTCGCGACCGATGCGGAGACGCAGATGTGGGTGTGCGGCGTGACGATGGCGCGTTCGTGGCACGCGGCGAGTTCGGGGGTGCTGAACGTGTCGAGGTGGTGCACGGTGCGGATGCAGCTGCCGGCGGCGTTGGCGGTGATGCAGTCCTGGGCGTGGATGACGTCGTAGCCGTCGGCAGTGGTGTCGAGATGCTCGCGCAGAACCTCGATGGAGCGCAGGATCCGGGGCCCGACCGCTTCCCCGTCACGGTCGGGGAACGGCACGAGATCCAGGGTCACCGCCGGATCGACCGCGCGGAAGAACCCGGCGTCCCCGCCGCGTGCCAGCGACACGACGGTGACGTCTGTGCCGGGCAGCCGGGCCAGTGCCTCCGCGAGCGCGAGGGTGTGCACGACGCCGCCGCGCGGCCGGGTCGAGTAGGTCAACAGGCAGATGCGCATCACGAAGCCTCGGCCGGGGAGGTGGGCGGGATCGACGACGAGGTGGGCGGGATCGACGACGAGGAGGGCGGGATCGACGTCGAGGAGGGCGGGATCGACGACGAGGTGGGCGGGATCGACGACGAGGTGGCACGCGACTCGGCCGAGGCGTACAGCTCGGGTCGGCGCTCGTCGAGGTGGTGGAATCGCCGGCGGGCCACGGCGACGGTGTGGGCGACGTCGACCTCGGCGACCGCGAGCCCGGCCCGGCTCCCGACCACGGCGGCGATGTCGCCGTCGGGGAGCACGATCTTGGACTGCCCGAAGAAGCGCAGCGAGCCGTGCTTGCCGGTCTGGTTGGCGGAGACGAACACGACCTGGTTCTCGGCGGCGCGGGCCTGGTCGTAGAGGTCGAACATCCGGCGCTGACGATCGCGGACGAGCGTGGTCGCGTGGGTCCGGCTCGCCGGCCACGCACAGGGGTTCGCCAGCAGCGTGGCGCCGTCGGCGGCCAACATGCGGGCGGTTTCCGGGAACGTCTTGTCGTAGTCGATGAGCAGCCCCATGCGTCCGATCGGGGTGTCGAACGCGCCCAGGTGCTCGCCCGCGACGTAGTGCCCGATCTCCCCGACCGGGAGGTGGACCTTGCGGTGACTGCCCAGCACGCCGTCGCCGGTGAGGCACACGGCGGTGTTCGCCCGACGGCCGCCCACGGCCTCGGTGAACCCCAGGCAGACGACGAGGTGGCCGGCGGCCTGACGGATCGCGGTCAGCTCCGGTCCGTCGAGGTCGAGCGCCGGCGGCAGGTCGGGTGGCGCGTGCGCCGATCCGTCGAGCGCGTCGTGGTAACCACCGAGCGCACCATGGGGGAGGACCAGCAGCTGCACGCCGTCGCCCATGGCGTCGCGCATGACCCAGCGAATCCGGTCGAGGTCGTGGGCGACGTCCCGCCGGAAGTGGGCGGCCAGGGTGCCGATGCGCAGCGGCTGCACTCAGGAGGCGACGGGAACGGCGGCGTCGACCCCGTGCAGGATGGCCGCCAGCTCGTCGTGGCTGGGGGCGTCCAGTGGCGGCAGCCCCAGACCGGCGGCCTGCACGGCCCGCACGCGGCGCACCAGCTCCGGGTCCGTCAGCGCCTCGTCGGGCGTGACGAGCAGTTGCTGCAGGCGGGTGAACCGTCCCCACACGTAGGCGTCGTGGTGGCTGGCCACGTAGGCCTCGCCGTTGGTCACCCGACCGGGGTCGGGCATCGGCGGCTCGTGGCCACCATCGGGATCCCAGCGCACCAGACGGGCGGCGTCCTGGCGGCGCGAATCCTCGATCCAGGGGGCCAGTACCTCGTCGAGGATGCGGTCCACCGCGACGGCCAGCGCGTCCGGGTCGTCGCCGTCGGTGACGATGGCGTCGGCGAGCTGTTGCGCGTGCAGCAACGCCAGCGAACAGCCGCGACTGTGGGCGGGATTGGAGATGGCGGCGGCGTCGCCGACCGCCGCCAGGCCCATGACGGTCGGGGTGCCGTCGACCATCGTGCGGCGCAGCTGGTTGCGCATGCGGGCCATGGTCTGGACCCCGGAGATCGGTTCCGCGCGGCGCGCGTCCACCCAGGGACCGATCAGCGGCAGGGAACGCGCCGCGGCGTGGAACGGCTCGTCCCGGCGCAACGGGTGCAGGTCGCGGTCCTTGGGCAGGGTCCCGAAGGTGACGGAGAACGTGTCCCCGTCGCCCGGGAAGACCAGACACGAGTAGCGGTCGAACGACGACCCGGCCGTGTAGACCCGGTTGAGTGGGGCCCAGTCGGCACCGAGCCGCAGGCGGTAGAAGCGCGAGTGGTAGGCGATCCCGCAGTCGTCGTCGCTCGCGTCCATCGCGATGCCGGCGTCCGCGAGCCAGCGGCGCACGTCCCCGCGACGACCGGTGGCGTCGACGACGACGTCGGCGTGCAGGTGTCGGTCGTCGTCGAGCACGGCACCCACGACCCGGGGCGGTGTGACCGTGCGGTCGTAGATCAGGTCGGTCGCACCGACACCCACCCGATAGTCGATGCCGGGTTCCTCGACGACCGTGGAGCGGAGCAGCGCCTCGAAGGTGGTCCGACGCGACAACAGCACGATCAGGGCATCGTCGTCGGCCGTCCGGTCTGGCAGCGGCAGTGGTGCCGCATCGGCGAGCGACAACTCGTGCACGCCGGCAGCCAACAGGGCCGCCAGCACGTCGGGCGCCTCGTCGTGCAGCACACCGCGGCCGCGGGCCAGGAAGGCGTGACTGTGGTGTGCCTGCGGCGTGGTCCAACGTGGGGAGCGCCCCACGGTCTCGTCGAACGGGTGGGGTGCGACGTCCGGGTCGGGGTCGAGCACCGTGACCCGCCCGCCGCGTCGGGCGACGAACAGCGCGGTGGCCAGCCCGCTGATGCTGCCCCCGAGCACGAGGATGTCGGGAGCGCGCCCGTCGGAGCCGTGTTCGCGGCTCATTGCGTGACCCCCACGGCCTCGCGGGCGGTCGCGGACACGGCTGCGGCCTCGTCCTCCTGCGCGCCGTCGGCCTCGTCCTCGAGCGCGTCGTCGGCCACGGGCGCGGGTGCGGCTGCCGGGTCCCGCCAGGGACCGAGCCGGTAGGCGTCCGGTCGGCGGTCGCGCAGCGTGAACATCCCGCGTCGGCTCGTCTCGAGCTCCGCCTGGATGTCGAGGGTCGCGATCGCCATCCCACCCTCGACGGGGGTGACGTCCAGGATGTCGCCGCCGGGGCCGACGACCTTGGCGCGACCGACGAAGTCGAGGCTGCCGAACGAGCCCGACTGGTTGGAGGCGACCCAGATCAACTGGTTGTCGAGCGCGCGGGACTGGTCGAACAGATCGAAGCGGTGGGTCCACCGGTCGTCGATGATGCGGGCCGCCCGGGCCGTGCGGCTCGCGGGCCAGGCGGAGATGCAGGCGATGATCTCGGCACCGTCCAGTGCGAGGGTCCGGCCGGCCTCGGCGAAGCCCTTGTCCCAGCAGATCAGCATGCCCATCCGTCCGACAGGCGTGTCGAACGCCTCGAAGCTGTTCCCGGCTCCGTAGGTGCCGCCTTCCTCGAGGGGTTGATGGACCTTGCGGTAGCGGCCGAGGACCTCCCCACCGCCGACACAGACGGCGGCGTTGTAGCGCTGCCCGTCGGCCCCGGCCTCGCAGTAGCCAGCGACCACGACCAGGTCACCGGCGAGTGCGGTGAGCCGGGCGATCTCCGGACCGTCGGGGTCCAATGCCGGTGGTGGTTCGACGCCCGACTCCAGATGCAGGTCGGCGACGTAGCCCCCGAGCGCCGCCTCGGGCAGCACCACCAGATCGACGTCCTTCGCCCGCGCCTCGTGGAGCAGCACCGCGATGCGAGCGAAACCGGCCTCGAGGTCGCGGTCGAAGGGTGCGGCGACCGAGGCGATCCGGATCTCGGACGCGCCGACCGGTGGGAGGTCGTCGTGGCCGTGGTTGACGTCGGGCTCAGGCAGGTGCGTCATGGGGGGTTTCCTTCGTGGTGCTCGTTGCGGGTCCGAGCCCGGTGACCGGGTCGGTCAGTGCGTCGGTGATCTCGCCGTCCGGCCAACGCAGTCGGACGCCGGGTGTGGTCGTGAGTCGACCGCAGGTCGCGGCCGTGACCGGTGCGTCGCCCACCTCGAGCGGCACCCGGTCCGCGGTGACGAAGCCGAGGCCCGGGAAGCACGTCAGCCAGTCGGCGAACGTCGCCTCGTCGGGGCGGGGGACGCGGGCGAGATCGAGTTCGGCCCCGGTGCCGGAGGCCTCGGCGAGCATCCCGAGCGTGCCCACCAGGCCGGCCATGCTGATGTCCTTGGCTGCGGCCGGCGGCGCGTGCTGCAGGGTGCGGACACCGCGCCGCAGCTCGTCGCGGCTCCGCGAGGTGGTCGAATCCCACTGCCGGCCGGCATAGCCCGGTCGCCAACGACCGCGCAGGTCCGCCGCCACCGAGACCACGTCACCGGGCCGACCGCCGCCGCCCGGGATCGGGGTGGCGGTCCGTCCGAGCATCGTCACCGCCAACGACGCGGGAACGCCGAGTTGCGTGTGGCCACCGAGCACCGGCACCCCGTAGGCCTCCGCGGCATCACGCAGGCCCGCGACCACCCGTTGGGCGAGCGAGACCGTCGGGGCACCGAGTGCGTCGAGCAACCCGACCGGCGTGGCACCCATCGCGGCCAGATCATTGGCGTTGACGAGCACCGAACACCAGCCGGCCCAGCGTGGATCGCGTTCGAGCATGGAGGGCTGAATCGCATCGCAGGCGGCGATGATCTCGCTGCCGGGGATCGGGACGCCGTCGTCACCGACCCACCCGTCGCCGCCCGGCGACAACGCTGCGACGAGTTCCCCGATCGGGGCCTTGGACGCCGCCTGTGCGCGTAGTCGGTGGATCGGCCACCGCATCAGGACATGCGGCCCGCCGTAGCGGTGGACGTCGCGGACCCGTTCCCAGCCCAGACGGGCGAAGAACGGTTCCTTGTCGGCCTGCACGCAGGCATCGAACCGGAGCGCACCGGCAGCCTCGGCCGACGAACAGGCGGCGCGGACCAGGGCGGCCCCGGCGCGGTTCGGTGCACCGCGCGCGACGACCAGCCGGGAACCGGCCCACCAGCCGATCTCCGGGTCGGTGCACGGTGCGAGCCGGACGCCGCCGAGCACGGTGCCGGCGTGTTCGCGGGCCAGCAGCACCACGGCGCGTGGATCGTCGTCCACCTCGTCGTGGTCGCTGCCGGCGAAACGGCCCTGCGCCGCCACGAAGCTGGCGTGGCGGAGCGCCCGGTAGGCAGCCAGCTCCGCCGCGTCGCGCGCGGGCCCGATGGTGAACGGGGGAGGCACCGCTCCGGCGACGAGCCGGGGTGTGCCGAGCAGGGCGGGGACGTCCATGCTCACCCGCCTGCGCTGGACAGGGCACTGCAGGCTCCGCAGGCCGCGCACCCGGCCGCCTGGTCGGCACCGCGCATCCCGGCGGCGCGCAACGCCGCGCCGACCCGGGCCGTCACGTCCGCGACCAGCTCGGCCGAGGGCGCGCGGGCACCGTCACGGACAGCCAGGGTCCCGGCCAACGGACGGAAGGGCACGACGAACGGGTAGACCCCGGCGGCGATCAGTTCGGTGGCACCGGCGACGAGTTCGTCGGGGTCCTCGCCGAGGCCGACCAGCAGGTAGGTGGACACGCGGTTGGTGCCGAACACCCGGACCGCTTCGTGCCAGGCCGCCCAGTACTCGCTGAGGGGCACGGTCGCCTTGCTGGGCATCCAGACACGCCGGGCGTCCTCGTCGAGCGACTCGACATGGATACCGATCGCCGTCGCGCCGGCCTCGAACAGCTCGGTCAGCACGGCCAGGTCGGCGGGCGGTTCGCACTGCACCTGGATCGGCAGGTCGGGCACCGCCGAGCGGACCGCACGGACACACCGGGCGAGGTAGCGCGCGCCGCGGTCAGGACCGGTCGTGGTGCCCGTGGTCATGACCATCTGGGTCACGCCGTCGAGCCGTGCGGCCGCTTCCGCCACCTCGGCGAGCTGCGCCGGGGTCTTGGTCTTCGTCGTGACCCCGGCGGCCAGTGATTCCTCGATAGCGCAGAACCGGCACCGGTCGGATTCCTCATAGCGCATGCACGTCTGGATCACGGTGGTTGCCAGCACGTCCGAGCCGTGCAGCCGTGCGAGCTTGTGGTAGGGGACGCCGCTGGCGGTGGTCAGCTCGTAGAAGGCGGGCCGGTCGGCGACGTCGATGTCGACGCCGGTGTCACCCTCCTCCTCGTGGAGCAGACGTCCGGTGGCGTCGACGGAATACGGGCTGTCGGTGACGATCGGGAGCGCGGCGCGCAGGCCGCCGATCCTCACGTGACCGTCGTCGGACGGGCCCGCACCGCCGCGGCGCGCGACCGGAGCATCCAGTCGCACGCCGCGCACGGCGAGGTCCGCGCGGATCCGTGTGGCGTTCGAGGGAGCCGGCGAGTTCATCGGCCGGCTCAGAAGAGGTAGGTCGAATTGATGATGGCACCCTTGCGGGCGTAATGGATCAACGCGTCCTGCACGTCGAGCGGGTGGGTCGGGATGACCCCCTCGATGAGGTCCTCCTCACGCAGTCCGTGCAACGACAACCCGAACCGGCAGCAGTACACCTTCCCGCCCTCGGCGATGAAGGTCTTGATCTGGTCGTTGATGTTCTGTTCGCCGGGGAACGCGCTGTCACCGGTCAGCGGGAACCCGCGGGTGTCCATGCAGTTCATCGAACCCGGGCCGTAGAAGTACAGGGCCGACTCGAAGCCCTTGCGCAGGGCGCGGATCGCCTGGAGTACGGCGACGAAGGCGACGGACGACTCGTGGGGGATGCCGTGCACGAGGGTGAAGTAGACCTCACCCTCCTCGGCCTGGTAGTCGGGGAACACCTTCGTCGAGCCGTACAGGTTGGCACCCGCACCGAGCGAGGGGTGGGGGATCTCCTCGAGGCTCTGCTTCTCGAGGTCGGTCAGCTCCGCTTTCGGCATGGTCACTCCTGGGGGGATCGGTTGGGGGGGATCGGTTGCGGGGATCCGTTCGCAGGCACGTCCTGCGTGGCGAACACAACGTGACGGCGGGCTGTTTCAGGACCGGGGTGAACGTGTTCCCGGTCCGTCGCCATTGCAACAACAACCGATGACGGGACGTGAAGGACGTGTTTCGACGGCACCGGCCGCCCGGGGATCGGTGCGATGACCCGCAGGCGTCACCATCACGCGCCGGTCGATCCGAGGGCGATACGATTCGATGTCGCGAGTGACGCGCCAACGTGTCTCGCGCACCGAATCGCGCACGGACGCGAGTTCGTCGAGGAACCCGAAGGTGGAGGCCGTGGATGTCCGGACACAGCAAATGGTCCACGATCAAGCACAAGAAGGGTGCCAAGGACGCCAAGCGCGGCAAGGAGTTCGGCAAGCTCATCCGCGTCGTGGAGACCACCGCCCGTGAGGCCGGCACCGCCGATCCCGACATGAGTGCGGCCCTGGCCGTCGCGGTGCAGAAGGCCAAGGACGCCTCGGTCCCCAAGGACAACATCGAGCGCGCCTGCAAGCGTGGTGCCGGGGAACTCGAGGGTGCTGCCACCTACGAGCCGGCGCAGTACGAGGGCTATGGCCCCGGCGGCGTCGCCGTGCTCGTCGACGTGTTGACCGACAACCGCAACCGCACCGCATCGGATGTCCGTCAGGCCTTCACCAAGTCGGGTGGCAGTCTCGCGGAGCCCGGCAGCGTCGCCTTCATGTTCAGCCGCCGGGGCCAGGTCCTGGTCGCCCGTGACGGCGTCGACGAGGACGAGCTGATGCTGGTGGGGCTCGAGGCCGGGATGGAGGACCTCGAATCCGACGACGAGACCTTCACCGCCTGGTGCGACCCCTCAGACGCGCCGGACCTCCGCAAGGCGCTGGAGGAGGCGGGCTACACCGTCACCGGATCGGGCTGGACGATGGTCCCGTCGTCGACGGTGCCGATCAGCGACCCGGGTGACGCCAAGAAGATCCTCGCCCTGCTGGATCAACTGGACGACAACGACGATGTCCAGGACGTGTTCGCCAACGTCGACATCACCGACGACGTCATGGCCGGTTTGGACGCCTGACCCGCCGACGGAACGGGTGGCGCTAGGTTGTCGCGGGGCGCACGACCAGGGCGTTCGAGCCGATGAAAGTCGAGCCGTTGACCGCAGACGGAGGGGTGGAGACCGACCTCGCCGTCGGGTCGGCCACCGATCCTGAACGCCATCGGCACGAACTCGAACAGATCCGTGCACAGCTCGAGGCCGCTCAGCGGCTAGCCAGGATCGGATCGTGGCACGCCGACCGACGCACGGGGGAGCTGCGCTGGTCGCCGACGATCTTCGAGATCTTCGGGCTGGATCCGGTGACCTTCACCCCGTCGTTCGACGCCTTTCTCGCCGCCGTGCATCCCGACGATCGGGACCGGGTGCAACACGCCGCCGAGGAGTCACGCCGGACCGGACGCCACGACGTCGTCCACCGGATCGTCCGCCCCGACGGGACGGTCAGGACCATCCATGAGCTGGCTGAGAGCGAGCTCGACGAGGCCGGTGAGCTGGTGTCGCTGACCGGCACCGTGCAGGACGTCACCGACCTGTGGGAGTTGAAGAGCGCGGCCGAGGCGAGCGAGGAACGGCTCCAGCGCGTGCTGGCCGCGACCGAGGACGGCTGGTGGGAGGCCGATCTGGTCACGGGGACCACCTACCTGTCGGATCGCTGGTGGGCGATCCACGGACTCGAACCGGGGGCGCTACCGGGGCCGGAGCCGTGGCGCTCCCTGACCCATCCGGACGACGTCGAGACCATCGATCGGCTGCACGTCGAAGCGCGCGCGACGCAGACCTCCCGGCACACGCTCACGACCCGGATCTATCACGCGGACGGCCACCTCGTCCCGGTGCGCGTCCACATGTTGATCCAGTTCGACGACGCCGGCACGCCCATCCGGGTCAGTGGAACGGCCACGGACATCAGCGACCTGATGCGCGCCCAGCAGATGCAGGACGACTTCGTGTCCACGGTCAGCCACGAGTTGCGCACGCCGCTGACCGCCATCGGTGGCGCGCTCGAACTGTTGGCGCGGACCTTGCCGCTCGACATCGACGATCGATCGCTCGAACTGCTCGCGATGGCCGAACGCAACACCGGTCGGCTGCGACGGCTGATCGACGATCTGCTCGATGCGGAGCAGCTCACCCGACCGCAGGACTTCACCCTCGAGCGCCTCCCGCTCACCGATGTGGTCACCCGGGTGCTGGACGACCACTCGCCCGTGGCGGCGTCGCGGCAGGTCGCGTTCGCGTTCACCGACCAGCTCGTGGATGCGGTCGTCACCGCCGATCGGGGGCGACTCGAACAGATCCTGGCCAACTACCTGTCGAACGCCGTGAAGTTCGCCCCCGCGGGCAGCGTGGTGGAGGTGGCGATGGCGCGCCACGACGGGTGCATCCGCACCGCGGTGACCGACCGCGGGCCCGGCGTGCCGGCCGACTTCGCCGACCGCGCCTTCACCCGGTTCGCGCAGGCCGATCCGACGGACCAGCGCAGCCGCGGCGGCACGGGACTCGGGCTCGCGATCACCCGGGAACTCGTCGAGGCATTCGGGGGCGAGGTCGGCTACGACTCGGTCCCCGGTCGGACCACGTTCTGGTTCGACCTCCCCGAGGCCTCCAGCTGACGCTGCTAGCGTACGAACGCACGTTCGTGCGGTGGTCGCCGGGTCGCAGCGGTCGGTCCCGTGCATCACCCGCGCCCGTGACCACGGTCGACGACCATGGACCATGACCACCAGGGAATCCCGATGCCGAACGCCGAAACCGGCACCTCAGCACCAGGACCGGCACCGACACCGCCGACTGGTGCCGGCCCGTCGGTGGTGCTCGGCGTCGATCCCGGCCTGACACGTTGCGGCATCGGCATCATCGTCGGACCCGCGTCGCGACCACGCACCCGGGGACACGAGTGCATCCGCACGTCCCCGGACACGCCACTCGAGGAGCGTCTGCTCGCCGTGCACGACGCGATCGTGGCGGCGATCGAGACCCACCGGCCCGATGCCGTCGCGGTCGAACGGGTGCTGTTCTCCGCGAACGTGCGCACCGCGATGGCCACGGGGCAGGCCGCCGGCGTGGCGCTGCTGGCGGCGGCACGGGCGGGCGTGCCGGTCACCGCCTACAGCCCCAACGAGGTCAAGCAGACCGTCGCCGGCTCCGGTTCGGCCGACAAGGACGCGGTCGGCCGGCTCGTCGCCGCCCAGCTCGGTCTGGCGGCGATCCCCGGCCCGGCGGACGTCGCCGATGCACTGGCCGTGGCGCTGACCCACCTGGCCCGTAGTCGCATCGTGGCGGCCGCGGGCCGCTCGTCGGCAGCCGACGCCCTCGCCGCGGCGCAGGCCGACGCCGGTCGCGCCCGGCGGGGCGGCTGGGAGGCGCACCTCGCCGACCGTGGCCTGCTGCCCCGGGGTCGCCCGTGATCGCGCACGTCCGTGGCCGGGTCACCCACCGGGAGGCCGGGCGGGTCGTCGTCGACGTGAACGGTGTCGGCTACCTCGTCCATGTCCCCGCCACCGAACGCGTGCCCCCGCGGGGCGAGACGGTCGAACTCGCGACCTCGCTGCAGGTGCGCGAGGACTCGATGACGCTCTACGGGTTCACGACCCGCGCGGCGCTCGAGCTGTTCGAGCTGCTGTTGAGCTCCTCGGGCGTCGGGCCGAAGCTCGCGCTGGCCGCCCTGGGCACCCACCAGCCCGACACGCTGCGCGCCGCCATCGGCGGGGAGGACGTCGCCACGCTGACCCAGGTGCCCGGCATCGGCAAGAAGGTGGCGGAACGACTCGTGCTGGAACTGCGCGACAAGGTCACCGTGGTGGCGGGCGTGGCCGACACCGGCACGCCGGGTGCGCCCGCGACCGGCGTCGGCGTCGGCGGCGAGGTCCGCGAGGCCCTGTTGGCGCTCGGCTACACGGCCGCGGAGGCCCAGACCGCCCTGGCCGGCGTCAACGCCGCACTCGGCGCCGAGGCGGCGACCCTCGACACCTCGGAGCTGTTGCGCCGGTGTCTGCGGGAGCTGTCGGGTGCGGCACATGAGCGGAGCCGCACATGACCGACCACGAGGTGGACCCGATCCGCGACGACAGCGCCGAGGTACTGGGGGAGCGGGCCATGGCGGGCGAGGACTCCCTCGAGGCGAGCCTGCGCCCCACCCGGCTCGGGGAGTTCATCGGCCAGGACCGGGTGCGCCGGCAGCTCGAGCTGGTGCTCGCCGGCGCGCGGCAACGCGGTCAGTCCGCGGACCACGTCCTGCTGTCGGGACCGCCGGGGCTCGGCAAGACCACGCTCGCGGCCATCGTGGCGGCGGAGGTCGGAGCGGCGTTCCGGGCCACCTCCGGTCCGGCCATCGAACGGCCCGGGGATCTGGCGGCCATCCTGACCGGCCTGGAGCCCGGCGACGTGCTGTT
>CAYTLZ010000070.1:0-16313 GCA_964438785.1 uncultured Actinomycetota bacterium | reverse complement strand
GGCACGCGGCAGGCGCGATCGACGCGCTCGCCGGCACCCTGGAGCAGCGGTACGGCGTCAGCCTCGACCTGCGCTACAACGCGCGGTACGACACCTGGAACAACGCCTACTCCGTGTGGCTGGTCCGGGACGTGATCGATGAGGGCGCGATCCTGGTCAACGGTGACACCGTGCACCCGGTCACCGTCGAGCAGGCGCTGCTGGCCGCCCGCGGCACCGCGCCGGTGCTGCTGGCCGTCGACGACGACAAGGACCTCGGCGAGGAGGAGATGAAGGTCCACCTCGACGACGGTCGCCTCACGCGGATCAACAAGGCGATCGACCCGCCGAGCGCCCAGGGGGAGTACATCGGGGTGACCCTCTTCGAGCCCGGCACGGGTGCGGCGATGGCCGACGCGCTGCAGGCGACCTACGAGCGCGACCCCGGCCTGTACTACGAGGACGGCTACCAGGAGTACGCCGACCGTGGCGGCGACATCCGCGCCGTGCCGATCGGGGTGGACGTGCCCTGGGTCGAGGTGGACGACCACGCCGACCTCGCCCGCGCCCGTGACCTGACCGCCAACCGGTGGCCGTCCCGCTCGTGAGCGCGATCGAAGCCGACGACACCGAGGAGCAGCGGGTCCTCGCGGGCCTGCGTGCCGCCTACGACCCGCTCTACGGCCCGCTGGTGATCGCCGGGGCGCTGATCCAGGTGGCCGCGGTGGCCCTGGCGAGCGTGCCCGTGGCCCTGGCCGGCTTCGCGCTGGGGTGGCTGGCCGACGTCGCCACCATGGACGAGCGGAACGTGATCCGGGGGCGCCTGCGCCGTTTCGGTCTGGGGCTGCTCCAGCGGGTGACCTTCCGAGCGATGCTGCTGCTGGCCGTGTTCCTGCCGCTCGGCATCCCGCACACCGTGACCATCGGTGTGGTGCTCGGGTTGCTGGCACTGGGGCTGGCGGCCCGCGGTGTCGGCTTCGCCCTGCTCAAGGTGGTCCGGGTCCGCCCGGCCCTGCCCGCCGCCAACCTCGGCGACGACCTGCCCTTGGTCGCGCTGTACGAGCGGCTGCGGCGCCGTCGCACCCTGGCCATCGGGGCGGTCTCCGCCCTGGAGGCGCCCCTGGCGGGTGCGTTGTGGTTGGGGGAACGCGGCGCGGTCACGACGGCGTTCGCGGTGGTGGCGGCCACGGTGGTGCTCCTGCTCACCGCCACCGCGGCCGCGGCGCTGTGGGCACGCAGCTTCCTGCGTTCCGACCGGCTCGAGCAGCACACCGCCGCGCTCGAGGACGCGATCGCCCGCACCGGCGCCCGTACGGTCCTCTACTTCAGCGGCGACCGGGAGTCGACCTACCAGGTCAACCAGTGGATGCCGGTCATCGAGCGTCTCGAGGAGCCGGTGCTGATCCTCCTGCGCGAAGCCGGCCATCTCAACCGGATGCCACCCACCCGCCATCCCGTGATCGTCTGTCCCCGCCACCGCGACGTCGAGGTGGCCCTGGCCGCCGACCCACTGATCGCCCTGTACGTCGCCACCGCCGGCCGCAACATCCACTTCCTGCGCTACGGCCGGCCGCTGCACGTGTTCCTCAACCACGGGGACTCCGACAAGGTCAGCTCCGCCAACCCCGTGGTGAAGGTCTACGACCGGCTGTTCGTCGCCGGGCCCCTGGCCATCGAGCGCTACCGCGACGCCGGCATCGACCTCGGCGACGACCGCTTCGAGGTGGTGGGCCGCCCGCAGCTCGACCGGCTGCTGCACAGCGGCGATCGGGTGGGCGACGGTCCACCGACCCTGCTCTACGCCCCCACCTGGGAGGGCTTCTTCGAGGCGGCCGACTACTCCTCGGTGGAGCGGCAGGGCGTGGCGCTGATCGAGCACGTGCTGGCCAACCACCCGGGTGTCCGGGTGGTGTTCAAACCGCACCCGGCCTCCGGCACGGTCCGCCCGGGCGCCCGTGCCGCCGTGGAACGCATCACCGCCCTGCTGCGGCGCGCGGGGGAGCCACACGTGCTCGCGGCCGACCACCCCGAGCTGGACCTGCTGGACTGGTTCGACCGTGCGGACGTGCTGCTCAGCGACATCTCTGCGGTGGTCACCGACTTCCTGGCGACCGACAAGCCCTACCTGGTCACCAACCCGCGGCGGCTCAGCCACGAGGAGTTCCGGGCCCGTTTCCCGAGCCACCACGCGGCCTACGTCGTCGCCGAGGACCTCAGCGACCTCGACCAGCACCTGTCCGCGGCCTTCGGTGCCGATCCGCTCGCCGAGCACCGTGCCGACATGCGGCGCCGGGTCCTGGGTGACACGCCGGAGGGGGCCTTCCCGGTGTTCGTCGCGGCGCTGGAGCGCGCGCAGCGGGACGCGGCGGCCCACGCAGCGCGGGTGGTGAACAGCTTCGCCTACGAGTAGGCGGGTGTGACCGCTCCGCGGCCGCCACGGTGCTGACGGGCGCACAGCCTGCTTGCATGGTCCGACCACACTCCCACCCGACCGCGGAGGCCGGCTCTGGCAGCGCCCACCCTCAGCATCGTCATCCCGGTGTACGACGTCGCCGCCTACCTGCCGGCGTGTCTGGACGCCGTGCTGGCCAGCCACCTCGACGACCTCGAGGTGCTGTGCATCGACGACGGGTCCCCCGACGACAGCGGGGAGATCGCCGAGCGGTACGCGGCACGCGATCGTCGGGTGCGCGTGGTCCACCAGGACAACGCCGGCCTCGGGGCCACCCGCAACCGGGGCGCGCAGCTGGCCACCGGCCGCTACCTCGGCTTCCTCGACTCCGACGACCTGGTGCCGCCCGACGCCTACCCGGCGATGGTCGCCGCCCTGGAGGGCTCGCGTGCGGACCTGGTGACCGGCGACATCCGGCGGCTGACCAGCGTCGGGCTGCGACCCTCGCCGACCTTCTCACCGATCTACCAGCCGGCACGGTCGGGGACCCATGTCACCCGCGACCACGCGTTGCTCAGGGACCGCATCGCCCCCAACAAGGTGTACCGACGCGCCTTCTGGCTCGAGCACGAGCTGGCCTTCCCCACGGGCGTGCTGCACGAGGACATCCCCGTGGTGCTGCGCGCCCACGTGCTGGCGCGCGAGGTCGAGGTGCTCGACCGCGTGGTCTACCACTGGCGGATCCGGTCGGGAGCGGACCGCTCCATCACCCAGCGGCGGCTGGAGGAGCGTGCGCTGACCGACCGCGTCGCCGCGGTGACCGACGTGTCGCGGTTCCTCGCCGGCCGCGGCTTGGCCGAGCTCAAGCGGGCCTACGACCGCCTCGTGCTCACCGACGATCTGCTGCTCCACGCCCGCGAACTCGACCGCGCGGACGCCACCTACCGGCAACGGTTCCTCGAGCTGGCGGGTGGCTTCCTGGCCGAGGCGGGCGACGACGTTCTGGACGACGCACCGGCGCTGGAACGGGCGCGGTGGCACCTGGTCGGTGCCGGTGACGTCGACGGTGCCGCCCAGTTGGCCAGCGCGCACCGCATCGCACCCCACGGGCGACCGGCCCTGCGGACCGGCCGGGGAGGCCTGCGGGCGGATCTTCCCCTCGAGACCGTGGCCACGCGGGTGCCCCGGCGCCGGCTGCGTCTCGACAGCGAGGTCGAGCTGCGCACCGGTGTGACCGCACTGCGCATCGAGCAGGAGCAGCTGATCGTCGACGGGTTCGCCGCGCTCAGCCACGGTGATCTGCCCACCGCCGACCACCAGCAGCTGCGCGTGTGGGTCAGGGACCTGCAGGAGGGCACCACACTGCAGCTGCCCCTCGAGCACCGTCACGAGCCTGCCGCCGACCGTGCCGCGCCCGTCGTCCACGACCGTGCGGCCGCGGGCTTCCGCGTGCGTCTGCCCCTGTCCGATCTGACCAGCCGGTGGACGAAGGGGACGTCGAGGTGGCGGTTCCACGCCGAGGTGGTCCGCGGGCGCTACACCCGGCGGGGGGTGGTGCGCGGGGTCACCGCCGGGAGCGCCCGGCGGGTGCAGGCGGTCGACCTCGGCCGCCTGCGGGTGGGTCCGCGCCTCGACCAGGACGCCCTCGATGTGGTGGTCGCCGCCCGACCGGTGCGCCTGACGGCGGTGGTCGCCGAGGCGGGTGTCCTGCGGTTGCGGCTGGCGAGCCGCCGTGCCCTCACCGGCCTGCGGCTGCGTGCCACCGGGCGTGCGGACCGCACGATCCCGGTCGGTCCCGCGGCTGGTGGAGACGACCACGGTGCGTCGACCGGGGCGCCCAGCACCGACGGTGAGGTGGTCGTCGAGCTCGACCCGGTCGCCCTGGCCCGCCACCTCGGGGTCGAGGTCTCCCGGACCGCCCAGCTGCACGCCGTCGACGAGCGCGGTCGTACCGCCCGGCTGTCGGTGGATGACGGCGTGGACCAGGCCTACGTCGCGGTGGTCCGTGGTGCGCTGGGGATCGAGATCTCCCGGTACGGCTACGCCAGCCTGCGCTGCGGCCCACCCCTGCTGCACGTCGACGGTGTGGAGGCGGCGCACGACCGTGCGGTCCTCGCCGCCCGGGTGGTCGGCGCCGACGCGCGGCGTGTCGGTGCCGCACTGGAGGTCCGTGACCGGCACGACCCGTGCACGCTGACCGCGGAAATGGTCAGCGACGACCGGGTCCGTATCCACCTCGACACCGGGACGCTGCCGGCGCGGGCCGGGAGCTTCGAGCTGGTCGCGTCCCTGGCACCGCCACAGCGCGCGCTCGACGGCGCACCTGCACCGCTGGAGGTGCATGTGCGTCGTTCGGTGCTCCTCGGGCTGCCCCTGCCCCTGCCGGGCGCCGCCCTGCCGGTGCTGCTCGACGACCGCTCCTGGCACCGCCTCGCACTGGAGGTGGGACCCGATCCGGCTGCCGACCGGCCCACCCGGGCCGCACAGCGGCGGCACTGGCAGGAGCACACCGCGGGTGCGGCCGGGGTCGCCGCCCCGGCGCCGCCCCTCGCGCCCCGGGGATCGGCGGACGCGCAGGCGGGGAGGTCCACGGGGCGCGCGCCCGCCGGGCTGCGCAGACGGCAGCACCGGCCACCACGCCGGACGTTGCGCACGGCGCTGACGGTGCTGGCCCGCCGCGGGCGTGGCGGGGGAGGGGACGCCGCGGCGATCGCCCACGCCCTGCACGCACTGGCGCCCGAGGTCCCGGTGCAGTGGGTCGTCGACCAGGGCGGCCTGACACCGCCGGGGTTCGCCACACCGGTGGCCCACGGCAGCGCCGCCTGGGTCGAGGCGCTGGCCGACAGCCGGATGGTCGTGGCCGACACCGCCCTGCCCGAGTGGTTCGTGCGGGCCCGGGAGCAGCGGGTCGTGCGCTGCTGGGACGGGGTACCGGTGCGGCCGGTCGGGGCGTTGTCGTCCGGGGTGCGCGGCGCGGAACTGCCGGTGGACGCGGCCCGTGCCTGGTCCCACCTGGTGTCGGCCGGCCCCCACGCCAGCGCGGTGCTGGAGGCGGCGTTCTCCCTGGGTGCCAGCGGCGTCGAGTTGCTCGAGGTCGGCCTGCCCCGTCACGACGTGGTGGACGACCCCGCACGCCTGCGGGCAGCGCGGGAGGCGGCCCGTGCCGCGCTGGGCGTCGAGGACGACGAGCACGTGGTTGTGCACCTGCCGACCTGGTCGGACCGCGAACGGCATCCCGGCGGCAGCCTGCGACACGCCGATGCGCTCGACCTCGTTGCGGTGCACCGCGGTGTCGGTTCCCATCTGCGCGACGGTGGTCGGCACCGGCTGCGGCTGCTCGTGCGTGCTCACCCTGCGGTGGTGGACACCTACGCCGAGCACCGCGCCACGCCGCGCATCACCGATGTCGGGTCGGGCCCTGACGCCGTGGAGCTGCTGCTGGCGGCCGACGTCGTGCTCGCCCACCCGTCCTCGGTGGTGCTGGAGGCGCGTCGGGTCGGGGTCCCCGTGGTGGTGTACGACCCCCCCGGCCGTGGGCTGGCCGACAGCCTCGGCCACCCCGTGACGAACCTGTCGACGACCGCCCCGTCCGCGGTGTGGACCGAGCGACCGGGGGCGCTGGTGCGGGCACTGGCCGCCGCGCTGGAGGATGCCGGGAGCCCGGCCCGCCGCGCACCTGCTGACCGTGCCCCGCACGGCACCGAGCACCTGGAGGTGACCGGAGCCGGCGCAGCCGAGGCGGCGGCGCAGGTGCTGCTCGGACGCTGAGCGGGCACCATCTGGTCCACTGCGCAGGGGGCGCGCCCCCCGGAACCGACGACGTCAGGAACACCCGTGTCCACCCGCAACCTCACCCTGGGCGCCGCGGCGCTGTACGCCCTCGCCGGGCCGCTCACCGCGCTCGCGCTCCGGGCGCCGCTCGGCTGGCTCGCCGCGGCTGCCGCGCTGGCGGTGTGGGGTGGGCTCGGTGGTGCCCTGGCTGCCCTGCTGCTGGCGGTGCGGGAGCAGCGTCGCGCGCTCCAGCGTCTGGAGCGACGCGTGGAGGAGGTCGCGGCGGCGGTACGCGCGCTGCCGACGGGGGTGTCCACCGACGCGTTGGAGGCGGCGTTGCAGCGGTGGGGGGAGCGCGTCGAGGCCCGTCAGGGCGCCACGACCGAGGCGCTGGTCCGCCACCTCGACGCGCGGGTGCTGGGCGTGCAGGCGATGGTGCGGGAGCTCGCGGTCCCGGACGCCGCGGCGCCCGAGCCCGCTGGACAGCAGGGCGCGGCGCCGGAGGGTGCAGGGTGAGCGAGGAAGCTGTGGTCCCCGGCTCGGTCGTCGACACCCTGGACCCCGTCGCCGATCTGCTCGCGGGGGCGCTGCCCTACCGCGGGCATCCGATCGCGCTGCCCGACGAGCAGCCCCTGCCGAGCTGCACCGTCCACCGCCGCGTCACGCACCCCAGCCTGGCGGTCACGCTGACCGCCCGCCGGGGGAGCGAGGAGGTCTCGCGCCACCACCTGGAGATCGCGCAGCTGCCCCTGGAGCGGGCGGCTGCACCTCCCCGGCGCCGGATCCACCCGGCGGCGACCACGGTCCTGACCCTGGCGCCCGCGGCCGGCGCTGCGCAGACACCGGGCGCCGGCGCGGTGGCCGCGTCCGGTGCGGCGGGTGCGGTGCGGGAGGGTGGGTTGGAGCTCACCCGCACACCCGAGGGCGGGGTGACCGTCCACCTCCCCGACGTGGGCCCCACCCCCGGCCAGATGGAGCGGATCGCGGCGATGGCGCGCGAGCACCGGTTCGTGGCCGTCCCGGCGCCCCTGGGCGGCGACCCGGTGCTCACCGCCGCGCTGCTGCTGCGGGTCAGTGCCGCCGCGGTCGCGTGCGCCGTGGCCCCGGCGCTGGCCCGCTCCCTCACCCTGCTGCACCCCGCGCTGCGGGAGGCCCTGGCCGCGGACCCGCAGCGGCTACGTGACGACGACCTGGCCGTGGCCCGCGCCGCCGCCGACCAGCGCCGTGCCGCCTGGACCCACCACGATCTGCGCCTGTCCTTCGCTCCCGGCGACGAGGGGGTGTGGCAGCCCTGCCTGGTACCACCTCGGCGCCCGTGGATCGCCGTCCTGCTCGCCACCCGCCGTCCGGGGTTGTTGGCACCCGCGCTGGCGCAGCTGGCCGCGCAGCGCGACGTCGACGTCGAGGTGGCGGTGCTGCTCCACGGCGCCGGGGACGCCGACGTCGGCAGCCGGGCGTTGGCGGCCGCGGGGCTCGAGGGCAGCGTCGAGGTGGTGGACGGACGGGTGCCCTTCGGTGCGGTGCTGAACCGCGGGCTGGAACGCACCAGCGCACCGCTGGTCAGCAAGTGGGACGACGACGACCTCTACGGTCCGCGCCACCTGCTGGATCTGGTCCTGGCCCAGCGCCACAGCGGCGCCGCGCTGGTGGGTAAGGCGCCGGAGTTCGTCTACCTCCAGGCCAGCGACACCACGGTGTGGCGGACACCGGGCCGGGCCGAGGCGCCGTCGGTCGGCCTGGCGGGTGGCACCTTCCTCAGCCCTCGGCCGGTCCTCGACGGCGTGGGCGCCTTCCCACCGGTGGGGCGGGCCGTGGATCACCACCTCAAGACCCGCGTCGTGGCCACCGGCGGCGAGGTGTTCCGGACCCACGGCTTCGGGTTCGTGCTGCGCCGCCACGCCGCCGGACACACCTGGGAGGCGGAGGACGACCGGTTCCTCCGTCGTGCCGTGCGGACCTTCGAAGGGCTGCCGGCGATCCTCGACCTCGGCGACGCTGTGCGCTTCGCGCGTCCGGCCGCGTTGGAGCCACGACCGTGAGCGTGGGGAGTACCGACACCGGGACCGGTCGGGACACCCCCGCGGTGTCGCTGACCATGCCCCGCTCCGGCCGGTACCGCGGGGCGTCGCTGCCGCGGTGGTGGCCGGCGCTGCTCGTGCTGGTGCTGGCGGTGTTCGTGGCCACCCGGATCGCGGGTGTCCAGGTGAGCCTGTGGTGGGACGAGGCGTTCACCGCCCACCACTACGTGCGCAACGGGCCCGGCACCTGGTTCGATCCCGAGCGCTACGTGGCCAACAACCACCTGCTGTTCAGCATGCTGACCTGGGCGAGCAGCCGGCTGCTCGGGACCGCCGAGCCCGCGCTGCGGCTGTGGGCGGTGGTGCCGGGCAGCCTGGCGGTGCTCGGGCTGGCCGGCTGGTGCCTGCGCCGCTACGGCGGGGTGGTGGCCACCACCGTGCTGGTGCTGTCCACCACCTCGGCGCTGGTGTTGGCCATGACCATCCAGGCACGCGGGTACGGGCTCGTGCTGCTCGCCGCGACGCTGTTGCTGGTGCTGCCCGTCACGGCGGTCGGGACGGCGGTCAGCCCGGCGACGGCCAGGGTGCCGTGGACGGTCGACCTGGCCGTGGCTGTGGCCGGCGCGGTGGCGATGACGACGTTCCCGCCGACGGTCGCGGTCTACCTCGCCCACACCGGGGCCTGGTTGCTGCACCGTGGCCAGCGGGTCCGGCTGGTGCTGTTGACCGCACTCACCGGTGCCCTCACCCTCGCCGTCTACCGCCCCCTGCTCGAGCTGCTGCTGGAGCGCTCGGACCGGGTCGGGAGCCGTTTCGCGGACCCGATCACCTGGTGGTCACCGGTGGTCGCACCCCTGCAGCTCGTGGGTGGTCCGGCCTTCGGCGGTGGGCGTGGCGCGGTGGCCGTGTGGTCGCTGCCGGCCGTGGCCGCGCTGCTGTTCGGCGTGGCCGGCCTGGTCGTGTGGTGGCGACGCGACCGGTGGCTGGCGGTCCACCTGCTGGCCGGGCTCGGCGGCTCGATCGTGCTGCTGGCCCCCGCCGGTTTCCACCTCGCCGACCGCTACATCTCCTTCCTGCTCCCCCACGCCACCCTGGCGCTGGCCGGCGGGGTGGTCGGCCTCGCCACCGTGGTGGTCGGGCAGCGGCGGACACCCGGCGTGGTCGGGGTGCTGCTGGCGCTGCTGCTCCTGGCCAGCACCCCGGGGTTGTGGTGGTCCGCCACCACACCGCTCCAGGCCTTCCGGCCCGCGTCCGAACTCGCGCTGCGGGCGAACGAGATCGACCCGGACACCCGGTTGATCGTCGACAGCTACCACACCGGCTACCGCTGGTACCTGGACCACGTCGAGGTGGAGCGCATCACCGACCAGCAGGAGCTGGACGACCTGCTGTGCCAGCCGGAGGTGCCGGTGGTCTTCCTGCGCCACCCCGATCGGCCCGTGCTCGAGGTCCCCGACTGTCTCCGGGCCGACCCGGCGGCCGAGCACCGCTTCGCCCACCAGCGTGATCCCGGCCACCTGTCGGTGTGGGTGGCCGGCGGGGCGGGAGTCGGCTGAGGGGGTCCTGTTCGGCCCGTGGACGCCTGCGCGGGGTCCACGGGCCGGCGTGCGGTCGGACGCACGCCCGCCAGGTGGTCGTGCGCTGGGCGAGGTATTCGTCGGACCTCCGTGGCGCGAGGCCGATGACGGGGTTGACTGCCGCCGATCCGGTGGGGCGTGCCGGCGCACGGGCGGTCCGTGCCCCACCACCGACGACAGCGTGGGCTCGCCCACGCCAGGGAGGTGCTCGTGGTGGGTGGGATCGTTTCGGTGCGTGCTGTCGCCCGGTGCCGTGCGGTGGCGGTGCTGCTGGTGCTGGCGGTGCTCGCGGTGCTGGTCCCCGCGGTGCCGGCCGAGGCCGTCGATGTCCGCACCTTCCGCACCGAGCGGCTGCTCGGCGGGGTGTCCACGCAGCAGCTCGAGGTCCGGCTGCCGGACGGTCGCCTCGCACGCGGTGACATCATCCGGTTCCAGGAGGACGACCCCGGTGTCGAGCTGCGGTCCCGTCTCGCCCGTGGCCGGATCGCGGGGCTGGAGACGATGGGGGCGCTGTCCGAGCGGGCCTGGCGGCAGGGCGCGGTGGCCGGGGTCAACGGGGGCTACTTCTTCTGGAACGCCCAGCAGCTCGCCGGTCCGATCGGGGCTCCCAACGGCCTGTTCGTCGACCGCGGACGGCTCGAGCAGGGCCAGGCCGTCACCCGCTCCGGCAGGCCGACGGGACGGGCGGTGGTCGGGTGGCAGCGCAACGGGCGCATGGTGATGGACCGCGTGCGTACCACCCACACCTACGAGCGCCTCGGCGGGGTCCTCACCGGCGGCGTCGATGATCTCAACCGCCAGCCGTGGCGTGACGCCCAGGTGCTGCTGTACACCGACCGCTTCGGGACCACGGTCTCGGCACCGGCAGGTGCCGTCGCGGTCACCCTCGACGGGATGGCCTTGACCTCCACCGGTGCCACGAGCGGGGCGGTCACCGACGTGCGGTTCGTCCGCAGCAGCACCGCGCTGACCGTGCCCGAGGGGCGCCACCTGCTCCTCGCCACGGGCGCGCGCGCCGCTGAGCTCGACGGGGTCGGTATCGGGGAGGACGTGACGGTCCGCACCCGCATCGCCCCGGAGACCGGGTCGGCGTCGGCGTGGGACGGGCTGTTCGGCGGCGTGGCCGGGGGCCAGCTGCTGGTCCGCGACGGTGTCCGCCGGCCCGCGGACGAGTGGGGGAGCTTCGCCAGCTTCGGTGACGCCCACGTCACCAACCGACGTGCCCGCACCGCGATCGGGCGCACGGGCGACGGTCGGGTCCTGCTCGTCACCATCGACGAGAGCTCCAGCGCCAACCCCGGCTGGTCCAGCGGCGTGACCGTGCGCCAGCTCGCGGACGTGATGCTCGCGCTCGGCGCCCGGGACGCCGTCAACCTCGACGGTGGCGGCTCGACCACCCAGGTCCGCGACGGCCGGGTCGTGAACCGGCCCAGTCAGCCCGGCCGAGCCGTCGCCGACGCGATCTTCGTGCACGTCCCCCGTCCGGCGGCTGCCCGAGCCCTCACCGAGGCCTGCACCGAGCAGGTGCTGCTCGCCTCCACCGGCTTCGTCGACGTGGTCGGCACCACCCATGCGGAGGCCATCACCTGCCTCTCCGGGTGGGCGGTGACCCGGGGTGTCACCCCGACGACCTACGCGCCCAACGGGCAGGTCACCCGGGCGCAGATGGCCTCCTTCCTGGCCCGCTGGATCGACGATCACGCCGAACGCGGCAGCGGCACCGCGCTGCCGGCCGGCGCCGACCTGCCCTTCGCCGACGTCCGGGCGGGCAGCGTCCACGCCGAGGCGATCGCCCGGCTCTCGGCGGCGGGTGTGATCCAGGGACGCTCGGCGACCTCCTACGCCCCCGCGGCACCCGTCACCCGCGCCCAGACCGCCAGCCTGGTGGCCCGCAGCATCGAGTACGTGACCGGCACCCCGCTGCCACGGGGCCGGGACACCTTCACCGACGACAACGGCAACACCCACGAGGCCAGTATCGACCGGCTCGCGGCGACAGGGATCGTCACCGGCGTCGGCGGCTTCTCCTACCGGCCGGCGGATCCGGTCACCCGCGGCGCGATGGCGTCCATCCTGATGCGTGCCAGCGCGGAACTGGTGGAGGCCGGTGTCGCCGTGCCACCGGGCGGTGATGGGGGAGCGGTGGTCGCGGGGGGGTAGCCCGGTCCACGCGGTCCTCGCCCGGTTATCCTGCGCGGGTCGCCGCCACCGGTCCCCGCCGTCGTCGCGTGCGCCGTCTCCGTTCCGCCGGCCCGCGTCGCCTGCGGGCGACGGACCAGGACGGGAGCGGTGGGGTTGCGGGGTACGCGCCCGAAGCGCCGACGTCAGACCGAACCGGAGCCGCAGCCATGCCCGACCGCGACCTGCTCCCGGGAGGTGGGCGCGCGCAGGATGCCGACGTCGACACGCCAACCACCGGCGCCGCACCGGCTCCGACACCGCAGCCGGCGGACCGTGCAGCGCAGGAGTCCGCCGGTGGCCCCCTGCTGGCGCGGTTGAACGAGCGTGGCTTCCGGCTGGTGATGCTCGCGGACGTCCTCGCGCTGCTCGGCATCCTGTTCGGGACGATGTTCGTCCGGTTCGGGACCGCCTGGCCCACCTACCCGGTCATCACCTACCTGCTCTCCTTCACCGTCGCCCTGGCGGTGTTCGTCGCGAGCCTCTACTTCGGCGGGCTCTACGAACGCGAGCCGCGACTCGGGGCGCCGTCACCGCTGCCCCGGGCCGCCCGGCAGACCCTGGGCGCGGGAGGCCTGGTGGCCCTGCTCAACCTCGCCTCGACCGGGCTCGCCCGTGAGGTGGGCGTCAGCACCGCCCGTGCGCTGCCGTTCCCGATCACCAACCTGGTGATCCTGATCGTGCTCGGGGCCGTCGCGGTGACCGCGAACCGCTGGTTGGTCCACCGGTTGCGCACCCGACGGGAGGGCCCGCCGAAGGTCGTGCTCGCCGGTGCCGACAGCGACCGCGAGGTCGCCCGGGTCCACCTGGCCGCCGACCGTGCCGGCGCTGAGGTCGTCCGGGAGGTGGACGACCCGGGTGCGGTGCTGGACGCGGTCGCCGAGACCGGTGCGACCAACGTGATGATCGTCAGCAGCCCCTGGATCGAGGAGCTCTACCCCGACGCGGTGGAGTCGCTGGAGCAACGCGCCATCCCCGTGCTGCTGCGCGTGTCCGCCCGGGAGACGCTGTTCGGTCTGGAGCGGGTCCGGGAGGTCGGGGGTCTGCCCTTCGTGCTGCTGCGGACCCAGACCGTGCCGCGGTCGCGTGCGCGGTTCAAGCGGTTGTTCGATCTCACCGTGCTGTTGCTGCTGTCGCCCGTCGCCGTGCTCGTGCTCGCCCTGACCGCGCTGTACCAGCTCGCCGTGGCGGGCCGGCCCCTGCTGTTCCGGCAACGGCGGGTCGGTGCCAGCGGTCGGACCTTCCAGATGGTGAAGTTCCGCACCATGACCGTGGACGCGGAGGCCGACGGGCAGGGTGCGCGCCTCGCGGCCGTCGCTGACCCCCGCGTGGTGCGTGGCTGCGCGTGGATCCGGGCCGCACGGCTCGATGAGCTCCCCCAGCTGTGGAACGTGCTGCGCGGGGAGATGTCCCTGGTGGGCCCACGCCCGGAGCGCCCGGAACTGACCGCTGAGTTCGAGCGGCGCATCCCGGGCTACACCCGGCGGCACGAGCTCCCACCCGGGTTGACCGGGCTCGCGCAGATCCACGGGCACTACCACACCGACCCCGAGTACAAGCTCGGCTACGACCTGCAGTACCTCGTCAACTGGTCACCGGTGCTCGACCTCGACATCATGCTGCGCACCGTGTGGGTGGTGCTGTCCCGGCGCCTGTGACGACGTGTTCGGGGTCGCGCGGCGGCGTTGACCGCAGCCGGGACCGCCACTGGGCGGTTCACCCTCCCGGGGGGTCTGCACGGGCTGCTGCGCCGTCGCCCCGGGGCACCGGGCCGTGGACGCAGGGCCAGCCACTACCCTGCGCGGCTGTCAACGAGGTCGGAGGACGGCGTGCACCGGATCACGATCGGCGGAGCCCGGCAGGCGACCGTCGGCTACACCCTGGATGACCTCTCCCTGGTCCCCAGCAAGCGGACCCGGGACCGTGGGCTGGTCGACGTGTCCTGGCGGCTCGACCACCACGATCTCGCCGTCCCGGTCCTCGGCGCCCCCCTGGATGCGGTCACCTCGCCGGATACCGCCGCCCTGCTCGCCGAGCTCGGTGGGCTGGGCGTGCTCAACCTCGAGGGCCTGTGGACCCGGTACGCGGACCCCGAGGAGGTGCTCGCGGAGATCGCGACGCTGCAGCCCGGTCCCGACACCACGGTCCGCCTCCAGGAGCTGTACGCCGAGCCGGTGAAGGCCGAGCTGATCGGACAGCGGGTCGCCGAGCTCCGGACGCGGACCGGTTTCGTGGCCGCCAGCCTCACCCCCCAGAAGATCGAGCGCTGGCACGGAGCTGCCCTGGAGGCCGGCCTCGACCTGCTCGTGATCAACGGGGTCACCGTCACCGCCCAGCATGTCGGTCACGGGGAGACCACCCCCCTGGATCTGCGCTCCTTCACCGCCCGCTACGACATCCCCGTCGTGGTCGGCGACGTCTCCTCCGCCAAGAGTGCCATCCACCTGATGCGCACCGGCGCCGTGGGTGTGCTGGTCGGCGGCGGGGCCTCCAGCGTCTCCACCACCCCTGAGGCGCTGGGGATCGGGGTGCCGCTGGCCACCGCCATCGCCGAGGTCGCCCACGCCCGCACCCGCTACCTCGACGAGTCCGGGCGCTACGTGCAGGTCATCGCCGCTGGCGGGATCAGCACCGGTGGGGACCTCGCCAAGGCCATCGCCTGTGGCGCGGACGCCGTCATGCTGGGCAGTGCCCTGGCGGCCGCGGACGAGGCCCCGGGTCGCGGCGCGAACTGGGGGGTGTCCGCCGCCCACCACGAACTGCCCCGCGGCCGCTACGCCCGCGTCGAGCCCCTCGGGCCGATGGAGGTCATCCTGCACGGCCCCGCCCACCGCGATGACGGGACCGTGAACCTGATCGGGGGGCTGCGCCGGGCCATGGGGGTCACCGGTTACGAGTCCCTGTCCCTGCTGCGCGACGCGGAGCTGATGGTGAAGGGCAGCCGGTGAGCGCCGCGCCGACGCCGCAGGGTGGGCCTGCCGACGGCGAGGTGGTGGTCGTCGTCGACCTCGGTGCCCAGTACGCGCAGCTGATCGCCCGGCGGGTCCGCGAAGCCCGGGTGTACTCGGAGATCGTGCCCCACGACATCACCGCCGAGGAGCTGCTCGCACGCCGCCCCGCCGCCATCCTGCTCTCCGGCGGCCCGGCGTCGGTGTACGCCGAGGGCGCCCCCGCCCTCGATCCGGCGATCCTGGGCGCCGGCATCCCGGTGTTCGGGATCTGCTACGGCTTCCAGTTGATGACCACCAGCCTCGGTGGGACCGTCGAGCACACCGGCGTCGGGGAGTACGGCCACACCCGCCTGTCGGTGACCGCGCCCGACGCCACGCTCTTCCACGGCCTGCCGACGGACCAGACCGTGTGGATGTCCCACGGTGACCAGGTCACCGCGGCGCCCGCCGGGTTCGCGGTGACCGCGGCCACCGACATCACGCCCGTGGCGGCCTTCGAGGACCTCGGCCGGCGTCTGGCCGGGGTTCAGTTCCACCCCGAGGTGCTGCACACCGAGCACGGGCAGGCGGTGCTCGAGCACTTCCTCTACGAGATCGCCGGGTGCCGGCCGACCTGGACCACCGCCAACGTCATCGAGGAGCAGGTCGAGCGCATCCGCGACCAGGTGGGAGACCGCCGCGCGATCTGCGGGCTGTCGGGTGGGGTGGACTCCGCCGTGGCCGCGGCGCTCGTGCAGCGCGCCATCGGCGAGCAGTTGACCTGTGTGTTCGTCGACCACGGGCTGCTGCGGGCCGGCGAGGCGGAGCAGGTCGAGCGCGACTTCGTCGACGCCACCGGGGTGCGGTTGGTGGTGGTGGACGCCGCCGACCGGTTCCTCGACGCGCTCGCCGGGGTGGGCGATCCGGAGGAGAAGCGCCGCATCATCGGCCGGGAGTTCATCCGGGTGTTCGAGGGGGCCGCGCGCGACATCGTGGACGCCCACGGCGGGGACGTGGACCTGCTGGTGCAGGGCACCCTCTACCCGGACGTGGTGGAGTCCGGCGGTGGCAGCGGTGCCGCCAACATCAAGAGCCACCACAACGTCGGTGGGCTGCCCGACGACCTGGCCTTCGAGCTGGTGGAACCGCTCCGGACCCTGTTCAAGGACGAGGTCCGGCGGGTCGGGCTGCAGCTCGGGCTGCCTGAGGCGATCGTGCAGCGCCAGCCCTTCCCCGGCCCCGGGCTCGCCATCCGGGTGGTCGGCGAGGTGACCCGCGACCGGCTGGAGCTGCTGCGCGCCGCCGACGCCATCGCCCGTGCGGAGCTGACCGCCGCCGGCCTGGACCGCGCCATCTGGCAGTGCCCCGTGGTGCTGCTGGCCGAGGTGCACTCCGTCGGTGTCCAGGGCGACGGGCGGACCTACGGCCACCCGATCGTCCTGCGGCCGGTGTCCAGCGAGGACGCGAT